>NZ_JANINT010000013.1 GCF_024509035.1 Nocardioides sp. | reverse complement strand
GTTATCGTCCGTTTCACGTCCGCGCCCGGGAGGGGCGCGGCTCTCGGGAGGAGAACACATGTCCATGCGCATGCACGCACGACTCGCCGCTCTCGGCGCCACCGCCGCCCTCGTGGGCGGCACCGCCCTGGTGGCCGCGCCGGCCGAGGCCAAGCCGGTCTCGCTCAAGAGCAGCTACACCTGCACCACGGCGCTGGGTGACCAGACGATGGCCGTGACGATCAAGATCGACCTGCCGACCAAGGTCAAGCGCTCGAAGGCGGTCGCCGAGCGCCCGGTCAAGATGACGGTGGTCATCCCGGAGAGCCTCGTGACGCCGATGCGGGACATCCTCGGCATCTCCGCGCTGTCCGGCTCGGCGAGCGACATCAAGTACAGCGTGGGGTCGAAGAAGGTGGCGCTCGCCGGCGTGACCATCCCGCGCACCGACGTGCCCGACAGCGGCGCGATGACGCTCCAGGCGCGGGGGACGGCCAAGGGCTTCAAGCTCAAGAAGCCCGGCACGTACGCCGTGAAGATCCCCTCGTCGTTCACCTTCAACGCCGACAACCAGGACGGGCAGCCGGTGCCGAGCTCGCCGTTCCCGTGCTCGGTGGCCGACGGCGCGCCGACCAAGCTCGGCACGATCAAGGTCACCCGCTGACCCACGCGTCCGGGCCGCTCGGTCACGGGTAGGCCGCGGGCCGACTCGGTTGGGCTGGTCATCGCACCGCGCCGTACGCTGGGCGGTGCGATGACCCACCCCGACGCCGGCCCCACGGCCTACCTCGACCACGCCGCGACCACCCCGATGGTCCCCGCGGCGGTCGAGGCGATGAGGGACCACCTCCTCGCGGTCGGCAACGCCAGCTCGCTGCACGCCTCGGGTCGGCGGGCCCGGCGCGTCGTGGAGGAGTCGCGCGAGACGATCGCCCAGGCGCTCGACTGCCGGCCCGGCGAGGTGGTGTTCACCTCCGGGGGTACCGAGGCCGACAACCTCGCCCTCAAGGGCATGTTCTGGTCGCGTCGTGGCGAGGACCCGCGCCGCACCCGGATCCTCACGACCGCGATCGAGCACCACGCCGTGCTCGACCCGCTGCACTGGCTCGTCGAGGCCGACGACGCCCGGGCCGAGCTGCTGCCCGTCGACGACCGCGCCCTGCTCGACGTCGAGGCGCTGCGCGCGTCCGTGGAGCGCGACCCCGACTCGGTCGCGCTGATCTCGGTCATGTGGGCCAACAACGAGGTCGGAACCCTGCAGCCGATCGACGAGGTGGTCGCGATCGCCGCCGAGCACGGCATCCCCGTCCACACGGATGCGGTGCAGGCGGTCGGCCACGTGCCAGTCGACTTCGCGGCCTGCGGTGTCGACGCGCTCACGCTCACCGGGCACAAGCTGGGCGGTCCCTACGGCGTGGGCGCGCTCGTGGTGCGCCGCGAGGTCTCGGTGAGCCCGCTCGTGCACGGCGGCGGGCAGGAGCGCGACATCCGCAGCGGCACGCTCGACACCCCGGCGATCGCCGGGTTCGCCGCCGCCGTCGAGCTGGCCGTCAAGCAGCGCGCCGAGGAGGCAGCGCGGATCGCCGCGCTCCGCGACGACCTGGTGCGACGCGTGATCGAGGTCGTCCCCGACGCCCACCTGCACGGCGCTGCGCCCGAGCACCGGCTGCCCGGCAACGCCCACCTCGGCTTCCCCGGCTGCGAGGGCGACTCGCTGCTCATGCTCCTCGACGCGCGCGGGATCGAGTGCTCGACCGGGTCCGCGTGCTCCGCCGGCGTGCCCCAGCCCTCCCACGTGCTGCTCGCGATGGGTTGCACCGACGAGGCGGCGCGGCACTCCTTGCGCTTCACCCTGGGCCACACCTCCACCCAGGCCGACGTCGACGCGGTCGTCGCGGCCATCGGGCCGGTCGTCGAGCGGGCCCGGGCAGCCCGGCGGTGACCCGCCCGGTGACTCAGCGATGAGGGTCCTCGCCGCCATGTCCGGCGGCGTCGACTCCGCGGTGGCCGCCGCGCGGGCGGCCGAGGCGGGGCACGACGTGACCGGCATCCACCTGGCCCTGTCACGCAACCCGGCGTCGTACCGCTCCGGAGCCCGCGGCTGCTGCACGATCGAGGACAGCAACGACGCGCGCCGTGCGGCCGACGTCATCGGCATCCCGTTCTACGTCTGGGACCTCAGCGAGCGCTTCCACGAGGACGTCGTCGAGGACTTCATGGACGAGTACGCCGCCGGCCGCACGCCCAACCCGTGCCTGCGCTGCAACGAGAAGATCAAGTTCGCGGCCGTGCTCGACCGGGCGCTCGGGCTGGGGTTCGACGCCGTCGCCACCGGTCACTACGCCCAGCTGCGCACCGGGCCGGACGGCCTCGTCGAGATGCACCGGGCGATCGACCACGGCAAGGACCAGTCCTACGTGCTCGGCGTCCTCGACCAGGAGCAGCTGCGTCACTCGATGTTCCCCCTGGGCGGCTCGACCAAGGCCGACGTGCGCCGCGAGGCGGCCGAGCGCGGGCTGCTGGTCGCCGACAAGCCCGACAGCCACGACATCTGCTTCGTCGCCGACGGCGACAACGCCGGCTGGCTGCGCGAGAAGCTCGGCGACCGCGCGCCCAACCACGGCGGCACGATCGTCGACGAGTCCGGCGAGGTGCTCGGCGAGCACGCCGGGACCTACGGCTTCACGATCGGGCAGCGCAAGGGCCTGCGCATCGGCCGGCCGGCCGCTGACGGCAAGCCGCGGTTCGTGCTCGACATCGAGCCGGTGTCCGGCACGGTCACCGTGGGCCCGCGCGAGCGGCTGGCCGTGCGCCGGCTGCGGGGCATCCGTCCGCGGTGGTGCGGCACGGTGCCCGAGCGGCTCGAGGGCACCGTGCAGCTGCGCGCGCACGGGGAGGAGCTGCCCGCCCGCGTGAGCGTGGGGGAGAGCGTCGACATCGAGCTGCTGGAGCCGGCGTACGGCGTGGCCCCCGGGCAGGCCGCCGTCGTCTACGACGGCACTCGCGTCGTCGGCTCGGCCACGATCGAGGCGACGGCGTGAGCCGGGCGAGCGGGGTCGGGTCCTATCCCGGCGACGACCAGGCGGCGTACGACGAGGCTGTGCGCCTCGTCGTCGGCGAGCTGGCGGCCGACCACGGCCTCCCGCACCTGCCCGAGGTCCCGGGGCGAGGCGCGGGCGCCGCGATCACGGGCCGTGGACTCGCCGTGGTCACCGAGCTCGGCGTCGACCTCCAGCCCGCGGGCTGGCGGTTGACGGGCACGATGAGCGGCTCCGGGGCGGACCACCGCCGCGCACGCAGCCTGCTCGCCCAGGACCTCGACACGCTCGAGGAGCAGACCCAGGACTACCGGGGCGCGTTCAAGATCCAGGTGGCCGGGCCATGGACGCTCGCCGCCACCGTCGAGCGCCCGCGCGGCGACAAGGTGCTCGCCGACTCCGGTGCCCGGCGCGAGCTGGCGCAGGCGCTCGCCGAGGGCCTCGGCGACCACGTCCGCGACGTACGCCGACGCCTGCCCGGCGTCGAGCGGCTGATCGTGCAGGTCGACGAGCCGGCGCTGGCCGCCGTGCTCGCGGCCGCGGTCCCGACCGCGTCCGGGTTCGGTCGCCACCGCACCATCCACCCACCCGAGGCGTCCGAGGCGCTCGCCTGGGTGCTCGACGCGATCGCGGCGGCCGGTGGCGAGCCGTGGGTGCACAGCTGTGCGGCCGGCACGCCGCTCGGGTTGGTGCGCGGCGCGGGCGCCCACGGCCTGTCGGTCGACCTCGCCGCGGCGTCGGCGGCCGACCACGACGTGCTCGCCGAGGCGCTGGAGGCGGGGCAGAGCGTCGCGCTCGGCGTCGTCCCGGCGCTCGACCCGGCTGAGGCCCCGTCGGACGCCTCGATCACCGAGGGCGTGCTGCGCTGGCTGGACATGGTCGGGCTCGACCTCGCCGAGGTGGGGGAGCGGCTGGTCCTCACCCCCTCCTGCGGGTTGGCGGGCGCCTCGGGTGCGTGGGCGCGCCGGGCGCTCGAGCTGCTGCACACCAGTGCCGCCAGCCTCTCGGGCTGACGCATCCCGTCGCGGGCGCACGGGTACCGGCCGGCCATGAGTGACCTGACGGGCAAGACCGTGGCCATCATCGCGACCGACTTCTTCGAGGAGGCCGAGCTCGTGCAGCCTCGTGACGCGCTGCGCGAGGCCGGCGCCACCGTGCGCATCTACTCGACCGGCACCGACCCGATCCAGGCCGTCGAGGGCGACACGACACCCACCCAGAAGGTGGAGGTCGACGGCACCCTCGACGACCTCGACGTCGGCACGGTGTCCGCGGTGGTGGTTCCCGGCGGCACCGTCAACGCCGACACGATCCGCACCGAGCCCCGCGCCCAGGACATCGTGCGCGAGGCGATGGAGCTCAAGCTGCCGCTGGCGGTGATCTGCCACGGGCCGTGGCTCCTGGTGTCGGCCGGCCTTGCGCGGGGGCGCCGGCTCACGAGCTACCCGAGCCTCGCCGACGACGTCCGCAACGCCGGCGGCACCTGGACCGACGAGGAGGTCGTCGTGGACGGCAACCTCATCACCAGCCGCAACCCCGACGACCTCCCGGCCTTCATCAAGGCCCTGGAGGACGCCCTGTCCTGACCGATCGGCTCACGCCGTACGGACGCGACGATGCCCACCCCCGCGAGCGGGGGTGGGCATCGTCTTGTGCCACCGAGTGGGAGGGGACTGTCTCAGCCCACGTGGACGGGGGGCTCGGGTCCGTCGGTGGCGAGCTCGCGGTGCTTGACGTTCAAGAACGCCCAGACGACGGCCGACGCTCCGAGCATCAGCGCCGAGCCCACCAGGAACGCGTGGGTGGCGCCCTCGGTGAACGTGGCCTGGAACCCGGCGAGGTCGAGGTAGCTCAGCGAGCTGCCGGGCACGGTCGCGCTCGGGTCGATGCCGTTCTGCTGCAGGCCCGAGGCCAGCTGGCCGCCGACCTCGTCGGCCCGGTTGTTGGTGAAGTGCAGGGCGACGGTGCTCAGGGTCGCCAGGCCCAGGGCGCCACCGACCTGCTGCATGGTGTTGAGCACGCCGGAGCCGATGCCGGAGTCCTCAGCCCGCACGTGGTGGACGGCGGTGAGGGTCAGGGGCACGAACACCGCGCCCATGCCGGTCGCCATGAGCACCACCCACGGGAAGATCGAGGTCCAGTAGTTGACGCCCGTGCCGGCCGGGTCGCCCTGCGCCATCGCCGCGAGCACGGCGGAGGGGGAGTCGTCGATCGAGATGCGCGAGAACGCGAACAGCGCGACCGAGGCCATCAGCGTGCCGACGCCGGCGATGTAGCGGGCGTCGATGCGGTTGACCAGGTTGGAGGAGATGCTCGCCCCCAGCACGATGCCGAACGAGAACGGGAGGAACGCGAACCCGGCCCGCAGCGGGCTGTAGCCCACGACCTGCTGGATGAACAGGCTGAGGAAGTAGAACATCGCGAACATCGCCGCCGGGGCGAGCATCATCGCGAGGAAGCTGGCGGCCCGGGTCTGGTTGCGGAAGATCCGGATCGGCAGCAGCGGGTGTGCCACGCGGGACTCGATGAACGCGAACGTCGCCAGGAGTGCGACGCCGGCCACGAGGGAGGCGATCGTCCACGCGTCGCCCCAGCCGTGGGCGGCCTCGCCGGCCCGGGTCAGGCCGAAGACAATGCCGAGCAGGCCGAGCGTGCCGGTGACGGCGCCGGGGATGTCCAGGTGGCCGTCACTGGACTCCGACTCCACCAGGATGCGGGTCGCGAGCAGGGCGGCGATGACGCCGACGGGGACGTTGATGAGGAAGGTCAGGCGCCACCCCTCGACGTCGAAGCCGAGGAAGCTGTCGAGCCCGGTCAGCCAGCCGCCGAGGATCAGGCCGACGGCCGCGCCGGCGCCGGACATGGCGGCGTACACCGCGAACGCGCGGTTGCGGGCGGGGCCGGCCGGGAACGTGGTGGTGATCAACGCGAGGGCGGCCGGTGACGCGAGCGCTGCACCGAATCCCTGGAGGCCCCGGGCGCCGAGCAGCAGGGCCTCGTTGGTCGCGATGCCGCCGAGGAACGACGCGGTCGCGAAGGTGAGCAGGCCGAGGCTGAAGATGCGGCGGCGGCCGTAGAGGTCGCCCAGGCGGCCGCCGAGGAGCAGCAGGCCGCCGAACGCCAGGGCGTAGCCGGTCACGATCCACGACAGGTTGGCCTGGTCGATGTCGAGGTCGGTGCCGATGAACGGCAGCGCGATGTTGGCGATGGTGGCGTCGAGGACCACCATCAGCTGGGCCACCGAGATGAGGACCAGGGCCCATCCCAGGTGGACGGTCTTGCCGGGTGGTGCGGTGGTGTCCGCGCCCTCGGCGCGCTCGGTGCTGGTGACGTCGCTCATCAGTCTTCCTGTTCCTTGAGGGAGTCCTTGTGGGACGGGAGGGGGGAGGGGTGTGTCGAGTCGGAGACCGGCCCGCGACAGGTGGCGGCCGGCAGGATGATCTGGTCGATCACGCGGGTGATCAGGTCGGCGTCGGGCTGCTCGCCCATGACGAAGACCCGGTGCAGCACGATCCCGGCCAGGGCGGGCTCGAGCAGGGAGAGGTCGACCTCGGGGCCGATCTCGCCGCGCTCACGGGCGCGCTGCCAGACCTGCTGGGAGAGCGCGATCTTGGGGCCGACCACCTCGCGGCGGAAGGCCTCGGCGAAGTCGGCGTCGCGGGCGATGGCGGTCAGCACGCTCGCGAACGTCGCGACGGTCTGCTGGTCCACCAGGCCGCCCATCCCGCAGAAGATGCCCTGCAGGTCGCCGCGCAGGGTCCCGGTGTCGGGGAGCTCGCTGACGCCCTTGGAGTGCTGGAGGGCCTCGATCACCAGGCTGACCTTGTTGTTCCACCGCCGGTAGAGCGTGGCCTTGGAGGCCTTCGCCCGGGCGGCGACGGCGTCCATGGTGAGCCGGTCGTACCCGACGTCGGCCAGCACCTCGAGCGTGGCGTCGAGGATCTCCTGCTCGCGGTCGCCCTCGATGCGGGGGCGCTCGGTGGGGGTCATCGTGTCCTTCGGCTTCCGTTCACATGGATGAAACGAAACGGTTTCGTTTCATCGCAGAACAGCGTAGGCACGCCTCCCATTCCGGCCCAACGGATATTTCGTGAACTTCTTCCCGCCACGCCTGGGAGTGGTCTGGACCGGAGCGTGGAGGACGGTGACCGGGCGGGGTGTCGGTCGGCCCCGGCACAATGACCTGCGTGAGCGACCCACGCGAGGAGCACCGCCGGCTGTCCGAGGAGATCGAGGACGCCCGCTGGCGCTACTACGTCCTCGACAGCCCGACGCTCGACGACGCCGACTTCGACCGCCGCATGCGGCGGCTGGAGGAGCTCGAGGAGCAGCTGCCGGAGCTGCGCACCCCCGACTCCCCGACGCAGAAGGTCGGCGGTGCCGTCTCCACCGACTTCACCGCCGTCGCGCACCTGCGCCGCATGGAGAGCCTCGACAACGCCTTCTCGACCGAGGAGGTCGAGGCGTGGTACGCCCGGCTCGGCCGCGACGGCATCGAGGCCCCCGAGCTGCTGTGCGAGCTCAAGGTCGACGGGCTCGCGATCAACCTGCTCTACGAGCAGGGCCGGCTGGTGCGAGCGCTCACCCGTGGCGACGGCACGACCGGCGAGGACGTCACCCCCAACGTCAAGACGATCGAGGCGGTCCCGCACCGCCTGCACGGCACCGAGGAGTTCCCGGTCCCCGACCTGATCGAGGTGCGCGGCGAGGTCTACCTCCCGGTCGCCGCCTTCGAGCGGCTCAACGAGTCGATGACCGAGGCCGGCAAGCCGGTCTTCGCCAACCCGCGTAACGCCGCCGCCGGATCACTGCGCCAGAAGGACCCCCGGGTGACGGCCACCCGCGCGCTGGGGATGGTCTGCCACGGCATCGGTGAGCGGCGCGGCTTCGAGCCGCAGGCCCAGTCGCATGCCTACGAGGCGCTCGCCGCCTGGGGCCTGCCGATCAGCGACCAGGTCCGGGTCGTGCCGACCCTCGCCGAGGTCGAGGGCTACATCGCCAACGCCGGCGAGCACCGCCACACGATCGTGCCCTACGAGATCGACGGCGTCGTGATCAAGGTCGACGACGTGGCGCTCCAGCGCCGCCTCGGCTCGACCAGCCGCGCGCCCCGCTGGGCGATCGCCTTCAAGTACCCGCCCGAGGAGGTCAACGCCAAGCTCCTCGAGATCCGGGTCAACGTCGGCCGCACCGGCCGCGTGACGCCGTACGGCGTCATGGAGCCGACCAAGGTCGCCGGCTCGACCGTCGAGAACGCCACGCTGCACAACTACTACGAGGTCGAGCGCAAGGACGTGCGGCCCGGCGACACGGTCGTCCTGCGCAAGGCCGGCGACGTGATCCCCGAGATCCTCGGCCCGGTGCTCGCGCTGCGCCCCGAGGGCCTCGCGCCCTGGGTCGGACCGAGCGAGTGCCCCGCCTGTGGCACCCCGCTGGTGGAGCAGAAGGAGGGCGACAAGGACCGCCGCTGCCCCAACCACCGGTTCTGTCCCGCGCAGGTGCGCGAGCGGGTCTTCCACGTCGCCGGGCGCGGTGCGTTCGACATCGAGGGCCTGGGCTACGAGGCGGCGGTCGCGCTGCTCGACGCCGAGGTGATCGCCAACGAGGGCGACGTCTTCGACCTGGACGCCGGCAAGCTGCTGCGGGCGCCGCTGTTCACCCGCGCACCCAAGAAGGGCGAGGACGGTCCCCAGCTCAGCGCCAACGGCCAGCGGCTGCTCGACAACCTGGCGAAGGCCACGCGGGTGCCGTTGTGGCGGGTGCTGGTGGCGCTGTCGATCCGCCACGTGGGCCCCACCGCGGCGCGGGCGCTGGCCCAGGAGTTCGGCTCGATGGCCGCGATCCGCGCGGCGACCGAGGCCGAGCTCGCCGCGGCCGAGGGTGTCGGGCCGACGATCGCCGAGGCGGTGATCGAGTGGTTCAAGGAGCCCTGGCACGTCGAGATCGTCGAGAGGTGGGAGCGCGCCGGGGTGACGATGGCCGACGAGCGCGACGAGTCCACGCCCCGCACGCTCGAGGGCCTGACGGTGGTCGTCACCGGGTCGTTGGTCGACTTCAGCCGTGACTCGGCCAAGGAGGCGATCCTGGCGCGCGGCGGCAAGGCCGCCGGGTCGGTGTCGAAGAAGACCGACTACGTCGTCGTCGGGGACAACGCCGGGTCCAAGGCCGACAAGGCCGAGCAGCTCGGCGTCCCCGTGCTCGACGAGGACGGCTTCAAGACGCTGCTGGAGGGTGGCCCCGCCGCGCTCGGGTGAGCCCGGGCGATGACCTGTGGCCCTGTGCTCGGGACGAACGCCTCTCGTGACGTGGATCTCACCGGGACCATGCTCGGGGGATCAGAGATCGGGCCCGCACGCACTGGGAGGTCGTCATGGTCGTGATCGCATTGATGGTGGTCGGCGGGATCCTGGCCGTGACGGTGGCCGTGTTCGCGCTGCTGCGCACCTGGGGACGGGACGTCAGCCACACCGAGGCCGAGCTGCACCAGCCGGCCGCGCACGCGGAGACGTTCCCGGTCCCACCCGGCCAGGACCCGGCCGTGCTGATGGGCGTGCTGCGCAGCGCCGGCTTCGTCGTGGTCGAGGAGACCCCTGACCGCCTGCTCGTCGGCTGCCCGAGCTCGCGCGACGCCGAGCGCGTCCGGCACCTGCTCGAGCACACCTACCAGCACTGAGCCGGCCGCGGTCCTCGAGGCTGGGCGACCGCGACCGGCGTGCTCAGGACTCGTAGGAGACCCCCGCCAGCTTGAGCTCGCCGCCGACGGGGCCCGAGACCGGTCCGCTGCTGCACTCGCCGGTCGTGGGCGCGCAGGTGGTGAGCTCGCGGGCCTTCAGGTCGACCGAGATCAGGTTGCCGGCCGGGGTCCAGCCGAAGTCCCAGGCCGGGCGGTCGATCGTCGCCACCTCGCCGGTGCGCAGGTCGACCACCGTGAAGCCCTGCTCCTCCCGCTCGTCCTGCTGGACGACCTTGGCGAAGCGGCCGTCGGGAGAGAGGGTGATGTACGGGTACCCGTCCGCAGGAGTGGAGTACACGACCTCGCCGGACCCCAGGTCGACCACGTCGATCGATCGCTTGCTGGAGCGGACGACGTACCCGCCCGCGACCTCGGGGACGCTCGACGCGCGGAGCGTCGTGCTGCTCACCTCGCGAGCGTGCCAGTCGACCGCCACGGTCTCGTCGTCGAGGCCGACGTAGACGAGACCCCCGTCGAGCTCGACGGGTGGTGCCTCCCACCCGCCCCAGGTGAACGCCCCGTCGACCGTGGTGCGCGAGAGCTCCTCGTCGGTGCTGACGTCGCGCACCACGACGTCCCACCGGCCGGGGCCGGCAGCGTCGGCGTACGCCACGACCGGTTGGTCCGGGTCGGTCGCCGGGACCCGGTCGCCCAGGTCGAGGTCGAGGCGGCGGAGGGTCCCGTCGGGTGCGACGAGCGAGTAGTGCGAGGGTCCCGGGTCGTCGGTCCACGGCGTCGTGCCGCTGCGGACGAGGAGGCCGGCGGAGGTGTAGTAGAGCACCTTCACCTTCTCGCCGACCTCGACGTTCCCGCCGTCGCCGAGGTGGACCGTCTCCCCGGTCGCGAAGGCGCCGTGGTCGAGGTAGGCCGCCGTCGCAGGGTCGACCCCCTTGCCGTCGGGCTGTCCGTCCTCGCCGGTGAGAGAGGCTGCGGTGAGGACGCCGGCCGCGACCACGGCGGCGAGGGCGCCTGCGCCCACTGCCTGGAACGCGCGCCGCCGACGGCGCAGGCGACGCCCCGCGTCGAGGATGCCGGCGGTCGATGGCGCGGGCACGGCGAGGTGGTCGGCCTCGTCGTGCAGGAGGGTGCTGAGTCGTTCGGTCACAGGGTGCTCCCCAGGTCGGCAGGGATGACCGCGTCGCCGAGGAGCACGCGCAGGCGGCCCAGGGCGTCGGAGGTCTGGCTCTTGACGGTGCCTTCGGTGATGCCGAGGGCCTGGGCGACCTCGCGCACGCTGAGGTCGTCGTAGTAGCGCAGCACCACCACCGCACGCTGCCGCGGAGCGAGGCTCCGCAGGGCGTCGACGACGGCCGGTCGGGTGCTGGGGTCTGTGTGGCTTGCACGCTCCGGAAGCAGCTCGGTCGGGCGCTCGTTGCGCCACCCCCGACGGCGGAACCACGTGGCGGCCGTCGTGGCGAGCACCGTGCGGGCGTACGCCGGAGCAGCGGCGGGGTCCTTCACCTGCCGCCAGGAGGCGTAGGTCTTCGCCAGGGCCGTCTGCACCAGGTCCTCGGCGAGCTGGTGCTCGCCGAGCATCAGGTACGCCGTGCGGTACAGGCCGGGCCACGCGGCGTGCACGAGCTCGGTGAACTCGTCGTCGGTCAGCTGTCTCGCCATCGATCCTCCTCGAGCGGTCGTGGAGTAGGACGCCGTGGCCACGGGATCGGTTGGGCCACCGGCGGGCGGCGCCGACCGGCTCTCCTAGGATGGACACCATGCCTGAGATCACCCGCGACGAGGTCGCGCACCTGGCGGACCTCGCCAGGATCGACCTGTCCGACGCCGAGCTCGACCACCTCGCGCCGCAGCTGACGGTGATCCTCGAGTCGGTCGCCTCGATCAGCGGCGTCGCCGGCGAGGACGTGCCGCCGACCTCGCACGCGCTGCCGCTGACCAACGTGTTCCGCGAGGACGTCACCACCCCGTGCCTGACCCCGGAGCAGGCGCTGTCCGGTGCTCCCGAGGTCGAGCAGCAGCGCTTCTCCGTCCCGCGGATCCTGGGCGAGGAGGCCTGATGTCCATCACCCGTCGCACCGCCGCCGAGATCGCGGACGCGCTCGCCGCCGGCGAGACGACCTCGGTCGAGGTCACCCAGGCCCACCTGGACCGCATCGCCGCCGTCGACGGCCCCGTGCACGCCTTCCTCCACGTCGACGCCGAGGGCGCGCTCGAGCAGGCGGCCGCCTCCGACGCGCGTCGCGCCGCGGGAGCTCCCGCCTCCGCGCTGGACGGCGTCCCGATCGCGGTCAAGGACGTGCTCGCGACCCGCGGCCTGCCGACCACCTGCGGCTCGAGGATCCTCGAGGGCTGGATCCCGCCGTACGACGCGACCGTGGTGCGCACGATCCGCGAGGCCGGCCTGCCGATCCTCGGCAAGACCAACATGGACGAGTTCGCGATGGGCTCCTCCACCGAGCACTCCGCCTACGGCCCCACCCACAACCCGTGGGACCTCGACCGCATCCCCGGTGGCTCCGGCGGTGGGTCCGCGGCGGCCGTCGCCGCGTTCGAGGCGCCGCTCGCGCTCGGCACCGACACCGGCGGGTCGATCCGCCAGCCCGGCGCCGTCACCGGCACGGTCGGCGTGAAGCCGACGTACGGCGGGGTCTCGCGCTACGGCCTCGTCGCGCTGGCCAACTCCCTCGACCAGGTCGGTCCGGTGACCCGGACCGTCCTCGACTCCGCGCTGCTGCACGAGCTCATCGGCGGGCACGACCCGCTCGACTCCACGAGCATCGACCAGCCGCTCCCGTCGCTCGTCGACGCCGCCCGTCGTGGTGCTGCCGGCGACCTCGCCGGTCTGCGCGTCGGCGTGATCACCGAGCTCTCGGGTGACGGGTGGCAGCCGGGCGTGATGACGCGCTTCCAGGAGTCGGTCGACCTGCTGGTCAAGGCCGGCGCCGAGGTCGTCGAGGTGTCCTGCCCGACGTTCGTGCACGCGCTCGCGACCTACTACCTGATCCTGCCCGCAGAGGCGTCGAGCAACCTCGCGAAGTTCGACGCGATGCGCTACGGCCTGAGGGTGTGGCCCGAGGGACGTCCCGACGCGAGCGCCGAGGAGGTGATGCGCGCGACCCGCGACGCCGGCTTCGGCGACGAGGTCAAGCGCCGGATCATCCTCGGCACCTACGCGCTGTCCAGCGGCTACTACGACGCCTACTACGGCCAGGCCCAGAAGGTGCGCACGCTGATCGCCCGCGACTTCGCCGCCGCGTTCGACCAGGTCGACGTGCTGGTCTCGCCGACGGCGCCGACCACGGCGTTCAAGCTGGGCGAGAAGCTCGACGACCCGATCTCGATGTACCTCAACGACCTGGCGACGATCCCGGCCAACCTCGCGGGCGTCCCGGGCATCTCGATCCCCAGCGGCCTGGCCGACGAGGACGGCCTGCCGGCCGGCTTCCAGATCCTGGCACCGGCGCTGGCCGACGACCGCCTCTACCGGGTCGGTGCCGCGCTCGAGGCCGCGCTGACCGAGCAGTGGGGCGGCCCACTGCTCGACAAGGCCCCTGCCCTGAACGGAGCGTCCGCATGAGCGACACCCTGGTGGCCTTCGACGACGTGCTCGCGTCGTACGACCCGGCGATGGGCCTGGAGGTCCACGTCGAGCTCAACACCGCCTCGAAGATGTTCTGCGGCTGCCCGACGGAGTTCGGCGCCGAGCCCAACACCCAGGTCTGCCCGACCTGCCTGGGCCTGCCGGGCGCGATGCCGGTCGTCAACGGCAAGGCCGTGGAGTCGGCGATCCGGATCGGCCTGGCGCTGAACTGCGAGATCGCGGAGTGGTGCCGGTTCGCCCGGAAGAACTACTTCTACCCGGACATGCCGAAGAACTTCCAGACCTCGCAGTACGACGAGCCCATCTGCTTCGAGGGCTACATGGACGTCGACGTGGACGGTGAGACGTTCCGGGTCGAGATCGAGCGCGCCCACATGGAGGAGGACACCGGCAAGTCGCTGCACGTCGGTGGCGCCACCGGTCGCATCCACGGCGCCGACCACTCGCTGGTCGACTACAACCGCGCCGGCATC
>NZ_JANINT010000012.1 GCF_024509035.1 Nocardioides sp. | reverse complement strand
TGGTCGGTGATCGAGGCGGCGCTCGCCCCGCGGCCCTGGCGGCCGGCGATCTCGAAGGCCCGGCGGCTCAGCAGTCGCAGGTCGCGGGGGCCGATCGCCCACCGGGGGCCGGTGAGCAGCGTCAGCAGCGAGGCGTTGGCGGTCACGTCGTGCAGCAGGTGGAGGGTCGCGACGATCTCGGCGACCTCGGGCAGGCGCAGCAGTCCGGACAGCCCGACGATCTCGACGGGGATGCCGGCCGAGGTGAGCGCGTCGAACACGTCCTCGGCGTGGGCGTTGTCGCGGGTGAGGACGCCGATCGAGGCCCAGCCGGCCGGCTCGGGCGACTCCGCATGGGCCTGCTTGACCGCCTCGGCGAGCCAGGCGAGCTCGTCGGCGTGGGTGTCGAACACCCGGGCGGTGACGGTGCCGGTCTCGGCCTCGGGCTTGGCGACCAGCGGCTCGACCTGGCCGTACTTCTCGTAGAGCGGGGCGGCGAGCCGGTTGGCGACCTCGAGGATGCGGGCGTCGGAGCGGCGGTTGACCGTGAGCGGATAGGTCGGCACCGGGCCGCCGTCGGCGGCGGGGAAGGTGTCGGCGAAGTTGAGGATGTTGGAGACCGACGCACCTCGCCAGCCGTAGATCGCCTGGTTGGGGTCGCCGACCGCGGTGACGGGGTGTCCCTCGCCGAAGAGCCGCGACAGCATCACCGCCTGGGCGACCGAGGTGTCCTGGTACTCGTCGAGCAGCACGACCTTGAACCGCGAGCGCTCCAGCACACCGACATCGGGCTGCTCGTCGGCCAGCCGGGCGCCGAGCTCGATCTGGTCGGAGAAGTCCATGAGGCCGAGGTCGCGCTTGAGCCGGCGGTAGGACTCGACGAGGCCGAGCAGCTCGCCGCGCCGGTCGATCGCGGAGATCGCCTTCTCGATGGCCTCGCGGTAGGTGACGCGGCCCTTGCCGGCGACCTCGTCGGCGAGCGCTGCCTGGAACCCGCGGCAGGCCTCGGCATCCACGGCGCGCACCGCGTCGGGTGCGACGAGGTGCTCGCTCATCGCGCTGTCGAGCGCGAGGAGGTTCTGGATCACGGTCTCGGGGTGGTCGGAGAGGTGCTGGACGTCCCCGGTGTAACGGTCGACCACGCGGGCGCCGAGCTGGTAGCGCGCCGCGTCGGTGATGACGCGGGTGTCGGGCTCGTGGCCGATGCGCAGGCCGTGGTCGGTGAGCAGGCCGGCGGCGTACGCGTTGTAGGTGGCGACCGTCGGCTCGAGGACATCGCCCTCGCCCTCACCACCGTCGTCGATCTCGGTCGGCTGCTCGAGGGCACCGGCGGCCTCGAGCGCCTGGCGGATCCGCTGGCGCAGCTCGCTGGCGGCCTTGGTGGTGAACGTCAGGCCGAGCACCTCGTCGGGGCGCACCTGGCCGGTGACGACGAGGTAGACGACGCGGGCGGCCATCAGCGTCGTCTTGCCCGAGCCCGCACCCGCGATCACGACCGCGGGGGTGAGCGGGGCGGAGATCGCGGCCCACTGCTGCTCGCTGGGGGCGTACGGCGTGCGCATCACCGCCGCCAGCTCCTCGGGCGTCCTGATCTGTCGGTTCATTGGGCCGTCACCGACCCAGCGCTCTTGATCGGGCAGATCGCCACGAACGTGCAGTCGCGGCAGTGCTGGCCGGCGACGGCGGGGAACGTCTCCGCGCGCAGCAGCGACGCGGCGTGTCCCAGGCGGGCCCGCAGGTCGTCGCGGGCGGCGCCGTCCTCGGGATGAGCGTCCTGGGCCTGCACGACGGCCGTCTCTCCCCCGTCGGTGAGTCCCAGCTGGACGAGCTCGGCGCCACCGGCCACGGCGCCCGGTGCGAGCTCGGTGACCGCGCCGTGGTCGACCGCGTACTGGTAGAGGCCGAGCTGGACGTGGCCCTCGACGGACTTGTTGCTGGGCTTGGTGCGGCCGGTCTTGAGGTCGACCACGATGACGCGCCCCTCGGCGTCGAGCTCGATGCGGTCGGCGTAGCCGCTGATCTTGACCTGCTCGCCGTCGTCGAGCGCCACGACGGTGGTGAACGGCGCCTCGGTGTCGAGCAGCGTGCGTGGGTTGGCGAGGTGCCACTGGAGGAAGCGGCCGACCGCGGCCCGGACCCGCTCGTGCTCACGGGCCCGCGACCAGGGCGTGCGGAAGTCGAGGCGGTCCCACACCGCGTCGACGTGCTCCATCAGCACGTCGACCGCGGGCTCGATCTCGCCGGCCGCGACCCGCTGGGCCAGCGCGTGGAGGAGCTCGCCGAGGTTGGCGGACTGGTGGGCGCGGGCGATGCCGCCGGCCTCGCGCTCGAGGAACCACTGGGTCGGGCAGACCGCGACCGCCTCGAGCACGCTGGCCGACACGGGCACCGGCTGGTCGGGGTCGCGGATCGGCTCGACCGACCGGGTCGCGGCGCGGGTGCCCCACCAGCTGGCGGGGTCGGCCATCGTCACCTCGGACGCCAGCCGGGCCAGCCGGCGGGCGGCGGCCTCGCGCAGCGGCTCGGAGGTCTCGGGGTCGGCGACCGTGCGGCGCAGCTCGGCGACGAGCCCGGCCAGCGAGAGCGGCCGCGGTGGACGCCCGACCACCCGCTCGACGCTCACCCCGAGCTCGTCGAGGAAGCGGGAGGGCTGCTCGCCCTCGTCGTCGGGCGAGGCCACCGCAGTCACGACCAGCCGCTGCCGAGCGCGGGTGCAGGCGACGTAGAACAGCCGGCGCTCCTCCATGAGCAGCTCGCGCGTGGTCACCGGCGGGACGACGCCGTGCTCGCCGATGCGGTCGGCCTGGAGCAGCGTCGAGCGCCGCCGCAGGTCGGGCCAGCCGTCCTGCTGCACGTGGGCCACCACGACCAGCCGCCACTCGAGACCCTTGGAGCGGTGGGCCGTCAGCAGGCGTACGGCGGCGCCGCGGGCGCCCCGCTCGGCCAGCGTGTCGGCCGGGATCTGCTGCTGGACCAGCGTTGCGAGGAAGGCCCGGACGCCCACGTGGTCGCGCTGCTCCTCGGCGCGCGCGGCGACGTCGAACAGCGCGCAGACCGAGTCGAGGTCGCGGTGTGCTCGACGGGCGGCACCCCCGCCCAGGTCGACCGAGCGGCGCAGCCGGGCCGGCCAGCCGGTGCGGGACCAGAGCATCCAGAGCAGCTCCTCGGCCGATGCGCCACCGCGCATCTCCTCGCGAGCGTCGAGCAGCAGCTGGGCGAGCGCCCGCGCCCGGCCGACCTCGGGGCCGTCGAGCCCGTCGAGGAAGCCCGGCTCGACGATCACCCGGCGGACCAGGTCGCGGGAGGTCCGCGGGGTGCGGCCCTCGACCTTGCTCTGCTCCTTCTCGCGGGAGCGCAGCCGTCGCGCCAGGCGGCGCACGTCTCCGGCGTCGAGACCGCCGAGCGGGCCGAGCAGCAGCGCCTCGGCGCGGGCTGGGTCGATGTGCTCGACGTCCTCGACGTCGTCGTTGTCGAGGTTGACCACGGCTCGCAGGGCGTCGAGCAGCGGGAGCACCGCGGGGTCGCGGACGAGCGGCACCTCGTCGCTGGCGACCTCGACCGGCACCCCGGCGGCTCCGAGCGCTCGACGCAGCGGCGGGATCGAGGTGCGGCCGGAGCGGACGAGCACCGCCATCTGGTCCCAGGGGATGCCGTCCTCGAGGTGGGCGCGGCGCAGCAGGTCGGCGAGGTGCTCGGCCTCGGCCCGCTCGGTGTCGAACGTGCGCACCAGCACCCGTCCGTCCCCGAGGCCGGACGCCTCGGCCTGCGGCGCGAGGAACGCCGCGCGCGCCTCCTCGGGGATGCTGCCGGGCAGCGCGAGCCGGCCGGCCACGCGCTGGGAGGCGACCAGCAGTCGCGGCCCGAAGCGCCGGGTGGTGCGCAGCGCGACGACGTCGGCGGGGCTGCCGTCGGCCCGGGGGAACTCGGTCGGGAACTCGAGGATGCCCCGGACCTCGGCGCCCCGGAAGCCGTAGATCGACTGGTGGGGGTCGCCGACGGCCACCAGGTCGCGGCCGTCCCCGGCGAGCGCGCGCAGCAGCGCGACCTGGCCCGGGTCGGTGTCTTGGTACTCGTCGACGAACACCGCCCGGATCCGCGAGCGCAGCTCGTCGCGGTGGGCCTCGGCCTCGATGGTGGCGCGGCGGATCAGGTCGGCGTAGTCGGTGGCGCCCTGGGAGTCGAGGTTGGTCAGGTACTGGTCGAGGAAGAGGCCACCGGCGACGAACTCGGGCACCCCCTCCGCCTCGCCGAGAGCACGGAGCGCCTCGCCGTCGAGACCCTTCTCGCGCGCCCGGGACAGCACGGCGTGGACCTCACGGGCGAAGCCGCGGGTGCCGACGGCGCGCGTGAGCGACTCGGGCCAGGTCACCGACTCGGGGTTGTCGGTGAGCAGCTCGCGCAGGACGACGTCCTGCTCGGGCGCCGACAGCAGGCGCAGCGGGGCCTCGTAGAGCTCGGCCGGTGAGTAGGCGCGGATCAGGCCGTAGGCGAAGGAGTGGAACGTCGAGCTGAGCGTGGTCGACATCGTGCGGCCCAGGCGCGCGGTGACCCGGTCGCGCAGCTGCTCGGCGGCCTTGCGGGAGAACGTCAGCGCCAGGACCTGGTCGGGGGTCGCACCACGCCGCTCGATGCGGTCGACGATCGCCTCGACCAGCGTCGTGGTCTTGCCGGTGCCGGGGCCCGCGAGGACCAGCAGCGGGCCGCCCGGGTGGTCGACGACGCGGCGCTGGTGCTCGTCGAGCTCGGGGACCGCGACGGCGTGCTCGGCCCGCACGAGGCGGTAGGAGGTCGCGGTGGCCGGCATGTGGCTATTCGATCACCTCGCGCCGACAGCGCCCGACAAGGGCGTGCGTGAGTCCCCGTCGCCACCGAGACGGAGTGGACATGGCAGTCGTGAGGGCCCGACGCACCAGACGTATCTGCTGTGTCCCGGGCAGGATCACGACCGTTTCGTCAGGTGCGACGGCGATATCGACCGAACGGTTGGCACATTCCGCCGTAGGCCGCCCGGGGCGGTTCTCAGTAGCGTGCACGCCCATGAGCGACGGCCCCCTCTCCGACCTGCTGGTGCTCGACCTGACCCGCGCGCTCGCCGGTCCGCACGCCGCGATGATGCTCGGCGACATGGGGGCCCGGGTGATCAAGATCGAGCCGCCGGCCGGGGACGACACCCGCGGCTGGGGCCCGCCGTTCATCGGCGCGGACGACGAGCGCGAGTCGACGTACTTCCTCTCGGCCAACCGCAACAAGGAGTCGCTGGTCCTCGACCTGAAGTCCGACGCCGACCGGGAGGTGCTCGCCCGGCTGGTCGAGCGGGCCGACGTGCTCATGGAGAACTTCCGGGTGGGCGTGCTCGAGCGGCTCGGCTTCTCGGTCGAGCGGCTGCACGAGCTCAACCCCGGGCTGGTCGTGCTGAGCATCACCGGCTTCGGTCACGACGGCCCCGAGGCGACCCGGGCGGGCTACGACCAGATCGCCCAGGGCGAGGGCGGGCTGATGTCGATCACCGGCACCTCGCAGCCCACCAAGGTGGGTGTGCCGATCGCCGACCTGGTCGCCGGCATGAACGGCGCCTTCGGCATCCTCGCCGCCCTGCACGAGCGCGCCCGCACCGGTCGTGGCCGGGTCGTGCGCACCTCGCTGCTGGCCGGGATGGTCGGCGTGCACGCGTTCCAGGGCACCCGCTGGACGGTCGCCGGCGAGGTGCCAGGCCTGGCCGGCGACCACCACCCGTCGATCTCGCCGTACGGCATGTTCGCCTCGGCCACGGCGCCCGTGCAGATCGCCTGCGGCTCGGAGAACCTGTGGCGCGCGCTGTGCGGGGCGTTCGGCTGGGACGCCGACGAGCCCGAGTTCGCCACCAACGCGCTGCGCGTGGCGAACCGCGACGCGCTGACCGCT
The DNA here is from genome assembly GCF_024509035.1 of Nocardioides sp. Lineage (GTDB taxonomy): Bacteria > Actinomycetota > Actinomycetes > Propionibacteriales > Nocardioidaceae > Nocardioides. Next base: position 7,975 of record NZ_JANINT010000012.1, on the reverse strand, counting down.
CGCATCGAGACGCTGTTCGGCACCGAGCCAGCCGAGCACTGGCTGAGCGCGCTCGCCGAGGCCGGCGTGCCGTCGGGCAAGGTGCGCTCGCTCGACGACGTCTACTCCTGGGAGCAGACGCTCTCGCAGGGGCTGCTCCTCACCGTCGACCACGCGACGCAGGGCGAGCTGCGGCTGCCGGGCTCACCGATCCGGTTCGACGACAACGCCCACTCCGGCGGCCGCTCCGAGCACACCGCTCCCCCGACACTGGGGCAGCACGACGCCGCGATCCGGGCGTGGCTGGAGGGGTGAGTCCCCTCCTCAGGTCGATCAGCGGGCGCGCAGCACGCTGACGCAGAACCCCTCGTCGCCGGTCCACGGCCGCAGGGCGTACGTCGCGAACCGCTGCTCCAGCTCCAGGCCGGTGCCCGGCAGCGCGGCGTCGAGGTCGGCCGGGGTGAAGCCGCGGACGGTCCGGCAGCCGACGACGAGGAACGCGTCGGGGCGCAGGTGGACGGCGAGCCGCTCGATGACCGACGCCTGGGCATCGGGGGTCACGAAGTCCATGACGTTGCCGACCACCATCGCGCCGTCGAACGGCTCGGGCTCGCCCATCGCGGGCAGGTCGAGACGGGCGAGATCGGAGACCAGCCAGGTCGCCGCGGGGTGGTCGGCGCGCGCCGCGTCGATCAGTACGGGGTCGACGTCGACGCCCACGACCTCGTGGCCGAGCTGCGCGAGGTAGCCCCCGTGGCGCCCGGGACCGCACCCCGCGTCGAGCAGGCGCGCGCCTCGCGGCGCCAGCGTGTCGACCAGCCGCGCCTCGCCCACGAGGTCCTGGCCGTGGGCGGCCATCTGGCGGAACCGCTCGACGTAGTGGTGGGAGTGGTCGGGGTCGCTGAGGCCGGGCCAGAGCGACCCGACCGGCTCGGGGGTGGTGGTCACGACGCCATCATCCCCGGTCGCCGAAACGACTCACGGCGCGACCAGCCCCGCGGCCGTGAAGATGTCGCGGGCCGCCTGCACCTGCGCGGCGGTGGCCCCGTCGACGCCGACCAGGCGGTCCTCCATGCCGAGCTCGGCGTACTTCTCCCGGCCGAGCCGGTGGTAGCCGAGCACGTCGACGCGCTCGACGTTGCCGAGCGTGGCGACGTACGCCGCGTGCCGCTCGACGTGCTCGGGCTGGTCGTTCCAGCCCGGGACGAGGACGTAGCGCACCCACACCCGCTTGCCCATCGTCGCGAGCCGCTCGGCGAACCGCAGGGTCGGGGTGAGGCTGCCGCGGGTGAGGTCCTCGTAGATCGCCGGGTCGATCGCCTTGACGTCGAGCAGCACCAGGTCGGTGGCCTCCAGCAGCGCGTCGTCCGCGCGGTGGCCGAGCGCACCGGAGGTGTCGAGGGCCGTGTGCAGGCCGAGCTCCTTGGCGCCGCGCAGGACCGCGGAGGTGAACGCCGGCTGCAGCAGCGGCTCGCCGCCGGAGACCGTCACCCCGCCGCCGGAGGCCTCGATGAACCGGCGGTAGCGGCCCACGCGGGCCAGCACGTCCCCGACCGAGTGACGGGTGCCGTAGCGCATGTCCTGGGTGTCGGGGTTGTGGCAGTACGCGCAGGCCAGCGGGCAGCCGGCGGTGAACAGCACGAACCGGGTGCCGGGGCCGTCGACGCCGGTCGAGATGTCCCACGAGTGCACCGACCCCGTGAGCTCGCCCGTGATGGGGCCGGTGCGTGGATCGACCACGGAGTGCGGCCGCTCACGGGCCCCCAGGTCGATGGCCACCCCGGTCAGAGCCCTTCGTGGAACGTGCGGCTGATGACGTCCTGCTGCTGCTCGCGGGTCAGCCGCACGAAGTTCACGGCGTACCCCGAGACCCGGATCGTCAGCTGCGGGTAGTTCTCCGGGTGCTCCATCGCGTCGAGCAGGGTCTCGCGGTCGAGGACGTTGACGTTCATGTGGAAGCCCTCGGAGGCGTTGTAGCCGTCGAGCACGCCCGCCAGGTTGGTGATCTGCTCCTCGCGGGTGCGGCCCAGGCCGGCCGGGGTGACCGTCGTGGTGAGCGAGATCCCGTCGCGCGCGGAGTCGAACGGCAGCTTGGCCACGCTCAGCGCCGAGGCGACGATGCCGTGCCGGTCCCGCCCGTTCATCGGGTTGGCGCCCGGGGCGAACGGCTCGCCGGCCCGGCGGCCGTCGGGGGTGTTGCCGGTGCCCTTGCCGTAGACGACGTTCGAGGTGATCGTCAGCACCGACTGGGTGTGCTCGGCGTTGCGGTACGTCGGGTGCTGGCGCACCTTGGCCATGAACGACTCGACCAGCTCGACCGCGATCTCGTCGGCGCGGTCGTCGTCGTTGCCGTACGTCGGGAACTCGCCGGTCGTGTCGTAGTCCACGACCAGCCCGCGCTCGTCCTTGACCGGACGCACCTGGGCGTACTTGATGGCAGCCAGCGAGTCGGCGGCCACCGAGAGGCCGGCGATGCCGCACGCCATGGTGCGGTGCACGTCGGAGTCGTGCAGCGCCATCTCGAGCTTCTCGTAGGCGTACTTGTCGTGCATGTAGTGGATGACGTTGAGCGCCGAGACGTAGGTGCCGGCCAGCCAGTCCATCATCGAGTCCAGGCGCGCCCGGATCTCGTCGTAGTCGAGGACGTCGCCGTCGTACACGGGGCTCTCGGGGCCGACCTGGGCGCCGGAGACCTCGTCGCGGCCGCCGTTGATCGCGTAGAGCAGGGTCTTGGCGAGGTTGACCCGGGCGCCGAAGAACTGCATCGCCTTGCCGACCGCCATCGGCGAGACGCAGCAGGCGATCGCGGTGTCGTCGCCGAAGCGGGGGCGCATGAGCTCGTCGGACTCGTACTGGATCGCGCTGGTGTCGAGCGAGACCGCAGCGCAGAACTTCTTGAAGCCCTCGGGGAGCTCGGGGCTCCACAGCACGGTCAGGTTCGGCTCGGGCGCGGGGCCGAGGTTGTAGAGGGTCTGCAGGTAGCGGAACGAGGTGCGGGTGACCAGCGTGCGGCCGTCGGCCCCCATGCCGCCGATCGACTCGGTGACCCACATCGGGTCGCCGGAGAACAGGGCGTCGTACGCCGGGGTCCGCAGGAACCGGACGATGCGCAGCTTGATGACGAAGTCGTCGACCAGCTCCTGGGCCTGCTCCTCGGTGAGCCGGCCCTCGGCGAGGTCGCGCTCGATGTAGACGTCGACGAACGTGCTGGTGCGCCCCAGCGACATCGCGGCGCCGTTCTGGTCCTTCACCGCGCCGAGGTAGCCGAAGTAGAGCCACTGGATCGCCTCGCGGGCGTTGGTGGCGGGGCCGGAGATGTCGAAGCCGTAGGACGCGGCCATGGTCTTGAGCTCGCCCAGCGCGCGGATCTGCTCGGCGAGCTCCTCGCGGGACCGGATGACCTCCTCGGTGGCGGGCCGGCTGTCGAGCGCGCGCAGGTCGGCCACCTTGCCGGCGACGAGCCGGTCCACGCCGTACAACGCGACGCGCCGGTAGTCGCCGATGATGCGGCCGCGGCCGTAGGCGTCGGGGAGCCCGGTGATGATGTGCGAGCGGCGGGCCGCGCGGATCTCGGGGGTGTAGGCGTCGAAGACGCCCGCGTTGTGGGTCTTGCGGTAGTGGGTGAAGATCTCCTCGACGTGCGGGTCGACCTCGTAGCCGTAGGCAGCCAGGGAGTCCTTGACCATCTTCCAGCCGCCGTTGGGGATGATCGCGCGCTTGAGCGGGACGTCGGTCTGGAGGCCGACGATCAGCTCGTGGTCGCGGTCGATGTAGCCCGGGCCGTGGCTGGTGATCGACCCGGGCACGTGGGTGTCGATGTCGTAGACGCCGCGGGCGCGCTCGACCGGGAACATCCCGCAGAGGATCGCCCAGATGCCGGTGGTGCGGGCCGTGGGGCCGGCGAGGAAGTCGGCGCCGCCGGTGTACGGCGTGTAGTTGGCGGTGATGAAGTCGCGCACCGCGATGTCGTCACACCAGTCGCCGCGCACGAACCCGCGCCACGGATCGGCGGGGGCGGTCATGGTGGAGGCGGAGCTGTCGGTGGTGGTGTCGACGGGGCGGTCGGCGGTGGTCGTCACGGGTCGGAGCAGTCCTTCTCGAGTGCCGGGGACCGAGCCCTTCGCCCGTCCTCCGGTCTTTACCGCTCCATCGTCTCGGGCGCGGCCCGGGAATTAGTAGGACCTTTGTCCCCGATCTGACGTGGTTGAGATCTCACCTACCTGACCTTGGTCCCGGGACTTCGGTCCGACGCGCCTCGGCGCTGCGCGGGGTGGTCGGTGTCCTCCCGGGGCTCACCCGGGACGTCATACGTTGCGGTGGCTAGGACGCCCACTTCGTATGACGTCCCCGGGTGGTCCGAGCAGAGGTCATCCGATGTGGCTGTCCCGGCGACCAGGTCGGATGACGTCAGCCGAGGTCGACGATCGCGGCGACCGGGCCGCCGCCGTCGGGGCCCTGGTGGGCGGCGGAGACCGAGACGAACACGGCGGGGTCGCCGGTGACCGCTGCCGTCACGCCACCGACGGCGGCCTTGATCTGGCGGTGCCAGTGCACGTCGGAGTCGTCGAGCATCGCGTTGCGGCGCCCGCGGACCTGGCCGTCCTGGGAGGCCTCGCACTTGAGGAAGACGTTGACCAGCCGGCCGTCGAGGTCGGAGGTGCGGGGACGCTCGGGCAGGTCGAGGCCCGCGGAGCGGATCGCCTCCCAGATGCCGTCCTGGTCGAGGGCGTCCTTCATCACCGAGTGGCCGATCCGGTAGCGACCGCCCACGCCCGGGGCGTTGCCGACCACGACCACCTGGGCCTGGTCCAGCTCGACGCCCGAGGAGCAGGACGCGACCGAGGAGAACAGCGAGCGATCGTGCATGACGTCCGCGTCGGTGGGCATCTCGATCTCGCCGAGCGCGACCGCGATACCGAGCGCGGTGCAGCCGTTGGAGAGGTCCATCGACTCGTGGGTGTGCTCGGTCCACACGGTCTTGCCGCGCGACTTGGCGTCGCGGATCGTGTGGATCGTCAGCAGCGGCGTCTTGGTCTGCACGTAGTGGACGTCGGCCGGGTCGGTGATGCCGGCGCGCTCCATCGCGACCTTCACGGCGTCGGCGACCTTGGTGATCATCGGCGTGCGGCCGATGTCCTCGGGCGCCAGCCGCTCGCTCATCGCGAAGCCGACGGTGAGGCGCGGCTCGTCGGACGGCGCCAGCTCGCCGGTGAGCTCCGAGGGCGGGACGGTCGCGAAGATCGTCGCGTGGGGGCTGATCACGCCGTCGGTGCCGCCCGACCACACGATCGGCACCTGCTTGACCTGCTCGGTCGGGGCGCCCTTCTCGACGAGCACCTCGCGGAACGCGCGGTCGGCGATGATCCGCGTGTAGTCGTTGACCCCGCCGTTCCCCTCGGTCTTGCCGATGATCGCGATGACGCGGTCGGCGTGCATCACGCCGTCGTCGATGAGCTTGGCCAGCTCGCTGGCGTCCGCGACGGAGTGGATCGGGACCTTGCGTACTTCGATGGCGTCGGGCATGGGGTTCCTTTGCTGATCGGGGTGCTCGTGCGGTTCTAGTCGGGTACGACGACGGTGCCGCCGTCGCCGGTGACGGCCTGGGTGATGTGGGCGAGGTCGGTGATGACGGCGCGCGCGCCGCCGCGCTCGACGAACCGGCAGGCCGCGTCGACCTTCGGTCCCATCGAGCCGCTGGCGAAGTGACCCTCGGCGGCGTGGCCGCGCAGCTCGGAGACCGTGACGGTCCCGAGCGGCTCGGCCTCGGGGGTGCCGAAGCGGAGCACGGCGTGCGGTACGTCCGTACCGATGACGAGGACGTCGGCGTCGACGGTCTGGGCGAGCAGCGCCGCCCCCAGGTCCTTGTCGATCACGGCCTCGACGCCGTGCAGGGTGCCGTCGAGCTCCTGCACCACCGGGATCCCGCCGCCGCCGTTGGCGACGACCACGAAGCCGGCCTCGACGAGGGCCTGCACGGCCGGGGCGTCGACGATGCGCAGCGGCTCCGGCGAGGCGACGACCCGGCGCCACCCCTTCTCGCCGCGGTCCTCCCAGGTCTCTCCGTGCTCGACGAGCACGGCGGCCTCGGCCGCGGGCAGGAAGCGCCCGATGGGCTTGGTGGGGCGGGTGAAGCCCTCGTCGTTGGAGGCGACCAACGCGCGGGTCACCACGGTCGCCGTACGCCGCTCGATGCCGCGGCGGGCCAGCGCCGCCTCGAGGGAGTTCATCAGCACGAACCCGAGCGTCGCCTGGGTCTGGGCCCCGCACCAGTCGAGCGGCACCGGCGGGACGACCGCGGCGGCGAGCTCGTTCTTGACGAGCAGGTTGCCGACCTGGGGGCCGTTGCCGTGGGTGATCACGACCTCGACGTCGCGCTCCAGCAGGCCGGCCACGGCGTCCATCGCGACGTCGGCCGCGGCGATCTGGTCCTCCGGACGGGCCCGCCCCTCGGCGTTCGTCATGGCGTTGCCGCCGAGCGCGAGCAGGACTCTCATGTCACGAACCTAATGACCCCGCCCGCACCGGGCACCGTGGGCGGCGACGAGGGAAACACCCGATCGCTGGCAACACTTGCCACACGGATTCCTCCCAGAGGAGGCCTCCGCGTGCCGCTGCCTCCGGTCAGGCGAACACGAAGTACCGCAGCCACACGTAGAGCCAGGAGATCACCAGCGTCGCGAACGTGACGACGACACCGTGCTTGGTGAATCGCCAGAAGCTGATGGGGTGCCCGGCCTTGGCCGCGATGCCGAGGACCACGACGTTGGCGCCGGCGGCAACCGCGGTGGTGTTGCCACCGAGATCGGCGCCGAAGACGAAGGCCCACCACAACGGGCTGCCCGCGCCGGTCTGCGGGGACGCGGCGACCATGTCGGCGACGATCGGCACCATCGCCGCGGTGTAGGGGATGTTGTCGACGAACGCGCCGGCCACGGCCGAGCCGAAGAGCAGGACCGAGGAGGCCAGCAGCTCGCGCTCACCGAGCGCTCCTGCCGCCCACGATCCCAGGTCGCCGATCACACCCACCTCGACGAGGCCCCCGACCAGGACGAACAGCGCCATGAAGAAGGCGAGGGTGACCCACTCGACCTCCTCCAGGAACTCCTCGGGGGTGGACCCCGAGACCGCGACCATCGCCCCGGCGCCGAGCATCGCCACCACCGAGGGGTCCAGGTGCAGCACCGTGTGCAGGCCGAAGGCGACCATGACCACCGCGAGCACCACCAGGCAGCGAGCGAGCAGTGCGCCGTCCGCGATCGCGGCCCGGGGAGCCAGGTCGGTGACGTCGTCGCGGACCTGGAGCCCCGGGACGCGCAGCTCGCGCCGGAACAGCACCAGGCAGAGCACCACCAGCGCGGCGACCAGGATCACGGTGATCGGGAGGGCGTGGACGAGGAAGTCGTTGAAGGACAGGCCACCACGGCTCGCGATGATGATGTTGGGCGGGTCACCGATCAAGGTGCCCATCCCACCCACGTTCGACGCGAAGACCAGCGCGATCAGGTACGGCACCGGCGAGAGCCCGAGGCGGGCGGTCACCGACAGCGCCACCGGAGCCACCAGCAGCACGGTCGTGACGTTGTCGAGCACCGGCGAGAGGCCGGCAGTGATGAGCATGAGCAGTGCCATCAGCCGCCCGGGGCGGCCACCCGACGCCTGGGCCGCCCAGAGGGCGAGGAACTCGAACAGGCCGGTCTGCTTGAGGACGCTGACGATCACCATCATCCCGAACAGCAGGAAGATGACGTTCCAGTCGACACCGGTCTCGTGGTCGAAGAACGCGCCGTCGGCGTCGACGAGGCCGATCACCGTCATCGCGGCGACGCCGCCGAGCGCGGCGGTGAGGCGGTGGACCCGTTCGGTGGCGATCAGCGCGTAGGTGATGGCGAAGATCGCGATCGCGGCCAGGGCGACAGTGCTCATGTGGGGTCCCCGCGGAAGTGTGGGCTGGAGGAGCGCAGCGGGGGAAGCCCGCAGTTTCGTGGGGTGCTCATGC
>NZ_JANINT010000011.1 GCF_024509035.1 Nocardioides sp. | reverse complement strand
GCGTCCTTGCCTGCGCCCGGCGACGGCAGCGGCCAGCGCCGCAGCAGCGCAGGGGTGACGACCTCAGGACCCATGGCTCACTCGACTCTCCTCGTGGGTGACCTCGGCGCCGTGGGCGTCCACGGCACGGGTGTCGGCGAACGTCTCGAGCTCGAACCGCTCCCCCGCCCGCACGAACCGGGTGAACGAGGCGTTGGGGATCTGCACCTGCCGGTCGATCTCGAGCAGCCGGGGCTCGTCGATGCCCTCGAGGACGTAGCGGAACGCCATGATCACGGCCTGGTGGGTGAACACCCACAGCCGCTCGCCGTCGTAGCCGTGCCGCAGGTCGGTCAGGAGGCTGCGCACGCGCAGCGCCACGTCGGCCCAGCTCTCCCCGCTCGGCGGCTGGTAGTAGAACTTGCCGAGCCGCGAGCGCCGCTCGGCCTCCTCGGGGTAGCGCGCGCGGATGCCCCGGCCGGTCAGCCCGTCGAAGACGCCGAGGTCGCGCTCGCGCAGGCGCTCGTCGTACGCCGCCGCGAGCTCGAGCGGCTCGGTCGCGTGGCGTGCGGTGTCGGCGGCGCGCCGGTACGGCGAGGTCAGCACCAGCGTGGGACGCCACTCCTCGGGGGCGTCGGTGACCCAGCGCCCCACCGCCTGGGCCTGCTCGACACCGGTGTCGGAGAGCTGCACGTCGGCGTCCCGGGCGTCGAGGTCGAGGCGCTCGGCGCCCGCCTCGCGGGCCGTCGTGTCCGCGAGGTTGCCGACGCTCTCGCCGTGCCTGACCAGCGTGATGCTGGCGGGTCCGCTCTGCCATCGAGGTTCCACGGGGCTGTCGTACCCATCCAGGCCGGACTCGAACGCCGGCTCGGGACAGGGGCGGGTCAGGCGCCGCCCAGCCCCGCGTCCCGGGCCCGGATGATCGCCTCGGCGCGGTCCGTGGCCTGCAGCTTGGCCAGGATCGTGGAGACGTTGTTGCGCACGGTCTTGGGCGCCAGGTAGAGCGCGGAGGCGATCTGCGCGTTGTTCTTGCCGGCCGCGATCAGGTCGAGGATCTCCAGCTCGCGCTCGGTCAGCTGCGGGAAGGCGGAGCGATCGGGCGCCGCGGCCCCGGAGAGCAGGTCGGCGATACGCAGGGCCAGGGACGCCCCGAAGACCAGGCCGCCCGCCTGCACGGTCGAGATCGCGCGGGCGACCTCGTCCTGGCTGGCGCCCTTGACGAGGTAGCCGCGGGCGCCGGCGCGCATCGCGGCGAGCACGGTGCCGTCCTCCTCCCCCATCGTGAACACCAGCACCCGGACGTCGGGAAGCGTCTCGGTGATCCGGCGGGTCGCGTCGATGCCGTTGAGCTGCGGCATCTGCAGGTCCATCACCACCACGTCCGGCACCAGCGTCGTGGCCAGGGCGACCGCCTCGAGACCGTCGCCGGCGGTGCCGACGACCTCGACGCCCGGCTGGGTCTCGAGCAACGAGGCGAGGCCGTCGCGGAAGATCGGGTGGTCGTCGGCGATCAGCACACGGACCGGGGTGCTCATCGAGCCTCCTCGAGGACGGGGACGGACATCGGCAGCCAGGCGCGCACCCGGGTGCCGCCGGCCGGCGGACAGGTGATCTCGGTGCGGCCGCCCAGCTCCTCGGCGCGCTCTCGGATCGAGCGCAGGCCGACCCCGGCCACCACGTCCGGGTCGATGCCGGCGCCGTCGTCGGCGACCTCCACGAGCAGCGACTGACCCTCGCCGACCAGGCGCACGGTCGCGCGGCGGGCGCGCGCGTGGCGGGCGGTGTTGGCGAGCGCCTCCGAGGCGATGCGGTACGCCGCGACCTCGACGGCGGCCGACAGCGGTGGGAGGTCGGTGGCGTCGACGTCGACACAGAGCTCGGCGGTGCCGAGCCGCTCGGCCTGCTGGTGCAGCGCGGCGAGCAGCCCGAGGTCGTCCAGGGCGGGCGGGCGCAGGCCGTGCACGAGGCGGCGTACGTCGGCCAGGGCCTCGGTGATGTCCTGGCGCGACTGGGCGATCAGTCGGCGGGCGTTGTCGGGGTCGGCGGCGAGCGCGTTGCCGGCCGCGTCGAGCCGCATCGCGACGCCGCCGAGCACCGGCCCGAGCCCGTCGTGGAGGTCGCGGCGGATCCGGCGCCGGTCGTCCTCGCGGGCGAGCACCAGATGCTCGCGCGATCGCTGCAGGTCGTCGGCCAACCGTCCGCTGCGCACCGCGATCGCCGCCTGTCGCACCACGTCGAACAGCAGCGCCTGGTCGCGCTTGGAGAGCATCGAGCGGACCCCGCGGGCGGGCAGCTCGAGCCGGCCGACCTCGTCGCCGCCGTACCGGATCGGCACCTCGCGGGTCTCGGCCGGGCGGGTGCCGTGGGTGGCGGACACAGCGCCGCCACCGTGACCGATCACCTCGACGCGGACGAAGCCCAGCTTGAACGCCGAGGCCACCTCCGCGGCCAGCGCCGGCAGCTGCGCGCGGACGTCGGGGTGCTCCTCGAGGCGGGCCGCGAGCTCGGCGACCACCGCGTAGCGGTCGCCCCGGCGCCCGACCAGCGCCCGGCGTACGGCGGCGCTGACCCAGCCGCGCAGCGGACCGTAGATCGTGACCGCGACCAGCAGGACGACCAGCGTGACGTCGCGCTGGTCGAGCCGCTCGCCCAGCACCGTGTCGAGCACCGCCGCGAGCACGAGGTCGAGGGCGACCACGATCGCCGCGACCGAGGCCCACACCACCGTGCCGCCGACCAGCGCGTCGACGTCGCCGATCTCGGGGTCGAGGATGCCGATCCCGATCGAGACACCGGTGACCGCCAGAGCCACGACGAGCGCGATCGTCACCACCCACCCGTTGCGCAGCGTCAGGGCGAAGCCGAAGACCGCCAGGCAGGTGATCGCCGCCCACAGCAGCCAGCGCAGCTGGACCCGCTCGCGTCCGCTCGCCCGGCGCTGGCGCGCGAAGACGACCGTGACCGCGAGCGGCAAGGACAGCATCGTGACGACGCGTCCGACGGTGAGCAGCGTGGAGTAGACGTCGCCGGGCACGGGGAGCTCGGGCATCCCGGTGTCCATCGGCAGCGGGTCGTCGCTGCCGATGACCGACACCGGCGCGAACAGCAGCAGCACCGGCAGCACGCACGACATCGCGATCGTCAGCGCACCGACCCGGCCCCACCACCCCGGCACCAGGCGCCCGGTCGGGTAGAGCACGAGGACCGTCGGCACGCCGACGAGCAGGAACGCCCCCAGCTGGGCGACGACCCACAGCGCCACCCCGCTCAGGGGGAGGTACGGCGTGTGGGCCATGCCGAACGCGGTGTACGACTCGCCCAGGCCGTCGACGCCCCACAGCAGCCCGGTCAGCGCGATCACCCAGGCGACCGGGTGGCGAGGGTGCCGCCACAGCACCGGCACCGCCGTACCGACGGCGAGCGCACCCACGCCGCTCGAGAACGAGCCCCACCCCATCGTCGCGCGAGCCCGGTCCGCGGGGTCGTTGAGCAGGTCGAGCCAGAGACACGCCGCGACCATCGCCAGCGCCGCCGCCGAGACGGCGAGGGCCGGCGCCCTGCCGGCGGTGCGCGCGGGTGTGGGGGTGGCGGTCACGCGGCCCAGTATCGGGGCGGCGGCGTCCCGTCGTCCCGGGTTCGGCGTCCCGGGACGGCGGGACACGAGGAGGGGACTCTCCGCGGGACGCCGCTCCCTGCCGCGCGGGTCGCCGGCCCTCGCAGAGTCGGAGCACAGGCGGCACCGAGGCCGCCCCCACCTCAGGAGAACCCCATGACCATCGAACAGACCCCCGCCCCAGCGCGCTCCGACGTACGCCGGATGCCCGGCGGGAGCACCGCCCCGACCCGGCCCTTCAAGGCGCGCGGCATGCTGCTCACCGCCGGCGCGGTCGCCTGGGGCCTCGACTCGCTGATCTTCGGGACCGACCCGTCCGGGTCGTTCGAGGAGGCCCTGTCCTCGATCACCTCCGGCACCTTCCAGCTCGGGCTGCTGGGCCTGCTCTCGGTGCTCTTCGCGACCAACGCGCTCGGCGCGGGCCGGATCGCGCGATCGGCCATCCGGCTCGAGGTGGGCATCCTGCTGCTCGCGATCGGCTCGACGATCGCCGACGGCACCGGCGTCAGCGACCTCGACCGGGTCGGGTGGATCCTGCTCGACCTGTGCTGGCCGCTGTCGATGCTCGGCATGTTCCTGATCGGCATCCGCGTCGCCGTCGCGGGGCGCTGGCGGGGCAAGGCGCGCTTCTGGCCGCTGGTCGCCGAGAGCTGGGGCCCCATCGTCGTCCCGACGTTCGGGATCTTCGGCGGCACCGTCGCCGGCGTCGTCTCGTTCGTGCACCTCTGCGTCGGTTACGGCGTCCTCGGGCAGATCGTGGCCCGCAAGGAGGGCTGAACGCCCTGCCCGGTCAGCGCCGGTCGGGGTCGGCGCGGCCGACCTCGACCGACCGCACCGACCCCGGCTCCTCGCCCCGCTCGCGCCGGCCGACCCGGCTGTGGGTGCGGCCGTAGAAGAAGTAGACGAGGAAGCCGATCGCCATCCAGATCAGGAACCGCTCCCAGGTCTCGCCCTTGAGGTTGAGCATCAGGTAGAGGCACATCAGCACGGACAGCGTGGCGACCACCGGGGCGGCCGGGGTGCGGAACGAGCGCGGGAGGTCGGGCCGCGTGCGACGCAGCACCACCACGCCGATGCTCACGAGGATGAACGCGAACAGCGTGCCGATGTTGACCAGGTCGGCGAGCGTGCTGAGGTCGACGAAGCCGGCGATGGCCGCCACCACGAACCCCGTGATGAGCGTGATGCGGTACGGCGTGCCGAAGGTCGGGTGCACCCGCGCGATCGAGCGCGGCAGCAGCCCGTCGCGCCCCATGGCGAACGCCACGCGGCACTGGCCGAGCATCAGGATCATCACGACCACGACCAGGCCGATGCACGCGCCGACCGAGATCACGTCGCCGATCCACCCCACGCCTGCGGCCGAGAACGCCGTCGCCAGCGGCGCAGCGTCGTCGGGGTCGATCTCCTTGTAGCTCTGCACCCCGGTCACGATCAGGCTGACCGCCATGTAGAGGACGGTGACGATGGCCAGGGAGCCGAGGATGCCGATCGGGATGTCGCGCTGCGGGTTGCGGGCCTCCTCGGCCGTCGTCGCGACGACGTCGAAGCCGATGAAGGCGAAGAACACGATCGCCGCGCCCGCGATGACGCCACCGATGCCGAACACGGCAGGCTCGATGCCGAGCAGCGAGGTGATCAGCGGCAGCTGCCGGAATCCACCCTCGGAGTCACCCACCGGCTGCGAGTCGGGGATGAACGGCGTCCAGTTCGACGGGGTCACGTAGACGATGCCGACCACGATCACCGCCGCCACCACCGCGAGCTTGATGGCGACCACGACCTGGTTGACCCGGCTCGAGAGCTTGGTGCCGCGGATCAGGAGCAGCATCACCAGCAGCGCGATCACGACCGCGGGCAGGTCGATGAAGCCGTCGGCGGCCGAGGAGATCTGGGTCGGCACCTCGAACGGCGTGCCGGACAGCAGCTCCTGCAGATAGCCGGAGAAGCTCACCGACAGCGCGGCCGCGCCGATCGTGAACTCGAGGATCAGGTCCCACCCGATGATCCAGGCGATGAGCTCGCCCAGCGTCGCGTAGGAGAACGTGTACGCCGAGCCCGCGACCGGGACGGTCGAGGCGAACTCCGCGTAGCACAGCGCCGCGAAGGCGCACGCCACCGCCGCGATGAGGAAGCTGAGGGCGAGAGCCGGACCGGAGTTGGACGCCGCGACCGTGCCGGTGAGCACGAAGATGCCGGCGCCGATCGTCACGCCCACGCCGAACACCGTCAGGTCGAGCGCGCCGAGCTCCTTGCGGAGCTTGTGGTCCGGGTCGTCGGTGTCCACGATCGACTGCTCCACCGACTTCGTGCGCATCACACTCATGTGGCCACCGTTTCCGCTCGTCGAGGCTCCGAAACCATCTCCCGGGCCGGCGTGGAACGGGCCGCGGCGGGTACTCCTCGACCTCCTGCCCGTCCGACCCGACCGAGGAGACCCCGATGACCGACGACCCCGACATCGCGACCGAGATCGGCACCGACCCGGACGTCGACGTCACCAACGACAGCTCCGACCCTGCGACGGACGGCGAGAGCTACCACGGCTACAGCGTCGATGACGAGACCCAGCCGCAGAGCACGGGTGACAGCCTGGTCGACGAGCGCGGGCTCACCGAGCCCCTCGACGAGGGCTACTCCCCGCCGGAGAAGTACTCCGCCGCCCAGGGCTGGGGGAACACGCCGCTGGAGGAGAGCCTGGGCGAGTCCCTCGACCAGCGGGTCGCCCAGGAGGTCCCCGAGCCCGACCCGTACGAGCAGGCCGAGCGCGAGGCCGAGCGCGGCGACCTCGAGGACCTCGCCGCCGGCACCGGCTCCGGTCCCGAGGTGGGCGACGAGCGGGCCGGCCGGCTCGTGGCGCCCGACGAAGGCGTCCGCGAGGACACCGAGCCGGCGCTCGCGGCCGAGGACGTCGGCATCGACGGCGCCGGCGCGGGGGCCGAGGAGGCCGCCGTGCACGTGATCGAGGACGACGAGGTGGAGCCGCCGCCGGCGTGACAGAGTGCGCCCCGTGTCCGGCCTGACCCTCGTCAACGCGTCCGTCGTCTCGGCTCCCGGCGCCGACCCCGTGCCCGGCAGCGTCGCGATCCGCGACGGCCTGATCGCCGATCGACCGGACCCGGACGCGACGGTGGTCGACGTCGGCGGCGCCGTGGTCACCGCCGGCTTCTGGAACTGCCACGTGCACCTGACCGAGCCCACCTGGTCCGGGGCCGGACATCGGCCCGCGGAGCACCTCCAAGCGGGGCTGGACGACCTGTTCGGCAGGCGCGGCTTCACCTCGGTCGTCGACCTGGCCTCGCGGTCGAGCGAGACGCTGGCGCTGCGCCGCCGGATCGAGGACGGCGAGCTGCGCGGACCGCGCATCCGGACCGCGGCCGAGGCGATCCGTCCCTTCCGCGGCATCCCGTTCTACGTGCGGGACGAGGTGCCGTGGTACCTGCGCTGGGCGGTGCCGACGCCTGCGACGGCCCGCGGCGGACGGCGGGTCGCCGAGCGGCAGCTCGCCAAGGGCGCCGAGGTGATCAAGCTCTTCACCGGGTCGTACGTCGCGCCGACCCGGGTCAGGCCGATGCGCCTGGACGTGGCGCGCGCCGCCGTCGCGGTCGCTCACGCCCACGACGCCCTCGTGTTCGCACACACCTCCGACCGGACCGGCCTGGCGGTGGCGCTCGAGGCGGGCGTCGACGTCGTCGCCCACGTCCCGGACACCACCGAGGGCACCCACGACCTGTTGCGCAAGGCGGCCGCCGCCGGCACCTGGCTGGTGCCGACCCTGGACATGTTCGCCCAGACGGTGACCCGCGACGCGGCGTACCTCGATCCGATCGACGAGGCCCTCCGGGTGTTCCTCGACGCGGGTGGCCGGTTGCTGTTCGGCACCGACGTCGGCTACCTCCGCGACCACGACACCCACGGGGAGCTCGCGGCGCTCGCCCGGTGCGGCCTCGGTGTCGCCGAGGTGCTGGCGATGCTCACCACCGACCCGGCCGAGGCGTTCGGGACCGGCAGCGGCACCGTGGCGGTCGGCGAGCCGGCCGACCTGGTGGTGCTCGACCGGCTGGACGAGGTCACCGACCTCGCGCGCGTCCGAGCGACGATCCGTCGCGGCCGGGTGACTTGGGGTCAGCCGGCGACGTCGTAGAGCGAGACGATCAGCCGGTCGGCCTGCTTCGCCAGCTCGTGGGTGCTGGTGGCGAACTGGTCGCGGAGCACGGTGTCGGGGTCTGCGTCCGGGACGGCCATCGCGTCCAGCAGCTGCCAGGGCGCGTCCTCGCCATAGGCGTCGGCGAGGTACTCCACCGCCCACCAGGCCAGGCCGTAGTGGGCGTCGGAGTCGGCGTCGTTGAACGTCGCGTCGTCCGGCAGGTCGCTCGCGCCGGCCTCGGCGGCGGCGACCGCGGCCTCGGGGATGCGGCGGTCCTCGGGGGCGAGCGGGCGCACCGAGACGTACTCGGCCAGCCCCTCGGAGAGCCACACCGGCGCCTGGTCGTCGTGGGTGCCCACAGCCACATGGGTGAGCTCGTGGCGCACCAGCCGGTCGCGCTCGCGCCCGGCCTGGTCGAGCATCCGGGGGTTGAGCACGAAGCGGGTGCCGGTGCCCGCCGGGAACGCGACCGCGTCGAGGTCGCCGGGATCGTCGCCGGGCACGTCCTCGAGGCTCTCGAGGAACGTCGCGTCGGTGAGCGCGTAGACGACGACCGTGCGCGACCATTCGTAGGGCACCTCGGCGGCGACCGAGGCGATGCCGTCCTCGACCGACGCGATCAGCTCCGAGGCCCGGTCCACGCTGTCCGCGTCGAACACGCCGAGCACGCCGTCGCCCTCACGCACCTCGATCGGACCGGTGTCCCAGGGCTGTGGGTGGGCCTCGGTGACGGCGGTCAGCACGAACCGGCCGGGGTGTCGCCGAGCGGGCGCGAAGCGGTAGCGGCCCTGGCTGGTGACCGGCTCGGCGTCGTACCCGTCGAGCTGGAGCGACTCGGTGACGGTGACCCGGTAGGCGTCGCCGTCGCGGACCAGGCTGGCGGGGTCGGCACGGTAGCTCAGCCGCGCGATCGGCAGCTGCCCGAGGTTGCCGAACCAGGTGTCCTGACGCGCTCGGAAGCCACGCCCACCGCCGACCAACCGGTCGAACGCCTCGGCGTCGCCGCGGCGTACGACGCGGGCCCGCGCGTCGAGCGCCCGGTCGAGCGCGTGCACGATGTCGCGCGGCGGGCGGGTCGAGGGGTCCGGCTGGCCATCGGACCCGGTGCAGCCGGCGCAGCCCGCCAGCACGGCCGCCACCAGCGCGGCGGCCGTCAGGAGGCGGCTAGGTCGTCTGCTCGACATCGATGGGAGAACGACCCTCGGACAGCGAGGTGATGTCCTCCACAATGCCGAGCGCGAGCGCCTGGGGCGTCAGGCCGATCCGCTCGAGGATCGCGGCCCGCTTGGCGTGGTCGAGGAACTGCTGCGGGATGCCGTGGAGCCGGAACGGCGTGTGCACGCCCGCGGCGTTGAGGGTCTGGAGCAGCACGGCGCCGCAGCCGCCGGTCTCGCCGTTGTCCTCGATGCTGACCACGAGCCGGTGCTCGCGGGCCAGCTCGATGATCGCGGGGTCGACGGGCTTGACCCATCGCGGGTCGACCACGGTCACGCCGATGCCTTGGGCGACCAGCCGGTCCGCGACCTCGACGGCGGTGGTGGCCATCGCCCCGACGGCCACGACGAGGACGTCCTTGGTGCCCTTGCGGACCAGGACGTCGGCCCCGCCGGCCTTGCCGACCGCCTCGATGTCGGCGGGCGGAGGACCCTTCGGGAAGCGCACCACGGTCGGTGCGTCGTCGACGGCGACGGCCTCGTCGAGGAGCTCGGTGAGGCGGGTGGCGTCACGCGGCGCGGCCAGGCGCAGACCCGGGACGACCTGGAGGATCGACATGTCCCACATGCCGTTGTGGCTGGCGCCGTCGTCGCCGGTGACGCCGGAGCGGTCGAGCACGAACGTGACGCCGCACTTGTGCAGGGCGACGTCCATGAGGACCTGGTCGAAGGCCCGGTTGAGGAATGTGCCGTAGAGCGCGACGACAGGGTGCATGCCGCCCATCGCGAGCCCGGCCGCCGAGGTCGCGGCGTGCTGCTCGGCGATGCCGACGTCGAAGGTGCGGTCGGGGAAGTGCGCCTGGAACGCGTCGAGCCCGACCGGGTGCATCATCGCCGCGGTGATGCCGACGACGTCGGGGCGACGGTGACCGACCTCGACGATCGCGTCGGAGAAGTGGTCGGTCCAGATGCGGCCCTTCGGCTTCTCCGCACCGGTCTGCACGTCGAACGGGCCCGGCGCGTGGAACTGGTCGGCCTCGTGGCGCTCGGCCGGGTCGTAGCCGTAGCCCTTGCGGGTGATCGCGTGGACGATCACCGGCCCGTTGAACTTCTTGGCCTGCGCGAGCACCTGCTCCATCGCGGCGCGGTCGTGCCCGTCGACGGGGCCGACGTACTTCAGACCCAGGTCCTCGAAGAGACCCTGCGGCGCGAGCGCGTCCTTGAGACCCTTCTTCATCGCGTGGAGGGCGTCGTACGCCGCCGGGCCGACGCCGGGCACCGCGTTGAGCCGGCGCTTGACCATGTCGAGCACGTTCTCGTAGCGCGGGTTGGTGCGCAGCGACGTGAGCGCGGTGGCCAGGCCGCCGATCGTCGGGGTGTAGGAGCGGCCGTTGTCGTTGACGACCATCACCAGGCGGCTCTGCTTGGCGATCGCGATGTTGTTGAGCGCCTCCCAGGCCATGCCGCCGGTGAGCGCGCCGTCGCCGATGACCGCGACGACGTGGCGGTCCTCGCCGCGGATCGTGTAGGCCTTCGCCAGCCCGTCGGCGTAGCTCAGCGCGGTCGAGGCGTGGGAGTTCTCGACGATGTCGTGGTCGGACTCGGCCTGGCTCGGGTAGCCGCTGATGCCGCCCTCGCGGCGCAGCGTCCCGAACGTCGCGGCCCGGCCCGTCACCAGCTTGTGCACATAGGCCTGGTGGCCGGTGTCGAAGACGATGCGGTCGCGCGGTGAGTCGAAGACGCGGTGGATCGCCAGCGTCAGCTCGACCACGCCGAGGTTGGGGCCGAGGTGGCCGGTGTTGGTGGCTACGGTGCGGATCAGCACGTCGCGGATCTCGCTCGCGAGCTGGTCCAGCTGGTCGTCGCTGAGACCCCGCAGGTCACGCGGGGACGTGATCGACTCGAGAAGGCCCATACCGGCCGAGTCTACGTCGCTAGAGGTCCACGACCGCGATCGCGGGCTCGTGGAGGCTGCCCAGCCAGAGGCGGCCGTCGTGCTCCCGCACGCCGGTGACCATGTGGTAGGCCGTGCCGGGCAGGTCGACGTCGTGGACGCGCCGTCCGGTGTCGTCGAAGGCGAGCGCGCGCACGGTCCGCTTGGGCTTGGGCTGCAGCCGCTCGGGGATCTTCGTGACGGCGCGACGCAGCGGCATCGGCGCGTGCTGGAGCCGCTCGACGACCGGGTCGGTGGGGCTGGCGATCGAGACCCAGATCAGGCCGTCGCTCCCGCGGGCGATGTTGTCGGGATATCCGGGCAGGTCGTGGGCGAGGTGGTCGCGGGTGCCTGCCCGGGGCCCGGTCAGCCACCACCGGACCACGGTGCGTGCCCCGGTCTCCGCCACGGCGACGTACGACTCGTCGGCGGCGAGTGCGACGCCGTTGGCGAACGCGAGTCCGTCGATCACCACCTCGACGCTCCCGTCGGTGTCGAGGCGGGCGAGCCGGCCGGTGCGCGTGTCCTGGACGAAGTCGTCCTTCCACTGGTCGATGCCGTAGCGGCGCGAGGAGTCGGTGAACCAGACCGTCCCGTCGGTGGCGACCGCCGCGTTGTTGCAGAACATCATCGGCGCGCCGTCGAGCCGGTCGGTGACCGTCTCCACTCCCCCGTCACGCGGGTCGACGCGCAGGACGCCCCGGCGGGCGTCGCACACCAGCAGCCGGCCGTCGGCGTCGAGCTCGAGGCCGAGCGGTCGCCCTCCGGTGTGGGCCACCCGGTCGATCCGGCGGCCGTCGTGGGAGACGCGGAAGATGCTGCCGTCCTCGGTGCCGGTGAACACCGCACCCTCGTCGGGTCCCGGTCCGCCGACGACGACGTCCTCGGCTCCGGCGGCGGGCACGGGGAACACGGTGAGGTCCATGGAGGACATCAGAGCAGTGAGCGCGCCACCAGCACCAGGCCCGCGTAGGTGTCGGACTCGAGGAACGCCGGCGCGATCCGCTCCGCCGCCGCGGTGAGCGCGAGCCCCCGTGCCCGCTCCGGCTCGACGAACACGATCCGCCGGCCCTCGCCCACCACGACGTCCTCGTCGTTGAGGCTCGTCGCGCCGACCCACACCTCGACCTCGTCGAGGGTGCCGTAGGCCTCGTGGAACACCTCGATCCGCCGCCAGCGGCACAGGGTGCCGCGGGCGAGCTGGATGCCGGTCTCCTCGGCCAGCTCGCGGTACGCCGCGTCCTCGAACGGCTCGCCCACCTCGACGTGCCCGCCCGGGAGCCCCCACCGCTCCGGGTCGATCAGCGCGTGCTCGTCGCGCTCCTGCAGCAGCACCCACCCCCGCGGGTCCACGAGCAGGACGCTGGCGAACCGGTGCACGCCCCCACGCTAGGCCACGCCCGTCGGTCGAGGCGCGATCCCGGTGGTTGAGGTGCGACTCCCTGCGGGAGTCTCGACGAGCTCGACCACCGGCACCGACGTCGGGCTGGCAGGCTTGCGCCATGGTGCGCTCGGTACGCCTGGTGGCGGCTGTCCTGGGACTCGTCCTGCTCGTCCCCACCCACGCCGCGGAGGCGGCGCGGCCGGACGGGCTGGAGGTGACGGGCTGGATCCTGCAGAGCAGCCCCAGCCGGCTCGTCACGCGCAACGCCGACGGTCTGACGGCGCTGAGCGTCGCCGGGGTCTCGATCCGCGCCGACGGGGCCGGGGTCTCGAAGCCGACGGCCGACGCCCGACGACTCCTGGGCGCTGCCCACCGCCACGGTCTGGAGGGCGAGCTGCTGCTGAGCAACTACAGCAACCGCCTGGAGTCCTTCGACCGTGCGGCCCTCCACCGGTTGCTGTCCGATCCTGACCACATCGCGAAGGTCGCACGCCGGCTGGCGTCGTACGTCGCCGACCAGGGCTGGGACTCCGTCAACGTCGACCTCGAGGGCGTGCGCGAGACCGACGGCGACGGGCTGGTGGCGCTGGTGCGAGAGCTCCAGGCCCGGATGCCGGAGGAGCGGACCGTCTCGATCGACATCAGTGCGGCGACGTCGGTGCGGGCCTACCGGCAGCGCGGCTACCGCTTGGCGGAGCTGGCGGAAGCGGCCGACGTCATCGCGGTGATGACCTACGACATGCACGGGCCGACCTGGACCGGGCCCGGCCCGATCGGTCCCCTCCCCTGGCAGCGCGACGCGCTGGACGCGCTGCTGTCGGTCGTGCCGGCCGAGCAGGTGCTGCTGGGGGTGTCGGGCTACGGCTACAGCTGGCCCGAGCACGGCACCGGGCGCAGCCTCACGCTGCGCATGGTGCGCGGCATGCTGAACCGCGACGGCGCCACGGCGCACTGGCGCCCCCGCCTCGGGGAGTGGACCGCCCGGCTCTCCGACGGCACGGTGCTGTGGTGGTCCGACGGCCGCTCCTACGCGCGACGCGTGGAGCTGGCTCGCGAGTACGGCGTGCGCGGACTGGCCGTGTGGCGCATCGGGTCCGCGGACACGCTGCGCTGAGCCACCGGCGGCGGTCAGCCGCCCAGGCCGGCAGCGCGTGCCCGGGCGATCGCGTCACTGCGATCCGCCACCGCCAGCTTGTTGAGCACGTTCGACACGTGGTTGCGCACGGTCTTGTCCGACAGGTACAGCTCGCGTGCGATCCTGCGGTTCTCGAAGCCCCGGGCCATCAGGTCGAGCACCTCGACCTCGCGGCTGGTCAGCTGCGGGAATGTCTCGCGGGAGCCGCCGACGGCCAGGCCGGTGAAGAAGCTGCCGAGCCGGTCGGCGATGGCCGGGCTGAACACCGCGCCACCGCTCGCGACGGTCCGGATCGCGTGGAGCAGGTCGACGCGGCCCGCGCCCTTGACGACGTAACCGCGGGCACCGGCCCGCATCGCGGCTACGACCGCGTCGTCGTCCGTGCTCATCGTCATCATCAAGACCCGCGTCGCTGGTGCGGCGGCCAGGATCCTCGCGGTCGCGTCGACCCCGGTCATGTCGGGCAGGTTGAGGTCCATCAGGACCAGGTCGGGCGTGAGCTCTCGTGCGCCGGCGACGGCGGTGGCGCCGTCGTGCGCCTCGCCGACCACCTCGAGGT
>NZ_JANINT010000010.1 GCF_024509035.1 Nocardioides sp. | reverse complement strand
CTCGACGCCGGCCGCCTGACGCTGCCCCCGCACGCGGGAGCGCTGGTCGGGCCCTAGGGTCCGACGAGTCCCTCGACCTACGTCGTCAGGCGCCCAGCTGGTCGAGGTCGATGACCTCGTCGTCGGCCGGTGCCTCGACATCGAACTCCTCGTCGAACTCCGAGAACGTCACCTCGCCGGTGTCCTCGCCCTCGGTCTTCTCGATCTTGACCAGGTAGTGCGGCTCGTCGACGAGGACGTAGCCGGTCGAGGTGCCGTCCTCGGGGTCCTTGTTGTCGATCGCGATCGTCTCGTCGCCGTCGACGTCCTCGGTGCCCTTCTTGGAGTAGGTCGAGCCGTCCTCCTTGTCGTCCTTGAGCATCTGGTCGAGCAGCTCCTGGACGTCGCAGAAGGTGTTGAACGAGTCGTCCTCGGCCGGGATCACGACCCACTTGTCGCCGACCAGCGAGATCACCTGGTCGGCGGAGCTGCCGGCCGTCGTGCGCCAGAAGGCCTCGTCAGGCCGCATCCACGTCGAGCCGTCGACCCCGAGCAGCTCGGTCGTGCCGCCGGCGATGCCGATCGTGCCGGTGCAGTCGCCCCCCGAGCTCGCCTGCAGGTCGATGTCGATCTGCTGTCCGTCGCTGGTCACCGAGCCGGAGACCTTGACGGCCTTGAGGTCGGCCATGTCGGCCTTCGCAGTCTTGACGATCTCGTCGGCCGACTCGTCGGCGAACCCGCCGCCGTCACTGCCGCCGCACGCGGTCAGGACGACCGCCGCCCCGAGCCCGGTCACTGCCATTGCGATACGCGCCACGCGATTCCTCCTGTTGTTGGTGGGGCAACCGTGCCAGACAACTGCCACATCGCGGCATCGGTCCATCCCCCAGAAGGGCTACGACGGCCCGACCCGGCCGAGCAGCTCGTCCACCCAGGCCGGGACCAGGCGCGACGCCGGGCCGTGCCGGGCCTCGTCGAACAGGTGACTGCCGGCGCTGGGCACCAGGTTGAGCTCGACGGTGCGCGCGCCGTGGGCCGCGGCGTACAGCACGAACCCGGCGGCGGGATGCACCGCTCCGGAGGTGCCGACCGAGACGAACAGCTCGACCCGTGCGAGGGCGTCGTGGATGCGGTCCATCTCGTAGGGGAGCTCGCCGAACCACACGACGTCGGGGCGCAGCTCGCGCCGCCCGCAGCGCGGGCAGGGCGGCCGGTCACCGAGCGTGCCCGTCCACTCGAACCGTCGACGGCAGCCACGGCACAGCGCGGAGCGGAGCCGACCGTGCATGTGCAGCACCCGGCGCGACCCGCCGCGCTCGTGGAGGTCGTCGATGTTCTGGGTGACGACGAGCAGCTCGTCGCCCACCGCGTCCTCGAGCCGGGCCAGCGCCCGGTGGGCGTCGTTGGGCTCCACCGACGACAGGGCCGCGCGGCGCTCGTCGTAGAACCGGTGGACCAGCCCCGGTTGGCGATCGTAGGCCTCGGGGGTGGCGACGTCCTCGACCCGGTGCCCGTGCCACAGCCCCTCGGCGTCGCGAAAGGTGGGGACCCCGCTCTCGGCGGAGATCCCGGCGCCGGTGAGCACCACGATCCTCACGAGCCGATCCACCCCACCGATCCTCACGAGGCCATCATGAACCCATCCGCCGCCGCGCGGCCTGGGTCTTGAACTCCTCGAGGAAGACCCGGCGCACCGACTCCCCGTCGAGCGCACCGCCGACCGCGCCCAGCTCGCCGCGCGCGAGCCGCTCGCAGACCCGGAGCCAGGCGTGCCCCATCGCATAGGTGAAGGTGCCGGCCACGGTCGCGCTGATCGGAGCGGCGACGGCGGTGCCGGCTCCGGGCACGAACTTGATCATGTTCGTCACCAGGGAGCGGCCCGCCGTGGTGGCGGCCGCGGTCGCGGCGAGCGACGCCGCGGTCGAACGCTCGAGAGGGACGCCGTACGTCACCGCGATGGAGGCCATCATCCCGATCTGGAGCGGAACCAGGATGGCCGCGTCGGAGAAGGGGATGGGGGAGGCTCCGGCGGTGGTGGCGGCTCCCGTCGCGGTCTTGATCGCCTTCTCGGCGCGCTCGCGCTTGCGGGCGTAGTCGATGCGCTGGGCGGCGGTGATGGCGTGGGCGACGCCCTCAGGCGCGCCGCGAAAGGTGGCATCGAGGAGCTCCTGCAAGCCGTACGCCGTCTGCCCCGTGAAGTCGTCGGCCTGTGCCATCGTGTAGTGGATCAGGCCGTCCACGATCGGCAGGCGCAGCTCGGCGATGCTCGACGCCAACGCCTCGGCGTCGGGGTGGACGCGAGCACCCGACCTGGGCACCTGCGTGAGCACGAGGATCACCGGCAGACCGAGGTCGTGCAGTGCCCGGACGAACTCCGCCTCGGTCGCCTCGAACCGCCGGTCACCGGCGCGCACGCAGTACCAAGCCACGTGCAGCTGGTCGGCCAACGGCTTGCGGCGCATGCCGTGGAGGTAGTCCTTCAGCTCGCCGATCAGCACGTCGTTGTCGCGTCCGACCTCGACCCCCCGGGTGTCGAGCACCCCGAGCGTGCCGCTCTGGTGGAGGTAGAGGTGCTCGGCGCGGGTGACGGGCTCGCCGATGCCGGTGGCCGCGATGTCACTGCCGAAGATCGCGTTGACCAGCGTGCTCTTGCCGACGCCGGTCTTGCCGAAGATCGCCAGGTTGAAGCGCCCGATCTCCTCGGCCTTGTCCCGCCACGCCTTCGAGAAGGCCTGGCCGAACCAGTCGTCAGCAGGGGTCGCCATGGCTCCAGCATCGCAGCCGCGGCAAGACCACGCGCTGTGGCAGAGTGCGACGGCATGGGACTTCTCGGAGCGTTCGCCCGGGCGACGGCCGGCCGGCTCCCCGAGCCTCGCGACCGGGCGGCACTCGACATGATGCGGGCCACCAAGCGACTGGTCACGGGTGCGCCGCCGCCACCGACGTCCCAGGCTCGCCGGCGTAGCCGCCGCAAGCCACCGCGGCCCGCGGTCGCCATGAGGCGCCGGATCGACCAGGCCTTCGCGTCCGGTCGGCCGCGCGCGCAGCGGGCCGCCGCGCGGGAGGTGCACGACCTCGTCGCCCACACCCGCCTCCTCGCCTCGCCGGAGGACTCGCGCGACCCGGACCGGCCGCTCGGGAAGGTCCGGGGCGTGCGGTCGATGCAGTACATGATCGAGCTGCTGCCGCACATCCAGAGGCTCGTGGCCGAGCAGCCGCGGGGAACGATGCTCCGGGTCCTCGACGTCGGCCCGGGCACCGGCCACGGCACGGCTCTGCTCGCCGAGCTGTACGACTCCGGCGCGCTCGGCTACCGGATGAAGGTGACGGGGCTGGACATCGTCGACACCTGGGCGACGTACATCACGACCACGTTCCCGAACGTGCGCTTCGTGCAGGCCGACGCCTACGAGCACGACCGTGTCTACGACATCGTGCTCAGCACCCACGCGATCGAGCACATCCCCGACCCGGTGCGCTTCTGCCGGCGGATGCAGGAGATGGCGCGGCTCGGCGTCTTCGTCTCGGCGCCGTTCAACGAGCCCGCCGACCGTCTGACGCAGGGCCACATCAACGTCATCGATGACGCCTTCGTGGCCGAGCTCGCTCCACTGGAGGCGCACGTCCACCAGAGCGCGTGCTGGGGTGCGTTCACGACCCCCCGCTACGACTCGATCACGCTCCGGCTGGAGGGGCTCGCCGACCCATCGTCGTGACGGCGAGCCCCCCGGGCGCGAAGGGCAACGGCGAGTCGGGGCCGACTCTCTCGTGAACAGCCCGGGTCTCATCGACGTCTCCTCACCACCACCCGGTCCGTCGCGGTGTTGCCCGCCTCGTCCGTCGCCACGGCGACGTAGACCACCCGGCGCGGACGAATGCTTCGCGTGATCGTGCAGCTCGCCACACCCGAGAGCACGTCCTGTGCGGCACAGACCCCGCGCGGTGGCCGCCCGGTCGACGCAGCCCGAACGCTCCGGACCCGCACCTCCGGGACGGTGCGGTCGATGTTGATCGGGGACACCACGACGGTGGCCATCCCGCCGTCGGCGGCGGTGACGGTCCGGGTGATCGCCTGCCCTGCACCTTCGCGTCGCAGGGTCACCGGCGCCGGGCAGTCCCCGACGAGTGGCGCGCCGGCGGGCGTGCAGGTGAAGCTGACGGTCACCGCCGTGCGGTACCAGCCCGAGGTGCTCCTCGGCTCCGCGGACGAGATGCGCGCCGAGATGGCGGGGTCACGCCGGGCGGTGGACGCCGAGGAGCCGGTGAAGCTGCCATCGCCGGCGTACGACGCCGCGACCGTGGGAGAGGCCCCGGTCGGAACGTCGTGCTCCAGGGTCGCGACGCCGTCCTGGAGCGGCGCCGAACCGATCTCCGCGCCGTCGAGGAGGAACGTGACCGCGCCGGTCGGCCGGCCAGCACCGGGAGCGACCGCGGTGACCGTCGCGGTGAACGCCGAGGGTCCGACGGCCACCTCGGTCGTCGTGGCCGCCCGCCCGACCGTGAACGTGGCCCGCCCGACGACCGTGGCGCCCGACCCCGACGGGCGGTACTCGGCGGTCACCGCGTGAGCACCGACGGGCCGGGCACCGAGTGTTTGGGACTGTGCGCTGCCGCCGCTCACCGTGACCGGCCCGCCCACGTCGACCCCGTCGACGGCGAACTGCACGGTGCCGGCCGCAGCCTGGCCCGGCGCGGTGACCGACGCGGTCGCAGTGACGGGTTGGCCGAAGACCGGTGCCGCGACGTCGAGGCCGACCGAGACCGAGGTGGTGCCCGGCGCCGGTGGATCGAGGGGCGGGTCGGCCGGCGGGTCCTCGACGCCCACGACCTTCGCGAACGTGAAGTCGGTGGCGTTGTCCTCGGAGTCCTGGAGAGCGCCGTCGGCGAAGCCGGTGCGGACGAAGGCGTAGCGCAGGTGCGCCTTCGTCAGCCTCGTCGGGTAGGAGACGCCGTCGCCCTCCACCAGGTCCGACAGGGCGCCCACCACACCGGCGGCGTCGGTCACCACGCCGCTCGGGGCGACGACCCGGAACCCCGACTGCAGGGCCACCTGGCCCGCGCTCGTCCCACTGACGCCGAGCTGCGATCCGAGCGAGGACAACGGCGTCGTCACGACAGCGGTCTCCCCCGGATCCAGCGAGCCGGTCCCGAGGGGGACCTCGATCGACTCCTCCTCTCCGGGAGGCTGGAGGCCGACGTGCCACCCGGCCAGGTCGATCGGGCCCTCGGTGGTGTTGACGACCTGGACGAACCAGTCGCTCGGATCGAGGGTCCGGAACTGCGAGATCGTGAGTGCACCCTTGCCCGCGACGACGTGGAGCTCGATGGCTCCGGTCGTGAGGGTGGTGCCACCGCGGGTCAGGGCCAGCGGGACGGGGAACCGGCCCAGCTCCGTCGGGGTGCCGGCCAGGACACCAGCCGGCGAGAGGGTCAAGCCCTGGGGCAGGGCCCCGCCCTCGGCGAGGCTCACGGTGACGCCGTCCGGCACCTCGAGCCGATGGGAGTACGCCGTGCCCAGCCGGGCGGCCGGCGGTGCGGCTGCACCGAGCCCGATGTCGGAGACCGGCACGGTGATCTGCTCCACGAGCGGTGCCGCCTGGCCGTTGGTGACCCGGAGGCTGAAGGTCACGGAGCTGCCGGCGGCGCTCGTCGGCGGCGTACCGGTCACGATGGCGGTGCCGGTGCCCTGGTCGACGAGCTCGAGCCACGCGGGCAGCGGATCGGCGGACTCGACGGCGAACGAGGGCAGCGGGACCGCCGCCGCGCCGATCGCGGCCGTGTTCGGCGCACCCGGGACGAAGGGGGCCGTGGTCGTCGGACTCGCCAGCTCGATCGCCTCCTGCACGGAGAAGCTCAGCTCCTCCACCACCGTTCCCCCGGCGTTGGCGAACGCGACGGCGACGCTGTAGCCGTCCGGGCAGGCCGCACCCGAGCCGATGGCAGCGGCGCCCTCGATGACGGCCGAGCCGTCGCCGCGGTCGGTGAAGGTCAGGCCGGGCGGCAGGTTCGTGACGTCGCCGTCGCACTCGACCGACTGGAGGGTGAGGGCCGGCGCCGGCGTGCCTGCGCCGCACAGCACCCAGCTGCTCTCGGTGGCCGCGACGAAGACGTAGTCCTCGACGCCCGAGGAGGTCGCGCACGGCGCGCCGCTCGTGGTGCCGGCCAGCGAGGCAGGGTCGGTCACCACGACGTGCAGGGCGCTCGTCGCCGCCGGGCTGACGCCGTTGCGGGCCGTCACCGTCACCTCCGTCTCACCGAGGGCGGTCGGGGCGCCGGCGAGGGTGCCGGTCCCGTCGCCGTTGTCGGTGAACACCAGCCCGGCGGGCAGGGTCGAGGCGGTCAGCTCCGCGACCGGCACCGCGGAGCTCCGGACGACGTACGACGCGGTCAGGTCGCGCGGCAGCACGACGGTGGCGCCACTGGCGGGCGAGATCATGACCGGGGCCGAGCCCACCGCGAGCCGCAGCTGCTGGGAGTCGGTGCCGGCGGACGAGCTCGCCGTGATGCTCAGCGCGACCTCGGTCTCGGTGGCGGGCATCTGCGGGGAGACCGTGATCGTGCCGGTCCCGTTGCCGTGGTCGAGGAACGTGGCACCGTCGGGCAGCCCGGCGACACTCAGGGCCGGCTTGGGGTGGGCGGTGGCGTTGGTGGTGACCTCGAAGGTGCCGCCGACGCCGGCGCGGAAGCCGGCGGTGTCGTCGGAGGTGATGATCGGAGCCTCGGCCACGTCGATGGTGAGCTGCTGGGTCGTCGACTGGCCCTGGCAGTCGGTGCCCGTCACCGTGGCTTTGCTCTGGCCGCCGGCGAGCGGGGTCCCGCCGATCGTGGCCGTGCCGTTCTCGCCGCCGGTGAGCGACAGACCAGCGGGCAGCCCTGTTGCTCCGGTGATGCAGCCCAGGCCGTAGCGACGGTCGATGAAGTGGGCCGTGCCCAGCGAGACGGTGAACGAGCCCGGTTGCCCGGCCCGGAACTGCGCGGTGTCCGGGGAGCTGAACGCCGGCGCCGTTCCGGACAGGAGGCGCAGGGTCAGCAGTGCCAGGCCGTTGGCGTCGTCGACCAGTCGGTACGCCGTGGCGCCGCTCGCGCCGGGCACGGGAGCGGTCGGGGTGCCGCTCAGCTCCAGCTGCTGGTCACCGGCCCCGCAGCGCGTGTTGGCGACCGGCTCGATCGACAGGCCCGCCGGCAGCGGGGTGGGGACCGGCCTGCCCTCGACGACCGTCTCCGTGCGCAGCTCGTCGCCCGGGACGTTCGAGCAGAGCGTGACGACACCGTGCGTCCCGAGGATGAACGTGGCCTCGCCCGCCGGGATCTCGCCGGGGACGTAGCTCACCAGGTTGTCGTCGTTGCCGGTGTCGACCATGGTGATGGTCGCGCCGCCGCTCGCCGAGACGTAGATGGTCAGCTCCTGGGTGGTCGTGCCCGCGTCGCTCGTGGCCGTCAGCGTGACCGGATAGCGGCCAGCCGTCGCTGGGATGCCGGCGATCGTCGATCCGACGAGCGAGAGGCCTCTCCCCGAGGGGAAGTCGTGAGAGATGAAGGGATAGGCACCGTTACCGGTGCGGCACTGCTCGTTCGAGCCGTCGACGTGGCAGGTGAGCGTCACCGGCACGACCGAGGACACCCCGATCGCGAACGAGCCGGCCTGCCCGGTCTTGAAGCCTGTGGTCGCCGGGCTGGTGAACACCGGCGGTCCGTCGACGGTGAGGGTCAGCACCTGGGTGACGGAGCCACTGGAGCTCGCGGCCTCGATGGTCACCTCGTAGACGCCCGTGTCGTCGGCCGACAGGCCGGTCGTCGACAGCGTCGCGGTGCCGTCCTCGTTGTCGTGGAAGGTCACCGCACGCGGCAGAGCGGTGCCGCACCCGGTGGTGCAGTCGACGCCGGTGACCCGCATCCCCGGGGCGGGGAAGCCACTGGTCGTGACGGTCCACGAGTGGTCTGAGGTGGCGGGGTCCCAGGCGATGCTCGCCGCCGACGTGATGTCAGGCGGCTGGGCGACGACGATGACCGCGTGCTGCTCGACGCTCCCGTGCGGGATCTCGGCGGTGATGGTGACCGCGTAGCAGCCGCCAGAGCTGGCACGCGGGATGCCGCTGATCTGGAAGCGGTTGCCGCCGAGCGTCGCGAAGCCCGTGCCCGACGGCAGGCCGGGTGTGCAGCTCACGCCACCGGCGGTGACCCCCGACGCCGGCGCATAGCTGATCCTCGCGTCCGGGATGCTGGCCACCGAGCCGACCACGAGGTTGCGCTCGGCCGCCACGAAGTCGTACGTCGCGGACGCGCCGCCCAGGAAGGTGGGTGGCAGCTGGGCGGCGTGCACGTTGGCGAAGACCGTCGCGCTCGAGGACGCGCGGGTGCCGGGTGGCAGGTCCTCCGGCTCCGTGGCGGGGAACGTCACGTCGCGCGTCGTCACCGTGATCGGGACCTGGACGAGCGGCCGGCCGTGCGTGTCGACCGCGAAGGTGTGGGTCGCCTCCCAGCGCCACGGGGTCGTGCAGCCGCCGCCCGCGCCGCGCAGGACCGTGACGTCGTCGGCGGCGCCGCCGTCACCCCAGTCGATCGTGACCGCGGGGGTGGCGTACGGCGTGGTGCCGATCGCCGCCGGCGAGACGACGCACCCGGTGACGGTGAGCGCCGTGTCGTTGGCGACCGGCCCGATCACCGACGGGCCGAGGGAGCCCGGCTGCGGATCCGCCGCGGCCGCGAAGGAGAGCACGCTGCGCGGAGCGGTGGCGGCGGAGATCACGAGATCCCGGTCGGAGGACCGGGTCACGCCGTACTCGTCCGTCGTGACGAGCCGCAGGTGGTAGGTGCCGGGTGCGGGCCAGGTCCACTCGACGCTCCGGCCGGTCATCGTCGCGACCGGACCGCCGTGGAAGGCCGGGTCGGGGGTCCAGGTCACGCCCAGCACGGCGTCCGGGGTGCACACACCGACCGTCGCCTCGCAGCTGGTGAGGCTCTGCTGGTTGGCCGGCAGCTGGCGCTTGCCGTAGCTCGGGTCGTCGGAGCAGACGAGGACGCCCTGGATGGTCTGCGCCGGGTGGTCGGGGTCGGCCGGGCAGACGGTCTGGACGTGCCATGTGTACGTCGTGTCGTAGCCGGCGTCACTGATCTCGGACGCCACGAAGCTGACGGTCTCGCCCGCGACGAGCCCCCCGCCCGGCGGCAGCCCGTTGGTCTTGTTGGTCGCGACGGAGTTGTGGCGGTTGGTCACCCAGACCGCCGGCGCGGTGCCGCGGTTGGGGACGATCGTGAGGCGGTAGAGCTGGCTGGTGCCCTTCTGCTCCAGGACCTCGCCGTCCGAGGTCCGGATCCTCGTGCCGTTGGCCGGCACCAGCCGTCCGTTCGGGCTCAGCGTGTCGGTCAGGCAGTCGTGCGTCCCCGGCGTGTTCGCGGTGCACTCCATGCCGAAGAACGTGCCGTTCGTGATCTCGTTCCGGAGCTCGGGGGTGCCGCCGGAACCCATGACGACGATGGACGTCGAGGTCGTGCACTGGCCCGGCGTCGCGCAGTCGTTCCCGGCGTCGTAGCCACCCGCCGAGACCGACCCGGGGCTCGTCTGGGTGAGGAACTGCTCGCCGTTGAGGTAGGCGATCATCGGCTGGCCGGACGGGTCGAAGTAGCGCAGCTCACCCGAGGGCAGCCAGCCGGACAGCCCGGCCTCGGTCTCGTCCGTCGGTGCGGAGGACGGGTCCTGCTTGGTCCACACCTTGCCGCCGGCGATGCCCACGCTCACGGTCGGCACGCCCAGGGCGCCGTTGGACGCCCCCATGCCCCAGGTGTTGATCCGGGTGGCGACCGAGTCGAGCCTCGACCAGCCGCTCGGCGTGCCGTCGGGGTGCAGCGCGGTCATCCGGATGCGCGCCGGCGGGTTGGCGGCCGACAACGGGATCTCGTCGTACACCACGCAGGCCGGGCACGCGGACGGCGCCGCCTGCACCCCCACCGTGTGCGCGGGGAACTGCAGCTGGGCCCGGTAGTTGGCGTAGACGATGGGTGCGTCGACGCCCTGGTCGGCGGTCAGGAGGTCGAGGACGTAGCGGTCGGTGTTCGCAGGCTCGGCCGCGGCGGCATCGTCGGCGAGCTGCTTCGGAATGGCAGCCGCGGTGAAGACGCTGATGCCACGAGTGACGGCGATCGTGATCGCGATGGTCGCGATCGTCATCGGGCCGGACAGCGAGCGAGCGCCGGTCTTGACGAGGTCGGCGGCCGCGCGCATCTGGTTGAGGACACGCTGGCTGCCCAGGACGACCCGGCCGGCCTTGACGGCGCCCTGCACGGCCTTGGAGACGACCTGGCCGGCCTGCCGGAGCGAGTTGTAGACCGCGCGGTTGTGGGGCTGGACCACGCGCAGGAACGAGCCGAGCGCCCCGGCGGTCGACTCGAGGGTCGCCGCGACGTGCGGAGCTCCGCCTGCCAGCACGGCGGCCACCGCGCCGGACCCGGCCACGATGCCGTTGTCGATCAGCGTGCGGTCGATGCGCTCCTCGGCCTGGTGGGCCAGCCCGAGGATCTTCTCGGCGTCGTACCGGCCGTACTGGACGAAGTTGGCGTACGTCGGGGGCGCGACGCTGGTGAACAGGCCGATCATGCCCGGGTTGCCGTCCGGGTTGCAGACCGGTTGGCTGCTCGGGTTGTAGGCGAAGACCGTCGTGTTCGGCGGCCGGTAGCCGCACTGCTGGGTCCGCCACTTCTGGTACTCGCGCTGCGCCTCGGCCGCGGCGGTGCGCTGGAAGTGCTGCTGGATCGCCAGGAACCACTGGTAGGCCGCCCGCTGGGCCGGCGTCACGCCGCTCACGTTCTTGCCGACCGCGTAGGCGATCTGCTGCAGGAACGTCTGCACCAGTCCCGCCTGGGCGTAGAGGCTGCTGACCATCACCTCGTCGCCCTCGTCGTAGCCGTGCATGGCGTTGTACGCCGCAGCGGCCGCGTTCTGCAGGCCCCACATCGCGCAGATCTGCGTCGCGCTCTGGGCATAGGAGGGGTAGGTAACGAACTGGTTGGCGGGTCGCTCCTCCTCGCACGAGGCGAGGTCGGGGTTGTAGAGCCGGCGGTCCAGGTCGAAGGTGCCGCCGGTGACGCCCGGCGGATAGATCGAGACGACCGCCGCCGGCGTCGGAGCGGCCGATGTCTGCGGCGGTGCGACCACGGCCAGCGTCGCGATCACGAGGACCAGGCCCAGGACGGACATCGGCAGGTGACGGAGCGCGCGCATCAGGTCCCCTTCGGTGCGGTGGCGTCAGCGCTGCCATGATGGCAAAACCTCGGTTCGCGCGTGGCCCAATGGGACGACTGGCCTAGATTGGTCCCGTGGCCGAGCAGGGTGGCCGGGCCCCGTCGGCGCCCTGGCAGGAGGTGCGCAAGGCGGCGACGCGAGCGCGCATCCTCGAGGCCGGGCGGGGTCTCTTCGCCGAGCGGGGCTACGCCGGCACCTCGATCGGGGACATCTCGGAGGCCGCCGGGGTCGGCGTGCGGACGATCTACCTGCACTTCCCGTCCAAGGCGGCGATCATGCTCGCCTACTTCGACGGGTGGCTCGACGCCTTCGTCGCAGCGGTCCGCGAGCGCCCCGTCGAGGAGCCCGTGGCCGAGACCGTGGCGGCGGCCCTGGCCGCCATGGCCGACGCCGGCTGGGTCGACCGGGCCGGGGAGGACGTCGCGCTCGCCTACCCGTTCCTGGAGCAGCTCACGGTGGGGTCACTCGACATCGCCGGGCACGTCATGCAGCGCTGGATGGCCGCGATCGCCGACCTCGTCGACGACGCGACGGCCCGCGCGGCGGACCCCGATCCCACCCGTTCCCAGGCTCGCGCCAGCGCCCTCTTCGCCGCGTGGGTCGCGAACATGGCCGCCGTGCATGCGAGCAAGCGCGGCGCACCCCTGCCCGAGGGTGCGAGCGGCAACAGCAACGGGTTGGAGATCCTGCGACTGATGACCGGCGGCGAGCTGGCGCAGTAGACCGCACCCCTTCCGCTCGTCGCCTCAGGCGCAGCCCAGCTGCTGGACGGTGCGCGGCCAGACCTCGACGTCACCAGGGCCCGAGCCGACGTAGCCGCGGGAGCGGTCCGGATCGGTTCCGGGGGCCGGGTCCACGCCCCGCTGACATGATGCTCGGATGGTGGCGGCGATCAGTGCGGTACGTCGGGCGTACCGGGCCAGTGGTGCCGACCTGCCCTTCGGGGACCCGCTGCCGGCGCACGGCGTTGCGATGGAGGGCTACTTCTGGCGGTTCACCGACCCCGCTTCGGGGCGCGTGCTGATCGCGCTCAACGGGGTGAACCGCGCGGCGGACGGCCACTGGGCCACCCTCGGGCTCGCGGCGCACCCGCACGGCTTCCTGCGCACGGTCGCCCACCCCGAGGGTCACGCGTCCGGTGCGTGCCTGGGTGCGTACGCCGGCGACGCGTTCCGGGGCGAGGCCGACCGGCTGGTGGTCGACCTCGGGGCGGACGCCCGGGTGGACGTGAGGGTGACGGTCCCGACGCCGTGGCCCCGGCGGGCCGTCGGCGGGTCGAGCGTCTTCCAGGCGGTCCCGGGGCTCAACCAGTACTGGCACCCGTGGCTGCTCGGGGGCTCCGCCCATGGGCATGCGGTGGTCGGCACGGAGACCTGGGACCTGGACGGCTGGGCGGTCTACGCCGAGAAGAACTGGGGCAAGGGCGGCTTCCCCGAGTCGTGGTGGTGGGGCCAGGCCCAGGGCTTCGAGGACCCCTCGGTGTGCGTGGCGTTCGCGGGCGGCGAGGTGACCGCCGGCCCGCTGCGCACGACGGTCACCGCGCTCGTCGTGCTCCTGCCAGGCGGACGGCTGCTCCGGCTGGGCGACCCGGTCGTCTCACCCGTGCGCGCCGAGGTGACCGACGAGCGCTGGCTGCTGCGCGGACGATCGGCTCGGTGGCGCGTCGATGTGGAAGGCGTCGGCGGTCTGGATGCCGCGCACGTGCTGCCGGTCCCGCTACCCCTCGAGCGTCGCAACGTTCCCGGTGCGATCGAGCACCTCGGCGCCACCATGCGGGTGAGCGTCCGGCGCGACGGCCGCCTGCTCTGGGCGGACGACTCGACCGCCGCCGCCCTCGAGCACGGCGGGATCGACCGGGCCATGGCCGAGGTCGCCCGCCGCGGACACGCGCCGGACCAGGTCGACGCCGCGCCCCTCGGGTGAGAGGCACCGACGTACCGCTCCGTCAGCGAGAAGCCTGCTGAGGGACCTCCGCGAGGTGCCGCACGATGTCCTCGACCCGGTCCTTGGCGTCACCGAACAGCATGCTGGTGTTGTCACGGAAGAACAGCGGGTTCTGCACACCGGCGTAGCCCACGGCCATCGAGCGCTTGAAGACGATGACGTCCTTGGCCTCCCACACGTGGAGCACCGGCATGCCGGCGATCGGACTGCCGGGCTCCTCCAGAGCGGCGGGGTTGACCGTGTCGTTGGCACCGATGACCAGGACGACGTCGGTCTGCGGGAAGTCGTCGTTGATCTCGTCCATCTCCAGGACGACGTCGTAGGGCACCTTGGCCTCGGCGAGCAGGACGTTCATGTGCCCGGGCAGCCGGCCGGCGACGGGGTGGATGCCGAACCGGACGTCGACGCCACGGGCCCGGAGCTTGCTGGTGAGCTCGGCGACCGGGTACTGCGCCTGCGCGACCGCCATGCCGTAGCCGGGGGTGATGATCACGCTGGAGGCGTCGGCGAGGAGCTCGGCGACCTCCTCGGCAGTGATCTCGTGGTGCTCGCCGTAGTCGGTGTCACCCGATGCGGCGACCTCGATGCCGAAGCCTCCGGCGATGACGGAGATGAACGATCGGTTCATCGCCTCGCACATGATGTAGGACAGGTACGCACCCGAGGACCCGACGAGCGCGCCGGTCACGATCAGCAGGTTGTTGTCGAGCAGGAAGCCGGACGCGGCCGCGGCCCAACCCGAGTAGCTGTTCAGCATCGAGACCACGACCGGCATGTCGCCGCCGCCGATGGAGGCGACCAGGTGCCACCCCAGGGCGAGCGCGACCGCGGTCACGGCGATGAGCACGCCGATGTTCGGCGAGACGGTGAACCACACCGTCAGGCCGGCGAAGATCCCCAGCGCGCCGAGGTTGATGGCGTTCTTGCCGGGCAGCATCAGCGGCGCCGACTTCATCCGCGCCGAGAGCTTGAGGTTCGCGACGATCGAGCCGGTGAACGTCACCGCGCCGATGAAGACGCCGATGACGACCTCGGCGCTGTGGATCCGGTGCAGTGAGCCGGTGAGCCCTTCGTCGTGCAGGTAGCCGTTCCAGCCCACGAGGACCGCAGCCAGACCCACGAACGAGTGCAGCAGCGCGATCAGCTCGGGCATGCCGGTCATCGCGACGACCCGGGCCCGCCAGAGGCCGATGGCGGCTCCGGCCGCCACGGCCACGACGAGCAGGATCATCGGCAGCGCCTCGTCGGTGTCGTCGATGAGCAGACCCACGGTCGCGGCCAGCGCGAGGGCCATCCCGGCGATGCCGTAGCTGACGCCGTTGCGGGCGCTCTCGTGCCGCGACAGGCCGGCGAGGCTGAGGATGAAGAGGAGGGAGGCGACCAGGTAGGCGCCGACGGCGATGCTCACGGCATCCATCACTGGTCCGCCTTCCGGAACATGCCGAGCATCCGGCGCGTCACGGCGAAGCCGCCGAACACGTTGATGCTGGCGAGGAGAACTGCGACGAAGGACAGGGCGCGTACGGCGGCGTCGTCCACTCCGAGCTGGAGCATCGCTCCGACGACGATGATCCCGGAGATCGCGTTCGTGACGCTCATCAGGGGCGTGTGCAGCGCGTGGTGCACGTTGCCGATCACGTAGTAGCCGATCACGATCGCGAGCGTGAGCACGAAGAAGTGCTCGGGCAGCGGGGCCGGGGCCGTCGCGGCCACGAGGAACAGCAGGACGGACACCGCGGCGAACACCAGCCACATCGGCCGCTTCTTCTTCGGCGGCGCCGGCTCGGCCGGCGCGGCCGGCGCCGGCGTCTTGGGTGCGGCGGAGACCTGCACCGGGGGCGGCGGCCAGAGCACCTCGCCGTCGCGCACGACCGTCAGCCCGCGCTGGACCGGGTCCTCGAGGTCGAGGGTGAGGGCGCCGTCCTTCTCGGGCGTCATCAGCGTGAGCAGGTTGACGACGTTGGTGCCGAAGAGCTGGGAGGTCTGGGCGGCGAGGCGGCCCGCGAGGTCGGTGTAGCCGAGGATCCGCACCCCGTTGTCGGTGACGACCTCCTGGTCGGCGACCGTCAGGGCGACGTTGCCGCCGTTGGCCGCGGCCATGTCGACGATCACGCTGCCCGGGCGCATCGCGGCCACGGTCTCCTCGGTGAGCAGCCGCGGCGCCGGGCGTCCCGGGATGAGGGCGGTGGTGATGACGATGTCGGCCGCGCGGGCCTCCTCGTCGTACATGACGGCGGTGGCCTTCTCCTGCTCCGCGGTCATCTCCTTGGCGTAGCCGTCGGAGCTGACCTCGGACTGCATGTCGACGGTGACGAACTCCGCGCCCATCGACTCGACCTGCTCGGCGACCTCCGGGCGTACGTCGAAGGCCCGGACGATCGCGCCCATCGACCCGGCCGCGCCGATCGCGGCGAGCCCGGCGACGCCGGCGCCGACGACGAAGACCCGCGCGGGCGGGATCTTGCCGGCGGCGGTGACCTGTCCGGTGAACTGACGGCCGAAGGCGTGCGCGGCCTCCACGACGGCCCGGTAGCCGGCCACGTTGGCCATCGAGGACAGCACGTCCATCGACTGGGCACGCGAGATCCGCGGCACCGCGTCCATCGCCAGCGCGGTCACGCCCGCGGCCGAGAGCCGCTCGACGAGCTCGGGCGAGCGCGCCGGCGCCATCAGCGACACGACGGTGGCGCCGCGGCGCAGCCGCGCGATCTCGCCGTCGGTGGGGGCGTTGATCTTGACGACGATGTCGCTGGACCACACGTCCTCGGCGCTGCCGACCGTCACGCCGGCCTCGGCGTACGCCTCGTCGGGCTGGCTGGCCGCGCCGCCGGCGCCGGACTCGACCACGACGTCGTAGCCGAGCTTGACCAGTCGTGACGCCGTGGTGGCGGTCGCCGCCACGAGGGTCTCCCCTGCTCGCGACTCACGTGGGACACCGATACGCACTGGACCTCCTGGGGGACGCTGACGGCGGGTGACACCTCACCAGCCGGACTCGAACCTGTCAGTGACCGCAGTCACTTCCGGCTCGTGCGTCCCACAGCCTGGACGCGGCCGAGCGCTCGCACGCTACCTCGGCGAAGGTCCCCCCAAGAAGGGCCGAAGGTCGCCCGCGTGGTCGCCCGTGGATCGCGTCAGTAGTACCAGGGGAAGGGCGACCAGTCGGGCTCGCGCTTCTCGAGGAACTGGTCGCGGCCCTCCTGGGCCTCGTCGGTCATGTACGCCAGACGCGTGGTCTCGCCGGCGAACAGCTGCTGGCCGACCAGGCCGTCGTCGATCGCGTTGAAGGAGTACTTGAGCATCCGCTGGGCGGTGGGCGACTTGCCGTTGATGATCCGTCCCCACTCCAACGCGGTCGCCTCGAGCTC
Organism: Nocardioides sp.; assembly: GCF_024509035.1. Lineage (GTDB taxonomy): Bacteria > Actinomycetota > Actinomycetes > Propionibacteriales > Nocardioidaceae > Nocardioides. The sequence goes on along the minus strand of NZ_JANINT010000010.1, from coordinate 49,574 downwards.
GGCGTGCGGGACCGCGCGGTTGACCGTGCCCATCCGGACGCCGTCCTCGGCGGAGTACTCCTGGCCGAGGAAGAAGATCTCGCGGGCGAACTTCTGGCCGACCTGACGGGCGAGGTACGCCGAGCCGAAGCCGCCGTCGAACGACCCGACGTCGGCGTCGGTCTGCTTGAACCGCGCCTCCTCCAGGCTCGCCAGCGTCAGGTCGCAGACCACGTGCAGGCTGTGCCCGCCGCCGGCGGTCCAGCCCGGCGCCACGCAGATCACGATCTTCGGCATGAAGCGGATCAGCCGCTGCACCTCGAGGATGTGCAACCGGCCGAGCTTGGCCTTGTCGACGGTATCCGCGGTCTCGCCCTCGGCGTACTGATAGCCGGCCTTGCCCCGGATCCGCTGGTCGCCGCCGGTGCAGAACGCCCACTTCCCGTTCTTCGCGCTCGGGCCGTTGCCGGTGAGCAGCACGCAGCCGACGTCGCTGGAGGTGCGCGCGTGCTCGAGCACGCGCAGCAGCTCGTCGACCGTGTGCGGGCGGAACGCGTTGAGGATGTCCGGCCGGTCGAAGGCCACGCGCACGGTGCCGTGCGCCTTGGCCCGGTGGTAGGTCAGGTCGGTCAGGTCCTCGAAGCCGGGGACGGCGTCCCAGGCGTCGGCGTCGAAGATCTCCGACACCCCGTCGATCGCGCTCATGCGGGTGAGGCTAACGGGCCCGCACCCAGGCGCGCGCGAGCAGGGCGGCGGCACCGAACGCCGCCGCCGCCGGGAGGTACGGCGTCGCACCGGCCGCGACGAGCGCGCCGGTGAGCGCCGTACCCAGCGCGTAGGTCAGGTTCGTCGAGGTGTTCACCAGCGTCGACGCCTCGGTGCGCTGCCCCTCGGGGGCCAACCGGTCCGCGGCCTCGAACGCCTCGACGAACGTCGGCGCCCAGGACAGGCCACCGAGCGCGATCAACGCCGCCGCCACCCAGAAGGGCGTCACCGCTGCCCCGATCAGGAGACCGGCACTGCCGGTCAACAGCACCGGCACCGGTGGCAGCAGCCGTCGCGACGACGCCCAGAGCACGCCGCCGGTGACCGAGCCGGCCGACAGGCAGGCCTCGACGAGGCCCGCCCAGCTCGGGTGTCCGACGGCGTCGGCGGCCGCGGCGACCCCGGTGAGCGTGAGCGAGGCGCCCACCCCGAAGCACGCCATCGTCGCCATCAGCCGGGGCACCCCCGGCCGGCGGGCCGGACCGAGGAGGCTCGCACGCGCAGGACCGAGCTCGGCGCGCACGGTCGCTGCGGGCGACGCGGTCAGCGCGGCGGTGCCGACGACGGCGAGCACCGCGACCAGGAACAGACCGTTGCGCGCGGGACCGACGGCCAGCAGCCCACCCGCGATGGCGGGACCCACCAGGTAGAGCATCTCCTCAGCCACCGTGTCGACGGAGTAGGCACGGGCCCGCAGGTCGGTGCCCTCGGTGAACCACCGCCACTGGGCACGCATCGAGGGCCCCAGCGCGGGCGCGCAGACGCCGAGGGGCACCGCGATCGCGACCCACGCCACGGGCGCGGACACCCCGAACAGCGACAGCGCCAGCGCTACGCCGAGCAGGCCGACCCAGGTGCCGGCGACCAGCGGCAGCACCCGCCGCTGGCCCCAGCGGTCGAGCGCGCGTGCCTGCAGCGGCATGGCCAGCGCACCCAGCCCGAAGACCGCGACGGCGCCGCTGGCGGCCGAGAACGACCCAGTCGCCTGGCGGACGGTGAAGAGGAACGAGAGGGGGAGAACGCCGTACCCGAGCCGCCCGACGAGTCCGAGCGCGAAGGTGCGCAGGACAGCGGGGCGGGAGAACAGGCGGCTCCGGGCACGAGACGTGCCGGTCATGCCGGACATGGAGGGACTCCGTGAGGGTGGAGAGGGACGGGACCGGAAAGGCGGTCGACCGTCAGTCACGGAGGTGCAGCATGGCCTCAGCCTAGACCTGGAATACGGCGACCGCGCGTGGTCTTCTGGTGGACATGACTCTCGAAGGCGAGTACGAGCCCAGCCCGGAGCAGTGGGTCCGCGACCAGGTGGCGGAGTACGAGGCGTCGAACGGCGCGCGCATGAACACGCTCCCCGACCATCCCGAGTGGCCGGTCGTGGTGATCACGTCGAGGGGCGCCAAGTCCGGGAAGCTCCGCAAGAACCCCGTCATGCGCGTGGAGAAGGACGGCGTCTACGCCGCGGTCGCCTCCAAGGGCGGCGCTCCCGAGCACCCGACCTGGTACCACAACTTCGTCGCCCACCCTGAGGTCGACCTCCAGGACCGCGCCGAGAAGCACACCTACTCCGTGCGCCTCGCCGAGGGCGCGGAGCGCGAGGAGTGGTGGGAGCGCGCGGTGGCGGTCTACTCGCCGTACGCCGAGTACCAGCAGAACACCGACCGCCAGATCCCGGTGTTCCTCCTCGAGCGCAAGGACTGACGTCACCCCGGCGGCAGGACGCTCGTTGAGCGCACATGCGTGCACTCGCCTCGGGCGTCCTGTCCCTCTGCGTCGCCGCCGCCCTCGCGGCCCCGGCCGCCGGTGACCCGGCGCCGACCGACCCCGCGTACACGCAGCGCGACCTGCAGAACATCGCCGACGCCTACGGCCGGATCGACGGACCGGGCGGGCAGCTGCAGAACCCGGCGTACCTCCCCGCGCTCGTGGCGGCCTCGACCCAGCGCAGCGTCGACCAGCTGCTGACCCAGGTCGCCTCGCCCACGCGCCCGGCACTCACCGCCGGCAACGTCGTGCCCGGCTGGAACGTCGGCAACCCCCTGCGCGCCGGCTGGAACGGCACGCGTGGGCTGTCGCAGGCGGTCGCGTTCGAGAACCGGTACGGCGCGCAGCTGCGCGGCCACGTCTACAAGCCGCTCCCCGGCGCGGTCGACCCCTACACCGGCCGCCGACTGCGCGGGCCGTTCCCCGGCGTGGTCGTGACCGAGGGCTCGGTGCAGGGCTCGGAGGGCATGTACGAGTGGTTGGCCCAGGACCTCGCCGAGCGCGGCTACGTCGTGCTGACCTACGACGTGCAGGGGCAAGGCACCAGCGAGACGCTGCCGCACCAGCCCTCGCCCCTGGATCCCGTGGTCGGCGCAGGCACCCTGCCGTTCTGCAACCCGTTCGCCGCACCCGAGGACGGCGAGATGCTCGGCTGCCCGGGCGTGCCCTTCCAGCAGCTGTCGAACTTCCTCGTCGGCACCGAGGACGCGCTCGACTTCTTCACCTCGCGCGCCAACCCCTACCGGGGCAGCCTCGACCTCTCCCCCGACCCGCACCCGGCGACGCCGGGACGCACCACGCGGATCGCGATCATCGGCCACTCGATGGGCGCGGCGGCGGTCTCGAAGGTGCAGGGCACCGACCGGCGCGTGGCCGCCGTCGTCGCGCTCGACAAGCTCACCGGACCGAGCTCGACCGGACCGCTCGACGGCAGCGGCAACCGGCCGGTGGTCCCGGCCCTGGCCGTGCAGTCGGAGTACGGGTTCACGGTGTCGCCGTGGTTCCTCAGCGGCGGCAGCTCGCTGACCCCCTCACCGAGCCCGGAGGGTCCCGACCCGATGCGCGAGCGCGAGAGCGGCTACGACGCGTGGCGCGCCGCCGGCGTGGACGCGATGCTCGTCGTACCCCGTGCCTCCACGCACCTCGACTACACCGACATCCCCCTGGTGCTGCCGGCCAGCCGGTACGGGCAGGACCTCACCAGCGTCTACGTGCAGCGGTGGCTGGACCGCTACCTCAAGCACCGTGCCAACACCAGGGCGCTGCTGGCCGACTCGTTCCGCTACCTGGAGCCGACGGGCAACGGGATGTGGTCGCCGGTGCGGCTGGAGCGCGAGGACCTGTTGAGCTTCTACTACTGCTCGGCGTACGGCCTCCACACGCCGGGCGGGGTGGTGACCGAGGGCGACATCGCGGACGTCGGCTGCTGATCTTCCGCCGATTCCGGGTGCTCGCGCCCGGCGGGTGCGCCACGATGCCCGGGTGACCGGCACCGCTCCGGCTCCGCGCTCGGCCCTGGCCGAGCCGACCGACAACCCGCCCGGCCGCTGGGTCGCGGCGATCACCCTGACCAGCATCGGGCTGTGGGCGGGCTTCTTCGGTCCGATCCAGGTGCTGCTCGCCCAGCAGGCCGAGGAGATCTCGGCCGACCACAAGAAGACGATCCTGGCGGTCGTGCTCGGGCTGGGCGCGTTCGTCTCCGTCGTCTGCAACCCGGTGTTCGGGGCGTTCTCCGACCGCACGACGCTACGCGTGGGACGCCGGCTCCCCTGGGTGATCGGCGGCGCGGTCGGCGGCGCGCTGTCGCTGCTGCTGCTCGCCGTCGCCGACAACGTCGTCGTGATGGCACTCGGGTGGTGCGGCGTGCAGGCCACGCTCAACGCGATGCTCGCCGCGGTCACCGCGACCGTGCCCGACCAGGTGCCGGTCGCCAGGCGCGGCCGGGTCGGCGGCATCCTCGCGGTGGCCCAGACCGTGGGCGTCGTGGCCGGCACCGGCATCGCCTCGGCGACCGGCAGCATCGCCGCGGGGTACGCCGTGACAGCGGCGGCGCTGGTCGTGCTGACCGTGCCGTACTGCTTCGACTCCCGCGACCTGGCCCTGGCGCCTGACGAGCGGCCCGCGCCGTTCGACTGGGGCGGCTTCGTGCGCGGGTTCTGGATCTCGCCACGGGAGCACCCGGACTTCGCCTGGGCGTGGATCACGCGGTTCCTGGTCAACCTCGGCAACGCGCTGAGCCTTCTCTACCTCCTCTACTACCTGCAGGACGTGATCGGCGTCGACAAGGACGAGGCCGACGACCGCGTCTTCGTGCTGACCGCGATCTACGCGGTCGTGATCATGGCGACCACGGTCGTCTTCGGCATCTGGAGCGACCGGTCCGGTCGGCGCAAGGTGTTCGTGACGTGGTCCGGCGTGGTCGGCGCCCTCGCCTCGCTGCTGCTCGCGGTCGGCCAGAGCTGGCCGGCCGCCGTCGCCGCGGCCGTGCTGCTGGGCGTGGGCTACGGGATCTACACCTCGGTCGACTTCGCCCTGATCACCCAGGTGCTCTCCGGCGCCGAGGACCGGGCCAAGGACCTCGGCGTCATCAACATCGCCAACGCCCTGCCCCAGGTCGTGGCGCCCTTCATCGCCGCCCTGATCCTGCTGGTCGTCGAGGCCGCGGGCGGCGTCACCGAGACCGGCGGCGACCGGTTCTCCGTGGGTTACTGCGTCCTCTACGCCGCCGCGTTCCTCGTCGCCATCCTCGGGTCGGTGCTCGTCCACCGGATCCGCTCGGTGCCGTAAGCACGTTGACCCGCCCGAAACTTCACGACGGGTCAACGTCGAATGTCGACAAGTGACGTTGACCCGCCCGAAAGTTCACGACGGGTCAACGAGATCAGCTGGTGGCGCGGGCCGCCTTGGCGATCGACATGGCCAGGCCGACGAGGTGGCCGAGGCGGGCGATCTCGGAGTCGAGGAACGCGGGGCCGCCGCGGCGGCCGATCACGATGATCTCGGACTTGTTGAGGCGCGCGCCGCAGTGGATGTTGTTCTCGTCGGTCGACTCGATGACCTCGGCGCGCTCGATCGGCTGCCAGGTCAGGTCGGTCGGCGCGGCCCCGGTGGCGTGGAGGATGCCGTCGGTCTTGCTGACCCGGGCGCCCCAGTCGGCACGGAAGACGACGGGGAGCCGGTCGACCAGCCGGTCGAGGGCGGTCTCGGGGTCCTCGGTGAGCTCCTCGACGGCCTCGAGGTCCAAGAACAGGTTGCCGCCCGCGGCGTACCGGCCGATCCACAGCACGCGCACGCCCTCGAGGGCGTTGACGGTCGAGACCACGGAGTCGGGCATCGACCCGGGCGCAACCTCGAGGAACACGTCGTCGACGGCCGAGCCACCGCGGCCCTTCTCGACGATCTCGATGGCCTCGATGTCGCCGCCGGCGTCACCGATCGCACTCGCGAGGCGTCCCAGGGAACCCGGGACGTCGGGCAGCTCCACGCGCAGCAGGTAAGGCATCAGCACTCCAATCCGACGTCGACCCTAGCCGCCTGAGGTTGCGGCAGCGTTTCGTCAGCGGCCCGCGAGACGCGCCGGGAGCCCGGTCGCGCGCTGTGCGCGGGTGGTGACGGCGGCGCGTACGGCGACCTCCGACCCCACCACGCGCACGTGATGCCGGGCGCGGGTGACCGCGGTGTAGAACAGCTCGCGGGTGAGCAACCGCGACCCCTCGTCGGGCAGCAGCACCGTCACCCGGTCGGCCTGGCTGCCCTGGCTCTTGTGGATGGTCATCGCGTGCATGGTCTCGACGGCCTCGAGCCGACCGGGGGCGAACTCCTTGAGCCGCTCCGAGCCGGCGATGAACACCCGGCGCCGCTGGTCCTGGCGGACCACCACCCCGCTCTCGCCGTTGTAGACGTCGAGGGCGTAGTCGTTGCTGGTCACCAGCAGCGGGCGGCCGACGTACCACTCCCCGTAGACCTCGACGTCCGGGTCCTCGGCGAGCCAGCGCTCGACGAGGTGGTTCCAGCGCCGTACGCCGTAGGGTCCCTCACGGTGCGCGCAGAGCAGCCGGTAGCGGTCGAGCTCGGCGAGCGCCGCGTCCGGGTCCTCGTCACGGGCGGCCGCCCAGACCGCCCGGGCCGCGGCGAGCGAGTCGGGACGCAGGGCCGCCTCGATCTCGGCCTCGTCCGACGTCTCGAGCCAGGAGACCTGGTCGGAGGGCATGCGCAGCGCCTGCACCACCTCGTCGGGATCGCCCGTCCGCAGCGCAGCGGCGAGCGACTTGATGTCCTCCTCGGACCGGAAGTTGGTGGTGAGCTGGGCGACCGGCGAGTCGGGCCTCCCGTCGTAGCCGACGACCAGGTCGCTGAGCACCGCGCCAGCGCCGACCGACGTGAGCTGCTGGGGGTCGCCGACGAGCACCAGCCGGGCGTCGGGCCGCAGCGCCTCCAGCAGCCGCCCCATCATCGTCAGGTCGACCATCGAGGACTCGTCGACGACGACCACGTCGTACTTGAGCCGGTTGGCACGGTCGTGACGGAAGCGGGTCGCGTTGTCCGGGCGCCAGCCCAGCAGCCGGTGCAGGGTGAGCCCGTCGACGCGGCCGACCAGCCCCGGCGCCTCCGGCCAGCTCGACGCGACCGCGGCGAGCTCGGCCGCGACGGCCTCCTGCAGACGGGTCGCGGCCTTGCCGGTGGGCGCCGCGAGAGCGATCGACAGCCCACCCACGGCCTGGTCGGCGAGCAGCGCGAGCAGCCGCGCGACCGTGGTCGTCTTGCCGGTGCCGGGCCCTCCGGTGAGGATCGTCGTACGCCGACGCACGGCCGCGACGACCGCCTCGCGCTGCTCGGGGCTGAAGTGCCCTCCACCGAGCCGCGCCAGCGCCGCCTCGAGCCGCTGCTCGTCGACGACCGGCGGCGCGAGCGCGAGCCGGGCGGCCAGGTCGTCGTGGACCTGGCGCTCGAGCCGGTGGTAGCGGTCGAGGTATAGCAGCCCGTGCTCATGACGCACCACGCCGGCGTGCACGAGGGGCGAGTCGGCCACCGGCCACTCCTCGGGCCAGGGCAGCTCGGGCGCGATGGCGGCGACACCCGCGAGGTCGAGGCACACGGAGCCGCGGCGCACGGCGCGCACCGTGAGCGCCACCGCGAGGAGCACCCGCTCGTCGGTCTCACCGCCGAGGGCGCCGATCCGCCTGGCGACGTGCACGTCGCTCGCCGTCAGCAGCCCGGCGGCGTTGAAGGTCGCGAGCAGGCCGGTGGCGCCGGTGGCGATCCGCCAGTCGTGCTCGTCGACGGGCTCGAACAGCTCGCTCATGCGCTCCCTCCGTCCAGGAGGTCGGAGAGCTCCTCGACCAGCGCGACCGGCGGCCGCCACGCGAAGACGCCGCACGGCGAGCCGTCGACGAGCGGGGTGTCGGGGCCGCACATGCCGCGCAGGTAGAGGTAGAGGACGCCGCCGAGGTGGCGCTCCGGGTCGTAGCCGGGCTGGCGCCAGCGCAGGAACCGGTGCAGGACCGCGGCGTACAGCAGCGCCTGCAGGGGATAGTCGGAGTGGCCCATCGCGGCGTCGAGCGCGGCAGGCGCGTAGCTGTGGGCGGTCAACGGCTCGTCGGCCGGTCCGAGCCAGTTGGTCTTGTAGTCGACGACGAGGTAGCGCGGACCGCCCTCGGCGCGCAGCCGCAGGACCACGTCGACCGAGCCGGTGAGGTAGCCGCGCAGGGTCTGCTGGCCGAGCGGGCCGTCGAGGTGGGCGACGTAGGCCCGCACCGGGTCACCGAGCGGCAGGTGCCGCTCGAGGAGCGGAGCCAGGTCCGCAAGGAGCCCGTCGCCGAGCGGCAGCTCGAACTCCATCTCGCGCAGCCGGTCGCCGAGGCCGACCCGGCGCAGCGTGGTGCCGTCGGCCAGCGGCCCGAGCGGCGAGTCGCAGACCGCGACGAGCGCGTCGGCGAGCTCCTCGCGGTCGAGGGCCACCGGCCACCACCCGAGCTGCTCGTCGATGTGACCGAGCAGCTCCTCACGCAGGTCGGGCGCGTCGGGGTCGGCGTGCTCGAGCACCGCGTGGACCAGCGAGCCGAAGGTGGCCCCCACCGGCAGCCCCGCCATGGGCGACGGGACGTCATCGGCGATCGCTGGCGGGGCGGGCACGGACTCGGGGGCGAGGGACTCGTCCTCCTTGGCCCTGACCTCGGGCTCGCTCGCGACCGCCCCCACGGCGCCGCTGGACGCCGCGACCTCGACCTTGCTCAGCGAGGAGTACGACGCCCGACGCCACTCGGTGTCGACGCTCCGGCTGAACGACCGCGCCGCGAGGTCGGGCACCGTCGGCAGCGGCGGGTCGGCGCCGGGGTCGGCGTGGATCGCGGCCTCGGGGGCCGGCCCCCCGCGGTCGCGCCACCGCGAGAACAGCGGGATCACGGCGTCGTCGTCCGGCACGGGCGGCGTCTCGGGCACGTCCGAGGAGGCCTCCTCGGGGTCGCGCATCAGCATCCGGTGCAGCGGCGAGGCGACGGCGTTCTTGGTCGGCGCCCACCAGGCGACCACCTGGGACTTCGCCCGCGTGGTCGCGACGTAGAGCAGGCGCAACCACTCGCCGGCCTCCTCGTCGGCCCAGCGCCGGCAGTGGTCGGTCCAGCTGCCGCCCGAGCGCGACCCACCGACGTCGAGGCAGCGGGTGCCCTGGTCGTCGTGGAACAGCGGGCGCGTCGGCTTGGGGACGAACCGGTCGGCGAGCGCGGGGACGTAGACGACGGGGTACTCCAGGCCTTTGCTGGCGTGGATCGTCACCAGCTGGACGGCCGCGGCGTCGGAGTCGAGCCGGCGGGTGCGCTCGACGCCCCGTCCGGCGCGGCCCTCGGCGACCTGCTCGCGCAGCCACGTCAGCAGCGACGGCAGCCCGTGCCGCTCGGTCAGGGTCACCTCGTGCAACGCCTCGCCGATGTGGCGCAGGTCGGTCAGCCGGCGATCTCCCCCGACCTCGGCCAGCACCCGCTCGGGCAGGCCGGCCACGTTGGCCGCCTCGAGCACCGCGGCGAGGCCCCGGGTGGCGAACAGCTCGACCCATCCCCGGAGCCGGTCGGCGACCGCGTCGGTCAGCTCGTCCCCGCCGGCGTCGAGCTCGGCCGCGGTGTGGCCGACGAAGCAGGTCAGTGCCGCGGACCGCACCCGCGTGCTGCGGTGGGGCTGCTCAAGCGCCTCCAGCAGCGTGAGCCACTCGACCGCCGCCGGGGTCGCGAACACGCTGCCGCCCCCGGCGATCACGGCCGGCACTCCCACGTCGAGCAGCGCCTCGCGCACGGCGGCCAGGTCGGCGTGGCGGTAGCTGATCACCGCGATGTCGCGGGGCCGGACCGGCTCACCGCACCACGTCGCCCCGGACGCGAGGAGCCGGCGTACGTCGAGCGCCAGGTCGCGCGCGACATGGGGGCGCACCTGGCCGACCGCGAGCGTGCTGCTGCCGCGGCGTCCGAACGTGTCGCGCCGCACGACGCGCAGGCGGAACGGGTGCGGAACCGGCGCTCCCTGGAGGCGGGAGGTGGGGTGGTGTGCGGTCACGTCGTGCACGACGATGCGGTCGTCGCCCAGCGCGGCGCCGGCGAGCAGGGCCTGTAGCGAGTCGAGCAGCGGGGCGTCGCTGCGGCGGTTGACCGCGAGCGTCTGACGCGTCTGTGCCGTCGCGGCGGCGCGGAGGTAGGTGGTGACGTCGCCGCCCCGGAACGCGTAGATCGCCTGCTTGGGGTCGCCGATCAGCACCATCGTGGCGTGCCCGGTGAATGCCCGGTCGAGCACGTCCCACTGCACGGGGTCGGTGTCCTGGAACTCGTCGACGAGCACGATCTGCCAGCGCGCCCGCATCCGCTGGGCCGCGGCGCTGTCGGGCTCGTCGAGCGCGTCGGCGAGCTGGGAGAGCAGGTCGTCGTAGGAGAGGATGCCGAGCCGACGCTTGCGCCGGTCGAGCTCCTCACGGACGGTGCGCGCGAACGCGACCTTGCGGCCGGCGGTCGTCGAGCGGTCCTCGTCGGCGGGCTCGAGCCGGGCCTGCGGGTCACCGATCGCCGCCCGGGCGATCGCCAGGGCCTCGTCGTGGGTGAACGCCGGCTCCGCGTCGGCGAACGCCCGCAGGTAGAGGTCGTCGACGGTCTCCTTGACGAGGTCGTCGAGGTCCTCGACCAGGCGAGCGCGCGCGTCGCTGTCGCCGGCCACGCCGAGTGAGTCGAGCACCATCGAGCAGAACTGGTGGGTGGTCGCGATCGTCGCGGCGTCGAAGCCGGCGAGCGCCTCGGTGACCCGTCGATGGCCGCGCCGCCGGTCCTCGGGACCCCACGAGCGCAGCAGCGTGACGAGGTCGGAGTCACCGACCCCACCCGCAGCGGGGTCGTCGCTCAGCACCCGCTCGGCCTCGACGAGCTGGGCACGCACCCGCTCGCGCAGCTCCTGGCTGGCCGCGCGCCCGAACGTGACGACGAGCAGCTGCTCGAGCCGGGCGACCCCCTCGGCGACGTAGCGCGTGACGAGCGCACCGATCGTCCAGGTCTTGCCGGTGCCGGCGCTGGCCTCGAGCAGCACGGTGCCCGTGGGCAGCGGGTCGGCGATGGAGAACGGGGTCATGGCGTTCATGCGGGGTCCCCGCGGAATCGTGGGCTGGAGGAGCGGAGCGGGGGAAGTCCGCGATTGCGTGGGGTGCTCACAGCGGACCCACCCGCTCGGCGCCGCTGAGCAACGGCTCCCAGATCGCCCACGCAACCTCGCCGAGCCCGGCGTCGCGCAGGACTTCGACCGGGGCGCCGGCCCCGTAGACCCGCTGGTGGTAGGGGTCGGCGTCCTCGCCGGTGATCCCGAAGGCGTTGTGCGGGTCGGTCTCCCACTCGCGGCGGGCGGCCTCGATGGGTGGGTGGTCCTGGCCCATCAGCTCGCGCGCGTAGGCCTCCGCCCACGCGAGCCCGGTCTTGACCGGCACCGGCAGCGGCGCGCAGAGACCGCGGTCGCGCAGCTCCACGAGCCCGCGCAGCCACTCCACCGACCGGTGGTCGAGCGGCCCGCTGAGCGCCCGCTTGGGGCCGGCGCGATCCTTGCCGATCGCGTGCGCGGTCCAGTGCTGGTCGGGGCAGGTCGCCGAGAGCGCCAGCAGGTCGACCCAGGCGAGCAGCCGCTGGCGAGCATTGAGCCGGGAGTAGCCGAGGCTCACCACGCGGCTGCCGTAGACACCCGGCACGGTGCCGGTGAGCCGGCGTCCGTCGCCGAGGTCGACCTCGACGTCGACCGAGCGCCGCTCGCCCTCGCGCACCTCGTCGGTGCGTGACCAGAGCCGCTGGCACTCCTCGGCGACCTCGTGGAGCGTGCGCGTGCCGAGACCGCCCGGCGGCAGGGTGCCGGCGAGCTGCTCGGCGGTCATCACCGCGACCGGGTCCTGACCGGCGAGCAGCTCGCGCAGCAGCCGGTCGCCGATCTGCCACTTCTCGAGGCTGTCGAGCGAGACCGGGATCGCGTCGGCCAGGTCGTCGGGCTCGAACGGCGCGGCCACGTCGAGCCGGCCGCGCAGGAACGCCCGCACCGGGTGGGCCAGGAAGTCGCGCAGGTCCTGCAGCGAGACGTCCTCGCGGGGCCTCGGTGGCAGCGGACCGTCGAGCAACGGGGGCGGGTCGCGGCGTACGCCCGCGGCCGATCGCGCCCCGGCGAGCGCGGCGGTGTCGAAGCTGAACGGGCGCTCGCGGACGAAGTTGCGCGCGTCGTAGGGCTGGAGCGGGTGACGGGTGAGGATCCGGTCGCGGACCGGCTCGGCGGTGGTGCGGTCGGCGGCGTCGAGGATCTCACCGAGGGGTACGGCGGGCGGGCGGGCGGCACCGGACTGCTCGTCGGCACCGGAGTAGGTGATGACGAGGTGCTCGGTCGCGGCGAGGACCGCGTCGAGGAGCAGCTGTCGGTCCTCGCTGCGCACGTCACGCTCGCCGGTGCGGGGGTGTCGCGCCAGCACGTCGTCGCCGTCGACGGCGCCCGCGCGCGGGAACACCCCGTCGTCGAGCCCGACCAGGCACACGACCCGATGGGGGACCGAGCGCATCGGCACCATCGTCGCGACGGTCAGGCTGCCGGTGCGGAAGTTGGCGCGCGTCGGCCGCCCGGCCAGCCGCGACTCGAGCATCGCGCGCACGTCGGAGAGCCGCAGCTCCAGGCCGCCCTCGTGGGAGGACGCCGCCGCCCGGGCCAGCTCGCGCTCGAACTGGGGCACCTGCCATGCATCGTCGGACGCCACGTCGACCAGCGAGCGCACGCCGTCGCGCAGGCCGGTCGTCCAGTCGGCGACCGTGGTGGCGCGGCCCAGCGCCGAGAGCGTGCGGTCGACGCGGTCGACGAGCTCGGCGAGCCGGCCTGCGAGGTCGATCTCGGAGCTGGCGACGTCGTCGAGAGGCAGGCCACGGCCGAGGTGATGGTGGTCGTCGCCGCTCATGGCGACGCCGAGGAGGATGCGGTCGAGGCCGGTGCGCCAGGTGTTGTGGGGGAAGCGCTCCATCCGGAACGCCGATCGCGACTCCTCGTCGAGGCCCCACCGGACCCCGGCCCGCGCGACCCAGCGGGACATCCGGTCGAGCTCGTCGTCGGTGAACGCGAAGCGGCGGCGCACCGGGTCGGACCCCGCCAGGTCGAGGACGTCCGAGGCGGTCACCCGGCCGCCCGCGAGGTCGAGCAGGTCGCTCGCCACGGCGAGCAGCGGGTTGGTGCTGGTGAGCGCCCGGTCGGCGAGCTTGACGCGCAGCCGGTGGGCGGGGTGCCCGTCGGTCGTCGCGAGCCCGAACCCCGCCGAGATCAGCGGCGCGAAGGTCTCGATGTCGGGGCACATGACCAGCACGTCGCGCGGCTCGAGGGTCGGGTCGTCCTCGAGCAGGCCGACGAGCACCTCGCGCAGCACGTCGACCTGGCGGGCCGGGCCGTGGCAGGCGTGCACCTGCAGGCTCCGGTCGGCCGGGTCGAGGTGGCGGGCCGCGCGCTCGCCGTAGGTCGGCGCGTGGTTGGCGCGCAGGTCGTGCTGGAGCCACCCGAGCAGGCGGTCGTCGCCGGCGGTCGAGACCGGCACCAGCGTCGAGGGGACGCCGTCGAGCAGGCGGCGCAGCTCGCGGGCGTCGCGGCCGAGCGAGGCGAGCAGCGGGTGGCCGACCCGCTCGACGGAGTCGTCGTCCTCGCGCGCGACGACCCCTCCGAGGCCGGTCAGGTCGTCCCACAGCGCCGGCGAGGGCTGCGGCAGGAACAGGTGGACGTCGCGGTGCTCGCCGAGGGCCGTGAGCAGCCCGACCTCGGTGGGCGGGATCCGGGTGTGGCCGAACAGCGAGAGGCGGTCGGGCAGCGGCAGGTCGCGGCCGCCCGCCTGCAGCGCCGCGCAGGTCTCGGCGTGCCGGACGTCGGGCGGCGGCGCGTCGACCTGGGCGATCAGCCGGCGCCACAGCTCGGGCTGCCACGCGAGGTCGGGTGGGAGCTCGTCGGCGTCGTGCCGTCCCTCGCGCCAGGCGGTCACCAGCGACGGTCGCTGGACGGCGTACGACGCGAACAGGTGCGCCAACCGCAGGGCGACCGAGTAGCGCCGGTTGCGGCGCAGCTCGCCGTCGGGCCCGTCCTGGCCGTGGCCGAGGTGGCGCGCCAACGTCGCGAACTCCCGCTCGTCGAGGCTCTCGTCGATCGTCGCGAGCAGCGGCCACACCAGCCGCTCGGGGTCCCACGGGTCGTCGCGCTCGCGCCCCAGCAGGAGCGACACCAGCGACCGCGGGTTGAGGAACCGCACGCCCGCGCACACCCCGTCGCCGCCGCGCGGGCCGGTGCCGAGCCGGTGGCTGAGCCGCTGGGTCAGCCAGCGCTCGACCCCCTTGGCCGGGACGACCACGACCTCCTGCGCGAACGGGTCGTCCAGCGGCGTGCTCAGCAGGTCACCGAGCGCGTCCGCGAGCACGTCGGTGCGCGCGGCTCGGTGGATCTGCAGGGTCACGACGCGACCCTAATCGGGACCAGGGACACCAGGGACACCGAGCGCCCGGGTCGATGCGGCACCAGCAGGTCGACCCGCCCGAAAGTTCCGGGCGGGTCGACGTCGTCAGGCGTCGCGCCGCCGCAGCACGACGTAGGCCGCGGCGAGCAGCACGGCCGTCTCGGCGGCGAAGACCGCGAACCCGGTCCAGGGGCCGAGCAGGTCGGGGTTGAACGGCACCGGCGTGGAGATCACCGAGCCGGCGTTGCCGGGCATCAGCTTGACCAGCCAGTCGCCGAACGCGCCGGGCACCAGGTTGACCATGTTGCCGAGGATCAGCATCAGCGCGAGGACGACCGAGATCGTGCCGGCGGTGTGCCGCAGCAGGAACCCGACGGCGACGGTGAACAGCCCGATGCCGGCGAGGTAGAGGCCCGAGCCGTACATGGAGCGCAGCACGCCGCCCTCGAGCGCCATCCCGATGCCCTCGCGGTCGAGGAAGTAGTTGCCGCCGGCGTACCCGGCCAGCGCGGTCACGGTGCCGACGACGAACAGCACGGTCACCAGCAGCAGCGACTTCGCCGCCAGCACCCGTCCGCGAGCCGGCACGGCCGCGAAGCTCGAGCGGATCATCCCGGTGCCGTACTCGGTGGTGACCACCAGGGCACCCAGGACCACGGCGGTGATCTGGGCGATCATCATCCCCCAGGTGACGAACGAGCCCGGCGACTCGTCGGCGTCCGCCGAGGCCAGCCAGTCCGCGTTGGCCCAGCACAGCAGCACGGTCAGCCCGGCGCCGAGCACGAACGTCGCGACCAGTGTCCACCAGGTCGACCGGACGGTCCGCAGCTTGAGCCACTCGGCCCGCAGCACGGCACCGAAGCCGGGCCCGCGCTCCGCCGAGCCCACGAGGAGGGTGCCGCCCTCGGTCATCGTCGCGGTCATCGCAGCGCTCCCCTCGAGGCATCGGCGGCGTGGTACTCCACGCTGTCGGCGGTCAGTGCCATGAACGCGTCCTCGAGCGAGGACCGCACGAGCGTCAGCTCGTGGAGCATCAGCCCGTGCCGGAAGGCGAGCTCGCCGACGGCCGCCGCGTCCAGCCCGACGACGCGCAGCTCGTCGTCGACCCGGGTGACGTCGAGCCCCCGGCCCGAGAGGAGGTTCTCGACGTCGGCGAGCGCCGGCGCCTTCACCCGCACGTACGACGCGGCGTGGTCGCTCATGAAGTCGCTCATCGAGCAGTCGGCGAGGATCGAGCCCCGGCCGATGACGAGCAGGTGGTCGGCCATCAGCGCCATCTCCGACATCAGGTGGCTGGAGATGAAGACCGTGCGGCCCTCGTCGGCGAGCTGCCGGGCGAACGTGCGGACCCAGCGGATGCCCTCGGGGTCCAGGCCGTTGACCGGCTCGTCGAGCACGACGACGGGCGGGTCACCGAGCATCGCCGCGGCGATGCCCAGTCGCTGGCCCATGCCCAGGGAGTAGCGCCCGGCCCGCTGGCCGGCGACCGACTCCAGGCCGACCAGCTCGAGCACCTCGCCCACCCGGGTCGTCGGGATGCCGTTGGACGCCGCCATCCACCTCAGGTGGTCGCGTGCCGACCTCCCGGGGTGGATGGCGTGCGCGTCGAGGAGGGCGCCGATCTCACGGAGGGGCGCCGGCGCGGCGGCGTACCGGTGTCCGTTGACGCTGACCGTCCCGGAGGTCGGAGCGTCGAGGCCGAGGATCATCCGCATGGTCGTGGACTTGCCGGCGCCGTTGGGGCCGAGGAACCCGGTCACCCGGCCGGGCTCGACCACGAAGTCGATGCCGTCGACCGCGACCCGGGTCTGCCCCTTGCCGGTGGCGAAGCGCTTGGTGAGTGCGTGGGCACGGATCATGGGCCCCAGCCTGCGACGGGGGTCCCGCCCCGCACATCGGGGACGGACCCCGATGCGACCCCGGGGTGACCCCGGGTTCCCCCGATCGGCTGCGGGGTCCGCCGGGGCTGCCTACGCTCCCGCCATGACGAACCGTCTCCTCCTCCCCGTCGGCGGGCTCGCCCTCGTGTGCTCCGGCTTCGGCGCCGGCATCGCGGTCTCCGCAACGGCGGCCGACGAGCCGGCGCCGGTGGTCGTGACCCGCGAGCCCCTCGCCGAGGTCACCGCGCCGCCCGGCGCACCGCACCGGACCCTCGGCCTGAGCAAGGTCGTCGTGATGCCGGGTGCGAAGCTTGCGTCCCACCACCATCCCGGCGCCCAGCTGGGGTACGTCGCGGAGGGCACGCTCACCTACACCGTGGAGTCCGGGCAGGCGAGGCTCATGAAGGGCCCCGGGGACGACCCGACCCTGGTGCGCACGATCGAACCGGGCGAGACGGCCAAGGTGCGACCGGGCCGCTGGCTGGTCGAGGAGCAGGACGCGGTCCACCATGCCCGCAACGCCGGCACCACGCCGATCGTGATCTACATCGCCACCCTGCTGCGTACGGGGGAGCCGGCCGCCATCTCGGACTGACGCGCGAACGGCCATACTCGGGACTGGTCGGCGGGAGGCCGACCGGAGGCTCGGCGGGAGGACAGGGTGAGCGACAGCGAGGCCACGCGCGCCGAGGAGGCGCGCGCCGGCTGGTCGGACTCGGCCGCCCGCGCGGTGCTCCAGCTCATGGTCGAGTCGGTCGCCGAGATGATCGGTTTCGAGGTGGCCACGCTCTCGGTGGTGCTCGACGGCAACCTGGTCACGATGGCCTACACCGGGCCCGACGAGTTCTCCGACTACCTCACCTCGACCGACCCGGTCTCCGTGCTCGACCCGGTCCTGGCCCACGCCGAGACGTGGGGTCGCTTCCGGTTCCTGGCCGCGGAGGACTACGACGCGTCCATGCTCGAGGGGCACTGGATGGTGGTGGCCGAGGAGCAGGGCGACACCCCCGACGCCTGGCACCCGATGGACGTGCTCGTCGGCCTGCTGACCGACGACGAGGGCCGGTTGATCGGCGCGATGTCGGTCGACCGCCCGGTCTCGGGGCGGCGGCCAGACGCGGCCCAGCGGCGGCTGCTGGAGCGCTACGCCGCGCAGGCCGAGCGGGCCGTGGTCACGGCGTTCGAGCGTGAGGCCCTGGTGCAGCAGGTCGCGCACGCCGAGGCGGCGCGGCGCCTGATCCGGTCGGCCTCGATGCCCGACCAGGCCTCGCTGGAGGCGGTGCTCGACCACACCCACCAGCCCCTCGTCGAGGGCTTCGGGGCCAGCGGCTCCTGGATCCAGCTCCTCGACGACAAGGGCGGCGGTCTCGGCAAGGCGCGCACCCGCGAGGGCGAGGTGGTCGAGCTGTCGGACCGGATGGTCGACCTGGCGCACCGCCTGGCGCCGCGGCTGTGGGAGGCCCAGCAGGTGCTGGTGATCGCCGAGGGCATCGAGCCGTCGCTCCCGGCCGCCGAGCCGCTGCTCGAGGAGTCCTTGCGCCAGCTGACCGAGCTCGGCCTGGACTCCGCGCTCGCCGTACCCCTCGGCGCCGGCAGCGAGTGCCTCGGGTTCCTGGTGCTGTCGCGACGCGCCCAGGACCCGCCGTGGTCAGCGGTCGAGACCGGCTCGGCGCTGCAGATCGGCTACGACCTCGGCGCCGCGCTGATGACGGTGCGGGCCCTCGAGCGCGAGCGCGCGCTGGTGCACGAGCTCCAGCAGCTCGACGACTACCGCAGCCAGCTCATCGCGACGCTCTCCCACGAGCTCCGCACGCCGCTCACGGTGATCTCGGGCAACCTCGAGCTCCTGGGCGACCTCGAGCTCGACCCCGCGGCGCAGCCCTACCAGGCGGCGATGACCCGCGGCACGGTCCGGATGAAGAAGGTCGTCGACGACCTGCTGCTCCTCGCGCGGGTCAGCGATCCCCAGCACCCACTGGCGCGGGTGCCGGTCGACCTGTGCGCCATCGCGAGCAGCGTCGTGGGGCTGGTCGGCTCGACCGCCGAGGGCAAGGGCCTGACCCTGGAGGCTCGGCTCGACCCCGCCGGGCTCGTGGTGCAGGGCGACCCCGCGGAGCTCGACCGCCTCGTCGGGAACCTCGTGAGCAACGCCGTGAAGTACACCCCCGCCGGGGGCACCGTCACGGTGACGATCGAGCGCCGCGGCCGCACCGCGATCCTGCGCGTCGCCGACGACGGGCTCGGCATCTCCGAGGAGGACCAGGTCGGCCTGTTCCGGCCCTTCTTCCGCACCACCAACCCCGATGCGCTGCGCGAGCCCGGCACCGGGCTGGGGCTGGCGATCGTCGCCACGATCGTCGACCGCCACGACGGCGAGGTCGCGGTGCACTCCCGGCTGGGTGGCGGCACGACGTTCACCGTGGCGCTGCCGACCGATTGACCGGCCGACACCGACCCCCGGATGACGCGGCCACGGAATTGACACAAGATTTTCCGTGACAAATAGGTCCTCCTGCCGTCTACTGGCTTCATGGAGAGCGAGATGGGGGGCTCGTCGACCGCCGGAATCGACGAGTGGACGACACGACACACGCCCGTGGTGCACCACCTGGTCGCCGAGACGCTGCGGCGGGTTCCGGACTCGGTCACGCGGGACGAGCTCACGGCCGCCGCACTGGCCGCCCTCACCGTGGCGCGCCGCGCGTACGCGCCAGCGGTCCATGGTGACGTCCACCGGTACGCCGAGCAGCGGATCCGGGCCGCGCTGGTCGACCTGCTGCGCTCGATCGACTGGCAGGCGCGCGCCCGGCGGCCGAGGCCGGCACCCGATCGGGGCCGGGCCGAGGCCGCCCACGCCGCCCTCGCCGCGCTGCCCGATCTGCAGCGCTCCGTGATCGAGGGCTACTTCCTGGACCAGCGAGCGCTTCCGGAGCTGGCGGCCGACCTGCAGCTCGACGAGCACGAGGTCGTCCGCCTGCGCACCGCTGCGCTGCGAGCCCTGCGCCGCACCCTCGCGCCGACGCTCGCCTCGATCGGCCAGGACCACGCAGCCGTCGTGCGGCAGTCCCAGGAGCCGCTCGGCGAGGGTCGTGCGGTCGCGGTCGCCCTGCCCATCGGCTGATCGCCGCCGGCCCCCACTCGCACGACACGCTGTACACCGATCCGTGCGTCGCAGGGCCGCCTCACCGTCGGGGTCGTCCGCGGAGGGACGAGCCGGGTGACGCTTCCGGCCTTCTCCTCGCGAAACCCTCACCACGGAGGTCGTCGTGAACTCAAATGGAGCGCATGGAGAGAGCACCGGGGGGTTGCTCGGCCTCGAGGACTGCCGAGCTGATGCAGCGGCATGCGCCCGTGCTCCATGACCTGGTCGAGGAGACGCTGCGACGGGTCCCGGCCTCGGTGGCCGCCGAGGATCTCCACGCGCCCGGCCGGGTGGCGCTCGCCGAGGCGGCGCGGTCCTGGGCGCCTGACGAGGACGTCGCCTTCGCCGACTTCGCTCGCGCCCGCATCCGCGTCGCGCTGGTCGAGGCGCTTCGCTCGATCGACTGGTCCGCCCGCGGACGCCGGCCGCGCTCCTCCACCCCGCCCGCGCTCGTCGGGGCCGCCCGTGCCGCGGTCGCCGCCCTCCCCGGCGATCACCGCGAGGTCATCGAGGGCTACTTCCTGCACGCGCGATCGCTGCCGGACCTCGGCGACGACCTCGAGCTCGACCTGCCCGAGGTCGTGGCGCTGCGCAACGACGCACTGCGTTCGCTGCGTCGCACCCTCGCGCCCGTGCTCGCTCCCACCACACCGTCGCACCAACCGGACGATCGGGCGGTGGGTCAGTCGTCGTCGGGCAGCTCGGGCACCGGCTCTCCACGCACCTGGAACCTGCGGTAGCTGTAGACGATCAGACCGATCGCGATCAGGCCCGAAGCGACCTGGGTGACCCCCGTCGCCGCGCCGCCCGGCAGCCACCAGCGCTCGGCGAGCGGCCACCACCCGGGCTGCTCCGGGCTCCAGACCCACAGCACGCCACAGGCGATCAGTCCGACCGCGACCAGGCTCGAGAACGTGATCCGGCGCCAGCTCTCGACACTCTCGGCGGCGCCTCTCAGGGCCCGCACCTTGACCGGCTCGAGCCTGCGCTCGGCCCACTCGTACTCCTGGGAGAGGATCACCAGGCCCGCGAAGATCATCAGCAGGCCCGGCCCCGGCAGCACGAGCGCCGCGATCCCGGCCACCACCAGGACCCAGCCGAGGACCTCCAGCGCGACCCGGCGCACGACCGCCTTCATGCCCAGAACTCTGTCAGACCTGCCCAACGCTCGCCCGCGGGACCGACGATCACTACCGTTTCGCCCGTGAACCCGCTGTCCCGCGCGCTCGACCGCGTCCTCAACCGGGGGGTCCATGCCGCGTGGCGGTGGCTGGACCGCGCCGGCGAGATCGTCCCCGGCACCCGCGCGGCCGCCGAGTTCGGCTCCTTCGGCGCCGGGAGCTGCATCGACTTCCCGCCCGCGACGCTGCTCAACCCGCGCGCGATCCACATCGGGTCAGGGGTGCTCGTCGGACGCCACGCGACCCTCTCGGTGGGGTACGGCGCCGACGACCCGCACCTGCCCGAGCGCGCGCTGGTGATCGGCGACCGCACCGTCCTCGGCGCCCGGGTGAGCATCACCGCCCACACCTCGATCACGATCGGCGAGGCCGTCTTCTTCGGCCAGAGCGTGTTCGTCACCGACGCCAGCCACGGCTACCAGGACCCCACCCGGCCGATCGGGGAGCAGTTCGGCCAGCACCAGCCGGTCTCGATCGGGTCCGGGTCGTGGATCGGCCACGGGGCGGTCATCCTGCCAGGCACCGCGATCGGCCAGAACGTCGTGGTCGCCGCGGGCGCGATCGTCCGGGGCGAGGTCGAGGACTTCGCCGTCGTCGCCGGCAACCCGGCCCGGGTCGTGCGTCGCCTGGAGCCCGAGGTCGGCTGGGTCGACTCCCGCGGCGGCGTACGCCCCGTGATGGAGGGCCTGTTCGGCTCGGGCTGACCGCCGGCGGCGATGCTCCATGACGTTCGCGGGGTCCGCAGACCGGATCGCCCCCTCGACCGTCTGGGGCTATCGGCTCGGGGGCACCGGCTCAGGCGACCAGGCTCAGGTCCTCGCGGCTGACGTCCGGGTCGAGGCCCTCGGTGGGGACGGCGACGGGGCCGGCGACGGGGCCGGCGACGGGCACGGGGACCAGCCGGGCGTGCACGTGGGCCGGGATCGAGATCCGGAGCAGGATCGCGAGAGACCCGATCGTGGCGACGGCGGCGTAGATCAGGTTCGCGTCGATGTCCGCGAGGATGCCGTACGCGCCGGCGAGCAGCGCATCGAGGATCAGCATCGCCCAGGCCGACGCCGCGATCGCGGAGACGTCGTGGCTGCGCCACGCGGTCACCGCCGCGGGCGTCACCAGCAGGGCGACCGAGCAGCCGAGGACGACCGTCGCCGGCGCGGTCCCGATCCACGGCGTGGACAACCCGGCGAGGACCAGGGTGACCAGCCAGACGACCGGCAGCCACATCCGGTCACGCGAGCCGCCGCGCAGCCAGGCGAGCACCGCCGCGCCCACGGTCGCCGGGATGGAGACGGCGGCCGGCAGCGCCACCCAGATCTCACGCTCGTGGATGCCGAAGACCGTCCACGCGACGCCACTGATCGTGGAGTTGGCGAGCGCGGCGATGCTCACCCCGGCGGCGCTGGTCATCTGGCGCAGCTTGCTGAACTGCGGGACCGAGTAGCCGACGGCGAGCAGGGTGCCGGCGAGACCGACGAGGGTGGTGAGGGAGAGGGTCACTGGCGTTCCGTGCTTCTCGCGCTGGCGCGCGAACGTGCAGCGCGACCGCTGGCACCAGGGGTGCGGCGGTCGCGCTGCGAGGTGGGTCTATGGGGTGGTGCAGCAGAAAGATTACCCGTTCAAGAAGGTCGATCCGGACAATATTTCGGCTTCACGGCTCACAGACCGGGTGATCTTTGGCACACCAGGGGCCGAAGCGTCAGATGTCGGTGACCCGGACGCCGGCGTGGGCCTTGTAGCGGCGGTTGACGCTGATCAGGTTCGCGGTGAGCGCCTCGACCTGGTGGGCGTTGCGCAGCCGCCCGCCGTACACCCCGCGGACTCCGGGGATCGTGTCGCACAGGTCCTGGACCAGGTCGGTGGCCTCGCGGACGTCGCCGAGCACCAGCACGTCGGTGTCGACCGAGGTGACCTCGGGGTCCTCGAGCTTGACCGCGCTGACGTTGTGGAACGCTCCGACGACCGTGCTGTCGGGCAGCAGCGCCTGCGCCTGCTGGGCCGCCGAGCCCTCCTCGACGACGAGCGCGTAGGCGCCCTGCTTGTCGAAGCCGAGAGGGTTGACGCAGTCGACGACGACCTTGCCGGCCAGCTCGCCGGCGAGTCCGGCGACCAGCTCGCCGTGGCCGTCCCACGGTACGGCGACCACGACGATGTCACCGCTGGTCGCAGCACCCGCGTTGTCGGCGCCGGTCACGGCGCCGCCGGTCGCGGCGGCGAGCTCCTCGGCGGTGGCGGCGGCCCGCTCGGCACTGCGGCTGCCGATCACGACCGGCAGTCCGGCCGCCGCGAACCGGCGCGCGAGCCCGCGGCCCTGGGGTCCGGTGCCGCCGAGCACGGCGACGGTCTTGTCAACGAGGGAGGGCGGCAGGTTGCTCATGGTCTGCACTCTCTCAGGACCGGACGCCGCGCAGCGACCTGCTCAGGAAGTGGAACCCCCGACCCCGTGCACGACGAGGTCCGCGAGCGCCCGGTAGGCCTCGGCGTCCGCCAGCCCCGAGCCGGCCGCGATCCGGCCACCCTGGATCGCGGTCATCACCTGCGCCACCGCGGTGCCGACGAAACCGGCGTGGACCGGTCGCAGCGCGCCGGCGACCACGCCGGCGCTCACCAGGTCGTGGACCCGCTCGGCGGCCAACCGGGTGTTGGCCTCGTAGATCTCCGCGGCCGGGGCGTAGGCCTGGAGGTCGGCGTAGAACCGCTCGGACGCGGGCGCGAGCTCGGCCGCGACCGCGGTCAGGTAGACCGAGAGCCGCGCGCCCGGGTCCGGCTCGGCGTCGACCTGGGCCTCGATGCGCTCGGCCGCCCGGCGGAAGAAGCCGCGGACCGCGGCGAGCACGACCTGCTCCTTGGTCTCGGCGACCCGGTAGATCGTCGAGCGCGAGCAGCGCAGCCGCGCCGCCAGGTCCCCGATCCCGAACTCCAGGAACCCCTCGGCGAGGAACAGCTCGATCAGCTCGTCGAGCAGCTGATGGCGCGGTGGCGGCACGACGTGACGCTATCAGTACTCCGCGACGTACTCTGGTACTCATGCCCGCCACCCGCATGCTGCCCACCGACGAGGCCGTCGACCTGATCGCGCTCGTGCGCCAGATCGCCGCCGACGAGCTGGCCCCGCGCTCCGCCGAGGCCGAGGCGACCGAGACCTTCCCCCGCGAGGTGTTCCGGATGCTCGGTCGCACCGGCCTCCTGGGCCTGCCCTACCCCGAGGAGCACGGCGGGGGCGGCCAGCCCTACGAGGTCTACCTCCAGGTGCTCGAGGAGGTCGGCGCCGTCTGGTCGAGCGTCGGCGTCGGCATCTCCGTGCACGCACTCAGCTGCTTCGGGCTCGCGACCGCCGGCACCGAGGAGCAGCGCGCCCGCTGGCTCCCCGAGATGCTGGGTGGCGAGCTGCTCGGCGCCTACTGCCTCTCCGAGCCGCACGCCGGCTCGGACCCCGCCGCCATGCGCACCCGCGCCCGGCGCGACGGCGACGAGTACGTCATCAGCGGGGCGAAGGCGTGGACGACCCACGGCGGCCACGCCGACTTCTACAAGGTGATGGCCCGCACCGGCGACGCCCGCGGGGACATCTCCTGCTTCCTGGTGCCGGCCGACAGCGATGGCCTCTCGGCCGACCCGCCGGAGCACAAGATGGGCCTGACCGGCTCGGCGACCGCGACCATGCGCTTCGACGACGTCCGCGTGTCCGCCGACCGGCTCCTCGGCGCCGAGGGCGACGGGCTCAAGATCGCCCTGGCCGGCCTGGACGCCGGCCGGCTCGGCATCGCCGCGGTCGCCACCGGCCTGGCCCAGGGCGCCCTGGACCGGGCCGTGGCCTACGCCCAGGAGCGGGAGACGTTCGGGCAGCGGATCATCGACCACCAGGGCCTGGCCTTCGTGCTGGCCGACATGGAGGCCGCCGTGCAGTCCGCCCGCGCCACGGTGCTGCACGCCGCCCGGCTCAAGGACGCCGGACTGCCGTACGGGCGCGAGGCCTCGATCGCCAAGCTGGTCGCGACCGACAACGCCATGCGGGTCACCACCGACGCCGTCCAGGTGCTCGGCGGCTACGGCTACACCCGGGACTTCCCGGTCGAGCGCTACATGCGCGAGGCGAAGGTCATGCAGATCTTCGAGGGCACCAACCAGATCCAGCGGATGGTGATCGCGCGTTCGCTGGACCGTGGCGGCGCGGGCGCCCTCAGCGTCGCACCCTGACGGGAGGCCCGCGGCTTGCCCGTGGTCGACGGTGCGCCATAGGTTGCAGCCACCCTGTGATCCGCATCACGCCCTCGGGAGGGACCATGCGCCTGTTGTCGACCGCACCACTGTCTGCGATCGTCGCCGCCGTTCTCGGCCTCGGGCTCGCCGGCCCGGCCGGTGCCGCGGGCGCGCCGCACCCGGCCGCCGACCGGCCCGGCCACCCCGCGGGCTATGCCCAGCACGCACCCCGGCCCGGGGTGACCGATCAGGACTTCTACTTCGTGATGGGCGACCGGTTCGAGAACGGCGACCCCACCAACGACACCGGCGGCCTGACCGGCGACCGCGACGTCACCGGCTTCGACCCGACCGCCAAGGGCTTCTACAACGGTGGCGACCTCGCGGGCCTGCGCTCGCGCCTCGACTACATCCAGGGCCTCGGCACCGACGCGATCTGGCTGACCCCGATCTTCAAGAACAAGCCGGTCCAGCTCGAGGACGGTCCGTCGGCGGGCTACCACGGCTACTGGATCACCGACTTCACCACCGTCGACCCGCACCTGGGCACCAACCAGGACCTCCGCGCCCTCGTGGACGCCGCCCACCAGCGCGGCATGAAGGTCTACTTCGACATCATCACCAACCACACCGCCGACGTGATCGGCTACGACGAGGGCGACCGCACGGCGTACGTCTCCAAGGACGCCGAGCCCTACCGCGACGCCTCGGGCACACCGTTCGACGACCGCGACTTCGCGGGGACGTCGCGCTTCCCGGCACTCGACCCGGCGACCTCGTTCCCCTACACCCCGAAGCTCGACGCGGGCGAGCAGGACCTCAAGGTGCCGGCCTGGCTCAACGACGTCACCAACTACCACAACCGGGGCAACACGACGTTCACCGGCGAGGACAGCCAGTACGGCGACTTCTTCGGCCTCGACGACCTCTTCACCGAGAAGCCGGAGGTGGTCGACGGCATGATCGACATCTACCGCGCCTGGGTCGAGGGCTTCGACATCGACGGCTTCCGCATCGACACGATGAAGCACGTCAACGACGAGTTCTGGCAGCAGTTCGGCCCGGCGATGCAGCGCATCGCGGCGGCGGACGGCAACCCCGACTTCTTCATGTTCGGCGAGGTCGCCCTCGACGGCAGCGACGCAGCGGCGAAGGCCTTCACCTCGCACTACACGACCCACGACCGGATGCAGGCCGTGCTGGACTTCCCCTTCCAGGACGCCGCACGCGGCTTCGCCTCGAAGAGCGGCGAGACCGACGCGCTCGCGACGTTCTTCCGCAACGACGACTGGTACACCGACCGCGACTCCAACGCGTACTCACTGCCGACGTTCCTCGGCAACCACGACATGGGCCGGATCGGCCACTTCCTGAAGGCCGACAACCCCGACGCCGACGACACCGAGCTGCTCGCGCGCGACCGGCTCGCCCACGAGCTCATGTACTTCTCCCGCGGCAACCCGGTGGTCTACTACGGCGACGAGCAGGGCTTCACCGGCAACGGGGGCGACCAGCTGGCACGGCAGACGATGTTCGCCAGCCAGGTCCCCGAGTACCAGGCCGACGACCAGATCGGCACGGACCGCACCGGCGCGGACGACAACTTCGTGACCGACTCCCCGCTCTACCAGGCGATCGGTCGCCTCGCCCGGCTCACCGAGCGCCACCCCGCCCTGCGCGACGGCGCCGAGCAGGTCCGCTACTCCTCATCCGGGCCGGGGCTGTTCGCGTTCTCGCGGGTCGACCGCGCCCGCCGCACCGAGTACGTCGTCGTGCTCAACAACAGCGAGCAGGCCCGGTCCGCCCCGATCCCGACGTACCTCCGCAAGGGCGGCTTCGAGAAGATCTACGGCGACGGCCCGACCCGGCGCAGGAGCGACGGGGCGCGGCGCCTCGACGTCACCGTGCCCGCGCTCTCCACCGTGGTCTACCGCTCGACCGACGAGATCGCTCGCGAGCGCCGCGCGCCGGGCATCACCCTGCGCGCGCCGGCCGTGTCGGCGATCGAACGCGGCCGGATGCAGGTGGCGGCGGCCGTGCGAGGGAGGTCGTTCTACGAGGTCACCTTCCAGCAGCGCGTGGGCACGGGCCCGTGGCGGACGATCGGCATCGACGACAACGCGCCCTACCGCGTGTTCCCCGACGTCTCCGGCCTCGCGCCCGGCACCCGGGTGAGCTACCGCGCGGCCGTCCTCGACAACGCCGGCCACACCCGCGGCACCCAGGCCCGCTCCACCCGGGTGCCGCGCTCCACGGTCGTCGTGGCCGCGCCGGCGGACGACGGGACGGTCAGCAGCGTCGACCCGGTCACGGTCAGCGCGACCGTCGACCCGGAGCGACCGCTGCAGTCCGTAGAGTTCGAGCGCAGCGTCTCCGGTGGCCCGTGGACCAGCCTGGGCACGGACAGCTCGGCCCCGGCGTACACCGTCGTCGACGACGTCAGCGACCTGCCGCTCGGCACCCAGGTGCGCTATCGCGCGACCCTGCGCGAGCGCGGCGCGGTGCAGGACACGAGCGCCCCGATCACCGTGACCACCGCCGAGCCACAGCCCGCGGTGGACTCCGTGACGGTGGCGGGCAGCCTGCAGGACGAGATCGGCTGCCCCGGGGACTGGCAGCCCGACTGCGCCGCGAGCCACCTGGGCTTCGACAGCTCCGACGGACGCTGGCACGGCACGTTCACCCTCCCGGCGGGGGACTACGAGTGGAAGGTGGCCATCGACGACTCGTGGACCGTCAACTACGGCGCCGGGGGTGCCGCAGGCGGCGGCAACCTCACCCTGTCCGTGCCGACCGGCGGCGGGACCTACGTGTTCACCTGGGACCAGGTCAGCCACGTCCCGTCGGTGCAGCCGGCCCCGGCCGGCTGAGCCCGGCTCGGGATAGTCCCTGACGTTCGCGGGCGGAGACCCGCCCGGGCCCCCGCGAACGTCAGAGATGATTTCACTTGACCGGTAAAGGTCGCGGCGCTACTGTATCGGTACAGATGATCTTGACCGGTACAGCCTCGAAGGAACTGCCATGAACGACCTGTTGTCCGCCGACCTCGCCACCCGGCTCACCACCACCGAGGTCCTCAGTGCCCGTCCGGACGCCCCCGTCGTCCTCGAGCGCGTGCGCACGGCGCGCGCCGCGGCGCTGCGCAGCCTGCTCGCCACCGAGCTGCGCGCGGTCGCACGCTGGGTCGAGCCGCGGCCCACCAAGGCCTGCCTGCACGGTTGAAGCGCGCGGCGAACGACGTGCCGGACCCCGTGCCTGGGCGGACCCGCGATACTGGGTCTGCCATGGCCAAGGTGACGCTGCAATCCATCGCCGACCGTGTCGGCGTCAGCCGGATGACGGTCTCGAACGCGTTCTCGCGTCCCGACCAGCTCTCCGCCGAGCTGCGCACCCGCATCCTCGCGGCCGCCGACGAGCTCGGGTACGTCGGGCCCGACCCGGCCGCCCGGGCCTTGGCGCGCGGACGCACCGGCTCGGTCGGGCTGCTGCTCACCGACGAGCTGAGCGACGCCTTCCAGGACGCGGTGGCCACCGAGTTCCTGACCTCGGTCGCCGATGCCCTCAACACCGAGGGCCTCGCGGTCACGCTCCTGACGTCCGGCACGCCGGACGGTCCGTACGTCCCTGCGCGGGACGTCGCGATGGACGGCGCGATCGTCTACATCTGCGACGCCTCCTCCCCCGACATCGAGTGGCTCGAGCGGCGCGGCCTGCCGTTGGTGTCGGTCGACCGCGACCCGTCCCCCACCGCTCCCAGCGTCAACGTGGCCGACCGGGACGGCGCCCGCGCAGCGGCCCAGCACGTCGTCGACCTCGGGCACCGCTCGATCGGCATCATCAATCTCGACAGCGGCTTCGACATCGAAGGCCTGCCCACGGCCAACCGACCCGCCCGCGAGCGGCTGCTCGGCTGGCGCGAGGCCCTCGATCCCGCCGGCCTCGAGCCCCTCGTGCGCACCGCGAAGTTCCGGCCGCACGTCGCGGTCGAGGACATCGCGCGCGAGCTGCTCGACCGTCCCGACCGACCGACCGCCGTCCTGTGCTTCTCCGACGCCTTCGCGGTCGCGACGATGCGGGTCGCGGAGTCCCTCGGCCTCCGGATCCCCGAGGACCTCTCGGTCGTCGGCTACGACGACTCCCCCCTTGCGACGGCCGTCCGGCCGCAGCTGACCACCGTGCACCAGGAGGTGTCCAGCAAGGGGCAGGAGGCGGTGCGGACCCTCCTGCAGCGGATGCGCGGCCAGGAGCCCGGCGAGCCCGAGCGGGTGCTCCTGCCCACCACGCTGGTGGTGCGCGACAGCACTGCGCCTCCGCCAGACATCGCCCAGCTGTAACGCCCTGTTACCCCACCTTCCCGCCCCACTGCAACGGGGTGGGAAGGTGGGGTAAACGGGCGTTACAGCGACCGGGGCGCGCGCAGAGCAGCGCGTGGCTCAGGTCGCGATGAAGAGGATCTCGTCGCGGCCGTACTCCATGCCGGGGTGCTCCGCGGCGAGGTGCTGCTGGGTGAGCTCCACGAGCTCGTCCTCGTCGGTGCCCTTGATCACGGTGCCGCACGGGCAGGTCAGGCGGGTCTTCATGCGCTCAGCGTAGTGACCTGCGCCACCCCCGGGGCGCCTACGCCGCTGCCTGGGCGAGCGCCGGCAGCCACACCCGGAACTCGCTGCCGCGCCCCACCTCGCTGGCGACCTCGATCCGGCCGCCGTGCTGCTCGACGATGGCCTTGGCGATGCTCAGGCCGAGTCCCACTCCCTGGATCGCCGCTTCCATGGCGGCGCGCGTGCGGAAGAAGCGGGTGAAGAGCCGCTCGAGGTCGGGGGGCGAGATCCCGATACCGGTGTCGACGACGCGCAGCTCCACGCCCGCGTCGCAGCACTCCACGCCGACGCGCACCCGGCCCCCACGTGGGGTGTACTTGATCGCGTTCGAGACCAGGTTGTCGACGACCTGGCCGATCCGCTCCGGATCGGCCAGCACGACGGACGCCGACGCGCCGTCGTACTCGAGGTCGACACCGCTGGCCATCGCCGTGGGCTCGGCAGCTCGCACCCGTTCAGCGACGACGCCGGCGAGGTCCATCTCGCAGGGCGCGAGCGGGAGGACGCCGTCGACGAGGTGGGCCTCCTGGAGCAGCGCCTCCACGAGCCCGGTGAGCCGCTTGGTGTTGCGATCGACGACGCGCAGCTTGCGCTCGATCGCGGCATCGAGGTCGGCGTCCTCGAGCAGGATGCTCACGTAGCCGGCGATCGAGGTGAGCGGCGTGCGCAGCTCGTGCGAGACGGTCGCGACGAACTCGTCCTTGACCTCCAAGGCGCGCATCAGCTCGGTGATGTCGGTACAGGCGAGGGCCGCCCCGACGGGCTTCCCGTCGGGGCCCGTCGCTCGGCGCGCCGACACCGAGAGGCACCGGCGCGTGCGGGGGTCGGCTCCGGCCCAGATCCGGTAGTCGTCGAACTCCTCGCCGCGCGCCGCACGGGCGCTCGGGACCTCGTCCGGCCGGAGCCGGGTCGTCCCGTCCGCTGCGAAGGTGTCGCCTGGCCACGGGAGCGGGGTGTCGGAGAGCGAGAGGTTGACGCACTCCTCGTACCGGCGGTTCATGCCGACTCGGCGGCCCTCGCGATCGAGCAGCATCAGGCCCACGTCGACGGAGTCGAAGACCTCCTGTGCGGTCTGCCGTTCTGCCTCCAAGGCACGCAGGGCCCGTGCGAGCCGATGCTCGCCCGCCTCGGCCCGGCGCTGCGCCGCCTCGGCGATGTCGAGGCCCGCGGCCAGGGCGAGGGCGCCGAGGCCCGCGAGGATCGGGAGCGGCACGAAGCGCGCGAGCCACTCGCCCTCCAGGCCGTGGGCGAGGAGACCGGGCACGGTGACCAGACCGAGGGTCGCGAGGGCCGCGGCGACGGCCCCCCGCAGGCGGAACTCGTTGCCCAGCCAGAGGGCCGGCAGCACCAGCAGCAGCCCGATGCCTCCCGTCTCGGGACCCAACGATCCGATGCCGATGGCGGCGAGGTCGGCGCCGGCGAGAAGGGCCACCGTCCGTCGTCGGCTCCAGCGACCCGGGACGAGGCACACGACGACCAGCACGAGCAGCGCGAACGCGGCCCCCCGCAGCGGCCAGTTGCCATCGCCGAGCGGCACCCCGCCCGCTCGCCGAAGGAGCCGGTCGAGCACGATCAGCACGAAGAATCCGACCTGCAACCCGCGCGGGTCGGGGTCGCCGGACACCCACGCGAAGGGGCGAAGGGCGCGCTGCCAGACGGCGTTCTCCTCCATCTCACCCCCTGGGCCTCAAGCCATGTCCGGCCCCTCCCACGCCACGAGGCCCCGATCGGCTGGTCGGTGCCGGATCTGAGGAGGTGACTGGACCGGCGCCGGACCAGGAGAGCGTCGACGCCGATGAACGACGAAGGGCCGGCCCCGAGTCGGAGCCGGCCCTTCGCACCTGCGCGCCCGTAGGGATTCGAACCCCAAACCTTCTGATCCGTAGTCAGATGCTCTATCCGTTGAGCTACGGGCGCCCGCCGCGCATCGAGATGAGCGACCTGTCGAGGATAGCGGACCTCCCGACCACGGCCGAAATCGGGGCCTGGAGGACCGCTGCGCAACGTCCGCGAGGACGCCGGAGGGACCGCGCGTCGCGCTGTTCTTTGGTCACGAAAATGCGGAAGAAAGCCTTATGTAGACAGGGATTCTCGCAGTGTGACGGAGCCCACGGAGCGTTGAACGTTCCAATGTGTCCGCGCGGAAATGCAGGGGTACTGTCGCCCCACCCCAGGGGGTCCGGTCGGTTGGCCGACCTCCTCCGGGCCCCACCAAGTCGCCGCCAACGACGCCGGCCGCACCAAGACCGACTCCACGACACACCGTCGACGCGTCGACGGCCGGAGGCCCCGACAGTCGGGTGTCCACCGCGAATCCGCGAGAGGGAACCAGGCAATGACCGCCGAGACGCAGGCACCGACCACCGACTCCGGTGAGGCGACGAGCACCCGCCCGCCGACCACGCACCAGGGCATCCTCGACTTCGTCAACGAGGTCGCTGCGATGACGCAGCCCGACCGCATCCACTGGTGCACCGGCTCCGACGAGGAGTGGACCGAGCTCACCGACGCGCTGGTGTCGACCGGCACGTTCACGCGGCTCAACCCCGAGATCAAGCCGAACTCGTTCTACGCCGCCTCCGACCCGATCGACGTGGCGCGCGTCGAGGACCGGACCTACATCTGCTCGGTCGACAAGCGCGACGCGGGGCCGACGAACAACTGGATGGACCCCCAGGAGATGAAGTCGCTGATGCGCGACCTCTACCAGGGGTGCATGCGTGGTCGCACGATGTACGTGATCCCGTTCGTGATGGGTCACCTCGACGCCGAGAAGCCCATGTTCGGCGTGGAGATCACCGACTCGGCGTACGTCACCGCCTCGATGCGCGTGATGGCCCGCATGGGCAGCAACGTGCTGGCGCGCATGGAGGAGCTCGACGCCGAGTTCGTCCCGGCGCTGCACTCGGTCGGCCACCCCCTCGAGCCGGGACAGGCCGACGTCGCCTGGCCGTGCAACGACACCAAGTACATCGTGCAGTTCCCCGAGGAGCGGGCGATCTGGTCCTACGGCTCCGGCTACGGCGGCAACGCGCTGCTCGGCAAGAAGTGCTACGCCCTGCGCATCGCCAGCGTGATGGCCCGCGACGAGGGCTGGCTCGCCGAGCACATGCTGATCCTCAAGCTGACCTCGCCCGAGGGCACGGTGAAGTACGTCGCGGCGGCGTTCCCGAGCGCCTGCGGCAAGACCAACCTCGCGATGCTCAAGCCGACGATCCCCGGCTGGAAGGTGGAGACCCTCGGCGACGACATCGCCTGGATGCGGGTCGGCGAGGACGGCCGGCTGTGGGCGGTCAACCCCGAGTACGGCTTCTTCGGCGTGGCGCCCGGCACCAACGAGCACACCAACCCGAACGCGATGGCCACCATCAACAAGGGCAACTCGGTCTTCACCAACGTCGCCCTCACCCCCGACGGCGACATCTGGTGGGAGGGGCTGGAGAACACTCCGGCCAAGGCCACCTCGTGGAAGGGCGAGGAGTGGACTCCGGAGAGCGACTTCCTCTCCAGCCACCCCAACAGCCGCTACTGCACCCCGATCAAGCAGTGCGACATCCTGGCGCCGGAGTACGACGACCCGCGCGGCGTCCCGATCGACGCGATCCTGTTCGGCGGCCGGCGCAAGACGACCGTCCCCCTGGTCTTCGAGGCCCGCGACTGGACCCACGGCACGTTCCTCGGCGCCACGCTCTCCTCGGAGACCACCGCCGCCGCGGTCGGCCAGGTCGGCGTCGTACGCCGCGACCCGATGGCGATGCTGCCGTTCATCGGCTACAACGCCGGCGACTACTTCAACCACTGGATCACGGTCGGCAAGGACAACGACGCCGCCAAGCTGCCGCGGATCTTCTACGTCAACTGGTTCCGCCGCGACGCCGACGGCGGGTTCCTGTGGCCGGGCTTCGGTGAGAACAGCCGGGTCCTGAAGTGGGTCGTGGAGCGCATCGACGGGCAGGCGGCCGCGGTCGAGACCCCGATCGGCCACGTGCCGACCCCCGACTCGCTCGACACCGAGGGCCTCGACATGTCCCGGGAGGACCTCGAGGCCGCTCTCGCCGTCGACGTCGAGGAGTGGCGCGCGGAGCTGCCGCAGATCCAGGAGTGGTTCGAGAAGTTCGGCGACGACCTGCCGGCCGTCCTCTGGACCGAGCTCGACGGCCTGCGCGCCCGCCTCGGGGACTGACCAGCCCGTCCGATCCGAGCGTCACGAAGATCACCCGAAGGGCCCCGTCCACCACGGACGGGGCCCTTCGTGTCGGCTCCTGTGGAATCATCGGCTCACAGGTTCGGCACGCATGGGGGGACGGTCGAAAGGGGAGGCACGCCGTGGAGTCCTTGGGTCCGGACGATCGGGCACTGTTCGAGAGTGCTGGCACGGCGCTCTACGAGGAGATGGTCACCGCCAGCGGGATCTCCACCGAGGATCGGCGCCTCGTACCCGGAGGTGACCTTCACCCCGCGCTGGAGCTGCTGCGCTCGCTGGGGCTGGTGCGAATGTCCTCGGACAGTGCCCGGTGGGAGGCCCAGGATCCTGCGATCGTCCAGTCCCGCGTGGTGTCGCCACTCGGCCAGGAGGGCGCGCGGCTGCTGAGCGAGTCGTCCCAGTGGGCGACCGCCTTCGGCGCGCTGTCGCACGCCTGGCGCCGGGCACCTCAGGAGATCGCCGGTGGCCCGTTCACCTACCTTCCGCTGGAGGAGATCGACCCGTTCATCGCCAGCCTGGTGGCGGACTGCGAGGAGGAGGTGCTCACCGCACAACCGCAGGCGATCCGCGACACTAAGGCGCTGCCCCATGTGGTGCTGCGCGACACCGCGTTGCTCGAACGAGGCGCTCGCATGCGCACGCTGTACCAGCACAGCGCGCGTCGCAACAACTCGACGCGAGAGTACGTCGCTGAGATCACGGCACGCGGCGGTGAGGTGCGCACCCTCGACGAGTTCTTCAACCGGATGATCGTGGTCGACCGCCGGACGGCGATTCTGCCCAGCAAGGAGACCCATCGCATCGCTTTGGTGGTCCGGGAGCCGTCCGTGGTGGCCTACTTGGTCGACGTGTTCGAGCGCTCGTGGGAGCGAGGGCGCCCGTTCACCAGCAGTGAGGCCTCGGTCATGCGCGACATCGCCTCCGAGCAGCGGTCGATGACGCTCCGGATGCTGATCGAGGGGCACTCCGACCCGGTCTCCGCCAAGCGTCTGGGCGTGAGCCCGCGGACCTATGCGGGCTACATCGCCGATCTCAAGGAGGAGTTCGAGGCCGAGACGCGTTTCCAGCTCGGCTACCGCATCGGGCGTTTGGGCATTACCGGGACGGACGATGAGGACGGCGACGAAGAGATCACGGCAGACTAGGCACCGACCCTGGCTCGACAGAGACGTGACGAAGGGCAGTGACGCTTTGCGTCACTGCCCTTCGTCATGGTGGTCGAGCCGGGCCGGGGGGGTGGCACTGGGACCGAACAAGTGGGGGGTGAGTTGGGTCCCCGGCTCGACCGAGCTGTTAGCGACCCCCGCCGGGACCGGGGCGGCCGATGCCCCAGCTGCTGTCGGCGTGCGCCGGGGCCGAGATCCCCAGAAGGCCGAAGCTCAGCGTCGCGGTGATAGCGGCGACGGCGACCTTACGTGCAATGTTCATGTTCCCTCTCCACCTTCTACGCGGGTCCCACGGAAGACCCGGTGCGACGATTGTCCTGGCGCGAGGCGTCCGCACGCGAAGAAACGACCGCCTCAAAATTGTGCATTGCACATTTCTGCAACGGCTTGCATGCATGAATCACGGGACGGGCGGCCCCCACGTGGGCCGAGCTCCCGCACCCGGATCAGGGAGCGGGAGCCGCATCCGGACTGTCCCCCGTGGCAGCCCGGCACGCGATCGAGGGCAGTCAGCCCCGACCCGGCCTGGAGCCTAGGGCGCGGCCAGCCACGTCGTCGCGCCTGTTGCAGGAACCTGCAACCGGGCCCCTTGGGTCAGCGCTCGCCGCTGAGCTCCGCGAAACGCGCGCCGGCGGCGAACCGGGACCGGACACCCAGCGCGTCCATGAGGCGCGCAACGTCCGCCCGCACGGTGCGGACGCTCACGCCGAGCGTCTCTGCGATCACCTCGTCACGGGCATCCTCCGCAAGCAGAGCCGCGACCTGGCGCTGGCGGTGGGTGAGCTGCCGCAGGTCCCGTCGCTCTTCGGCCGCCGGGTAGCACCCTGCCAACGCCGCGTGCCAGTACTGCCACGCCGCCGCCATACAATCCGACGCAGTGACCACCATCAGGGTCATCTCACCATCGACAAACGGCCCCTGGAGGAGCACGTTGCGGCGGTCCACGATCTTCATCTGGACGGGCGCCACCCCCAGGCGGTAGTCCCCGAGCTGCTCCCCGGCGAGGAGCTGTCGCGAGGCCGGGTCGAGGCCGTACCAGTCGAACAGGCTCACCATGCGGAGGCCGTTCTCCACCAGTTGCCGGTTGTACGGGACGGAGACCCTGAGCTCGGCCACCGTCGCCGAAGGACGCACCGATAGCAGGTCGCGCCAGCCCTTGATGTCCTCACGTATCCAGTCGTTGACGGCCGAGAGGCCCCGAGCGACCACCCATGCCCCGCAGGCCTGGCCTCGCTCGAGTGCCGAGGCGAGCTCGCTGCGGCGCACCTGCAGGACTGCCGCCGCGTCCAGCACGGCGTGCAGGCGCTCATGCGGCATGCGATGTCGCGGCCCCAGGTTCACCTGGTCCATCAACGAGCCCCCGATCCATCAGTACCCCCCGACCAACTCGTCCGTGAGCAAGGGGTGGTCCCGCGTGGCCAGGACCGCAGACCGCGGCCGAGGCAAGGCAAGAATCATTGCGCCTCACGGCTCCTCGATCGCGGCGCGGAAGCGAACGCCCGCGGCGAAGCGCGAGCGGACCCCGAGAGCGGCCATGAGCTGGGCGACGTCCGCGCGCACGGTGCGCACGCTCACGCCCAGCGTCTCGGCGATCGCCTCGTCCCGGATGTCCACCGCGAGCAGCGCCGCCACCTGCCGCTGGCGAGTCGTCAGGCCCTCGAGCTCGACCGCCTCGTCCTCGTCCGCCGGATACGACGACGCCACCGCGGCATGCCAGTACCGCCACGCGGCTGCAAGACAGGCCGGGTCGGTCACCGCCATCACCGTGGGCTCACCCTCCACCATGGGGCCCTGCAACAGGACCCACCGCCGATCGACGAGGTTCATCTGCACCGGCCCCACCCCGAACAAGTAGCGACCGACCCGCTCCCCTGCCAGCAGCCGGCGCGCCTCGGGCTTGAGCCCGTCCCAGTCCCACAGGCTCACCATCTGCAGGCCGTTGGCGATCAGCTCCCGGTTGCGAGGGAGGATCGACCGCAGTGGTCCCGCCGTGCCCGCAGGACGCACGGTCAACAGCTCACGCCAGCGGGTGACCTCGTCGTGGATCCACAGCTGGGCACCGCTGGTGGTGCGAGCGACCACCTCCGCCTCGCACGGCTCGCCCCGCGCAAGGCAGGTTGCGATCTCACTGCGAGCGATCTGCAGGAGTGCCACGGCGTCAAGCACCCCCTGACGGCGCTCCTCCGTGATGCGCGAGCGCGGACCGTGGGTGGACCCGTGGAACGACGCTGGCGCGATCATCCGTCGTCCACCATCTCGCGGAAGCGGGTGCCGGCCGCGAACCGCGAGCGGACCCCGAGAGCGGCCATGAGCTGGGCGACGTCCGCGCGCACGGTGCGCACGCTCACGCCCAGCGTCTCGGCGATCGCCTCGTCCCGGGTGTCCACGGCGAGCAGCGCCGCGATCTGACGCTGTCGAGGCGTCAGGCCCTCGAGCTCGACCGCCTCGTCCTCGTCCGCCGGGTAGGAGGACGCCACGGCGGCATGCCAGTACTGCCAGGCCGCGGCGACGCAGTCCGGCGCGGTCACGGCCATCACGGTCGGCTCGCCGTCGAGGAACGGGCCCTGGAGCACCACGAAGCGGCGGTCGACGATGTTCATCTGCACCGGGCCGACGCCGAACAGGTAGCGGCCCACCCGCTCCCCCGCCAGCAGACGGCGGGCCTCCGGCTTGAGGCCGTCCCAGTCCCAGAGACTGATCATCCGCAGACCGTTCGCGATCACCTCACGGTTGTAGGGCAGGCTCACTCGCAGGTGCGGCAGGGTGCCCGACGGGCGCACGGTCAGCAGCTCGCGCCAGGCGCGGATCTCGTCGCGGATCCAGAGCTGCGCACCGGCCAGCGTCCGCGCGACCACCTCCGCCTCACACGGCTCGCCGCGCGCGAGGCACGCGGCGATCTCACTGCGGCGGAGCTGGAGGACGGCTGCGGCGTCCAGCGCTGCCTGGCGGCGCTCCTCGGTGATGCGCGAGCGCGGCCCATGCGTGAACCCGACCTCGTCCACCATCGACCTACGGACCCCCGAACTGATACCGCCTCTCAGGATAACGACGGCCGACGTCGCCAGGGACGGAACGTGGAAACCGCCCCAGGTCCATCACGGGACCGGGGGCGGTTCGGCTGGCGGAGGCGGCGGGATTTGAACCCGCGAGAGGGGTTTGCCCTCAACCCGCTTAGCAGGCGGGCGCCATAGACCGGACTAGGCGACGCCTCCCCGACAGCCCGCACAGGCTACAAGGCCCCGGCGCCGACGACCAATCAGGGGCAGCCTGCCGCCGGGGCGGCGTACGTCACGGCGCGCCCGGGTCAGCGAGCGGGCGCAGTCGCTGCCCGCGCTGGAGGTGGTCGCGCACGTCGCGCGCGAACTCCTCACGGTCGGCCGCGAGCGCCTGCACCGGGATCGTCGTGGTGCGCCCCTCGGTCAGGCGCAGCTCCAGCACCGGCACTCCGCGGGGTGAGGCGGCGACCGCCTCCTCGACCTCGCGCCAGTCGGCCGCCGCGACACCGACGCCACGGACCAGGCGCACGCGGTAGCCGGCCTCGTCGAGGTGGACCACCGCCACCCGCTGGGAGATCGCGACCCCGGCGCCGAGCACGCCGGCGACACCGACCACCACCGCCACCAGCAAGGTGACGGTCGGGAGGCTGAGGATCGCGACCAGCAGGGTCACCACGACCAGGGCGACCGCAAGACCGACGAGCATCACCCCCACGAATCGGGCGGCGAAGGCCGGCGCGAGCCGATAGTCGGACGTCGAGGGGTCGAGGCGGTCGTCGGGCATGGGTTGATTGAACAAGACATCGGATTGGGGCCCCGCAGCGGGTTGTGGCGGCGTGCCGTCCGGGTGACACTCGAAGCTCCCCCACAGCTCCGGGCCACCGGGAGGCTCCGATGACGATCACCACGACCGGGATGTCCGTCGCGTTGCAGGGCCTGGGGCAGGCCCTGGAGGCCAGGCACGAGCCAGAGATGTCGCTCGGCAGCTGGCGGTGGTCGGTGCGTCAGCAGATGGCGCTCGTGCGCGACACCCTCCTCACCGAGGCCGAGTACGCCGACGAGGGCTGGCTGGTCGCCCGCACCGGCAGCCTCCTGCGCGAGCGCTCGTCACTGCTCGCCCGCCTCAGCGCCCTCGGACCGGCGGTGCTCGAGAGCCCCGACGTCGACGCGGTGCACCGGGAGCTGGACCGGCTGCTGGTCGACCTCGGCCGGCACGCCCAGCGGCTGCACGACCTCGCCTACGACGAGGTCGAGCTGGAGCTGGGCGGCTCGGAGTAGCCCCCGGACCACCCCGGCCCGCAGCAGCGCCGGATACCCTGGTGCGCCGGACCAGCCGCGAGCCGCGCTCGCGGGCTGTCCAGGAGGGGTGCCGGAGTGGCCGATCGGAACCGCCTTGAAAGCGGTCGTAGGGAGACCTACCGCGGGTTCGAATCCCGCCCCCTCTGCCACATGAGGAAGCGACACCGGGGTCGCGCGAGCTAACGCACGAGCTCCACGAGCACGTCGCCCTCCTGGACGACGTCGCCGGGGGCGACCTTCACCGCTCGGATCGTCCCGGGCGCCTCGAGCAGCACCGGGATCTCCATCTTCATCGACTCCAGGAGCACCACGGTGTCGCCTGCTGCGACCGTGTCGCCGGGAGCGACCGCAACGCTCAGCACGTTGGCGACCATCTCCGCCAGCACCTCGGTGACCTGCTCACGCGCCATGCTGCCGACGCTAGCCGTTACCGACGCGTAGCCCCGAACCGGAGCCGCGTGCTCCGAGCCAGACGCTCAGAGCAGCGCGCGGGTGCGGCTGGGCTCGGGTCGCAGGGCACCGGCCTCCTCGTCGCGCCGGCCCCGACGGCCGCGGCTGCCCCGCGGGGCGGTGAGGGCGAGATCGAGCCGGATCAGCAGGAAACCGAGGATCAGGCCGACGACCACGCCGTACACGACCGAGAGCCCGCCCTCCACCAACGTGATCGAGGGGTTGACCAGCGCCACGGCGACCGGGATGGTCGCGGCCACCCCGAACGCGCACACCCACCAGCCCTGCCGGCGCCGGGCGCGCATGTGCGTGCCCCAGGCCAGCGCCGGGATCCCGAGGAGCGCCTCCAGCGGGCGGGGGAAGGCGCCGAGGTGGTCGCGGCTCCAGTCGACGACGTCGAAGAGCCGGTCCACGACAGCGGGCGTGCCGTACCGGCGCAGCAGCTCGGCGTAGGCCAGGGTCAGGGCCAGCACCAGGCTCCCGATCAGGACCGTCGCCACCCCGCGACGGCCCAGGCCGTGCAGACCCGCGCCGAGCCGGTAGACGAGCAGCAGCGCACCGAAGAACGACAGGCCCAAGGTGGCGTACTCGAACCGGGCGACCGTCACC
This sequence comes from Nocardioides sp., assembly GCF_024509035.1. Taxonomy (GTDB): domain Bacteria; phylum Actinomycetota; class Actinomycetes; order Propionibacteriales; family Nocardioidaceae; genus Nocardioides. The sequence goes on along the minus strand of NZ_JANINT010000010.1, from coordinate 9,394 downwards.
ACCGGCTCGAAGCCGACGGTCGCCAACGCGCCGACCGCCGCCACGGCGACCGCGATCACGACCTCACGCACCACGTGCACGAACCGCACCGCGGGGACCGTCGCCATCACCGCGAGCACCGCCGACACCACGCAGGTCAGCACCGCGGCTCCCGTGCGCAGGGAGTCGTCGTCGCTCACGACCACCACGACACCGAGGACGAGCGCGACCAGCCCCACGACGACCGGTCGCCCGCCCGTGCGCGCGGCCAGCGCCCAGGAGTACGCCGTGACCACCGCGATCGAGCCCGCCCCGCAGAGCCAGGTCGGCCCGCGCTCGGCGAGGCAGGCCACCAGCGAGCCGAAGCCGGCGAGCAGGACCAGCCACCACAGCACCAACGGCGCCCGGGAGCTCGCCACCCGCTCGGCCCGCGTGCGCACGCCCTCGGCGGCACGCTCACGGCGCGACGGCGGCCGCTCGGCACGACGACGCGGGGCGGACCTGGACACGAGAGGTCAGGTTACAGACGCCGGTTGGCCAGCGACGGGTTGGTCTTCCGGGCCTCCGCGAGGTCCGCGAGACGCACCGTCGCCGTCACCACCTCGGGCCCCTCGCCGGCCTCGGCGAGGACGTCGCCGAGCGGATCCACCACCATCGAGTGCCCGGTGTAGCGGGGTCCGGGCTGGCCGGCGGCCGCGACGAACACCGTGTTCTCGATCGCCCGGGCGCGTACCAGCGTGCGCCAGTGGTCGACCTTGCGCGGCCCGGCGACCCAGGCGGACGGGACGACCAGGAGCTCGGCTCCCTGGTCCACGAGCAGGCGCGCCATCTCGGGGAAGCGCAGGTCGTAGCAGGTCATCAGCCCGACCCGGACGCCGCCGAGGTCGACCACGACGGGTGATCCGACCGGGCCGGCCGTGAGCCGGTCGGACTCGCGGTAGCCGAAGGAGTCGTAGAGGTGGACCTTGCGGTACGACGCGTGCGCCGCGCCCCGCAGGAGCAGGGTGTTGTACGGACGCTCGGGATCCTCGCTCGACTCGAACATGCCGGCGACCAGCGTGGCGCGGTGACCGGCCGCGACGCGCTCCAGCTCCGTCGCGAACGGGCCGTCCGGCGCCTCGGCGTACGCGCTCACGTCGGAGCCCGCGTCCCCGAAGTCGCGAGCGAACGCCTCGGGGAACACGACGAGGTCCGCGCCCTCGGGGGTGAGGTCGCCCAGCAGGGCCCGGTTGGCGTCCGGGTCCAGGCCGGAGGCGTGCTGGACGAGCGCGACGCTCAGGCGGGCGTCGGTACGGACGTCGGGAGTGGCGGAGGACACGGACCTCAGCGTGCCACCGATGCGAGACTGACGCCCATGGACCTCCCTCCCGGCACGACGGGGTTCTGCGCGGTGCTGCTCGCCGGTGGCCGCGCCGCCCGCCTGGACGGCGCCGACAAGGCCTCGGTCGAGTACCACGGACGCACGCTGCTCGAGCACGCGATCGAGGCGCTCATGGACGCCTCGGAGGTGGTCGTGGTCGGCGATCCGGTGCCGACCACGCGGCCGGTGACGTTCACGCGGGAGAACCCGCGGTACGGCGGCCCCGTGGCGGCCCTGCTCACCGGCCGTGACGCGCTGGTGCGCACCCCCCGGACCCTCGGCGTCCTCGCGGTGGACATGCCGCTGGTGACGCCGTGGACGTTCCGACGCCTCCACGAGGCAGCGGTCGGGCACGACGGCGCCTTCCTCACCGACGCCGCGGGGAACCGGCAGCTCGCCGGCGTCCTCGACGCCGTGCGCCTCGACGAGATCCGTCCCGACCACGAGGCCCAGCACGGCATGTCGCTGCGGCGGCTGCTCGCCGACCTCGACCTGGTGCTCGTCGCACCGGAGCACGAGGAGGGACGCGACGTGGACACCTGGGAGGACCTGCGCGACCTGTGACGCTGGCGACGGGGGGTTGCGAGGGGCGCGCGTTACGGGAAATCTGTCCTCCGTGAACCTCCACGACTGGATCGACGAGCTGAGCGACGTGCTCGATGTGGACACCGAGCTGGACGAGGGCCTGGTGCTCGACCTGGCCCGCGCCGCGGCCCACAACGTCGCCCGGCCGGCGGCACCGATCACGGCGTACCTGCTCGGCTTCGCGGCCGGCTCGCAGGACGCCGACCCGGAGACCGTGGAGGCACTCGCGGCGCGCGCCCAGGCGCTCGCCGACGGCTGGGACCGCCCGGCGAACGCCCCCGATCCCGACGACATCAACGACCCGGTGCCGGACGACAGCACCGTCGACCACACGGGCGACGCGTTCGAGGACGACGGCGACGAGGACGAGGACGCCGACGACGAGGACTGATCGGCCCGGCCTGGTGGCCGCTGCCTAGTCTGGGCGCCATGCGTGCTGTGATCGCCGACGGCGTCGGCGGACCCGAGGTCCTCTCCGTGGGCGAGCTGCCCGACCCCGAGCCCGGCCCCGGCGAGGTCGTCCTGGCCGTCGCCGCCGCCGGCCTCAACCGTGCCGACCTCCTGCAGCGGCAGGGCTTCTACCCACCGCCTCCCGGCGCCTCCGACGTCATCGGGATGGAGTGCAGCGGCACGGTGACGGCCGTCGGCGAGGGCGTGACCGGCTGGTCCGTCGGCGACCGGGGGTGCGCCCTGCTGGCCGGCGGCGGGTACGCCGAGCTGGTCGCCGTACCGGCCGGGCAGCTGATGCCCGTCCCCGACGGCGTCGACCTGGTCACCGCCGCGGCGCTGCCGGAGGTCGCGTGCACCGTGTGGTCCAACGTGTTCATGATCGCCGGGCTCAAGCCTGGCGAGGCGTTCCTGGTGCACGGCGGGGCCGGCGGCATCGGCACGTTCGCGATCCAGCTGGCGCACCACCTCGGCGCCCGGGTGCTCACCACCGCGGGCACTCCCGAGAAGCGGGCCGCGTGTGCCGCGCTCGGGGCCGACGTGACGATCGACTACCGCGAGCAGGACTTCGTCGAGGAGGTGCGCTCGGCGACCGAGGGCCACGGGGCGGACGTGATCCTCGACAACATGGGCGCGAAGTACCTCGACCGCAACCTCGACGCCCTGGCCACCGAGGGCCGCCTGGTCATCATCGGGATGCAGGGCGGCACCAAGGCCGAGCTCGACATCAACAAGCTGCTGCGCAAGCGCGGGGCGATCATCGCGACCACCCTGCGGGCCCGCCCGTCCGACGAGAAGGCCGCGATCTGCGCCTCGGTCGTGGAGCACGTCTGGCCGCTGGTGGCGGCCGGCGTCGTACGCCCCGTCGTGCACGGCACCATGCCGCTGGCCGACGTCGCCACCGCGCACGAGCTGATGGGCTCGGGCGAGCACAGCGGCAAGATCCTCCTCACGGTCTGACCAGAGGGGCGAGGGCTCGGCCGCCCGGATACGGTGGTGGCATGAGCGAGCAGGGCGCACAGGACGAGCAGGAGCAGCAGGTCGTGATCATCGGCCCCGACGGCCAGCCGATGGGCTCGGTGCCGGCCTCCGCGCTGCAGGGCGCCGTCGAGGGCGACGACCAGGGCGAGGGCGACGACGAGCGCGCCATCACCGACCTGGTCGAGCAGCCCGCCAAGGTGATGCGGATCGGGAGCATGATCCGCCAGCTGCTCGAGGAGGTGAAGGCCGCGCCCCTCGACGAGGCCAGCCGCAACCGGCTCAAGGAGATCCACCAGGCCTCGATCAAGGAGCTCGAGGCCGGTCTGGCGCCCGAGCTCGTGGAGGAGCTCGACCGGCTGACGCTGCCGTTCACCGACGACAACGTGCCTTCCGACGGCGAGCTGCGGATCGCCCAGGCCCAGCTGGTCGGCTGGCTCGAGGGCCTCTTCCACGGCATCCAGACCGCGATCTACGCCCAGCAGATGGCCGCACGGGCGCAGTTCGAGCAGATCCGCCGGGCGCTGCCCCAGGCGATGACGCCCCCCGCCGGCCAGCAGCCCGAGGGCCAGGCTCCGCGCCCCGGCGACTCGGGCGGCATGTACCTCTGACCACGTTGACCCGCCCAAAACTTTCGGGCGGGTCAACGAGAATTGTCGACATGATGCGTTGACCCGTCGTGAAGTTTCGGGCGGGTCAACGTCAGGAGCGCCGGCGCCCCAGCCCGGCGACGAGCAGCAGCCCGAGGACACCGACGATGGCCAGGGCGGCACCGGGGGCGGCGAGCCGCTCGAAGCTGGTGCGCTCCCCGGCGACCCGGGTGAACGTCGCCTCCGCGGGCTCGACGGGTGCCACGCTGCGCCCCTCGCCGAGCAGCCGCTCGATCCGTCCGACGCGGGCGTCGGTGGCCTGCGCGGTGCCGGAGGTGCTCGTGGTCTCCAGGTCGGCACCGGCGGTGAAGAAGACGTAGTCCGTCCCCGCCCGCAGGTCGGGTAGGCCGCACTCCCGCGCCGACGACGGCGTCGACACGGTGGCCTCGACCGAGTCGAGGTCGCCCTTGTAGACCCGGTCGACCGAGACGTCGTAGACCACCGTGCGGCCCTGACCGGTGCGCTTGTCGACGGTGGCGGTGAAGACGTCGTCGGCCTTCATCGTGAGCTGGTCGATGCCTGCGCGCGACTGCGGGCACCGTCCGTCGGGCGCTGCCGTCGCGCCGCCGGGCGTCGCGACCAGCAGGCTGCCGGCCAGCAGCAGCGCGGAGAGCAGGGCACGGGTCACAGGCACGCCGTCCATCTCAACAGATCACAGGTCGAAGACACCAGCCAGGACCCGCGCGACACCGTCGTCGTCATGGCCGGGCGCGACGTGGTCGGCCGCCGCCGTGACGGTCGGGTGGGCGTCGGCCATCGCGTACGCCGTCCCGGCCCAGGCCAGCATCGGCAGGTCGTTGGGCATGTCGCCGAACGCGATGACCTCCTCGGCGCTGACGCCGAGGTCGTCGCACAGCAGCGCCAGCGTCGAGGCCTTGGTGACCCCGGGCGCACTGATCTCCAGCAGCGCGGAGCTCGACGACCAGGTGATCACCAGCCGGCCCTCGAGCACCTCTTCCGCGAGGTCCCAGAACTCCTGGGGCTGCAGCTGCTCGTGACGCGCGAGCAGCTTGACCACCGGTTCGTCGAAGAGCTCGGCCAGCGGCGCGTGGCGCGCGCCGGCGGGGACCCGATGGTCGTCGGCGAACCCCTCCTCCACGGCGATCCCTCCCAGCGTCTCGACTGCGAACGCCGTGTCCGGGACCGCCGCGCGGAGCAGCCGGCAGGCCTCGAGCCCGAGCGCGGGATCGATCGGCCGGAGCAGGTGCACGTCGTGGCGGCCGACGTCCCAGACCAGGGCCCCGTTGGCCACGATGGCAAGGCCGTGCTCGCCGACGTGCTCGAAGACCTCCGCGGCCCAGCGCAGCGGCCGGCCGGTCACGAACACCACGACCGCCCCGGTCGCCTCGACGGCGGCGAGCACCTCGGCGGTGTACGGCGAGACCGTGCCGTCCGAGCGGACGAGCGTGCCGTCGAGGTCGGTGGCGACCAGGCGTGGGCGGTTCATGGCGCCGGCAGCGGCCGCACCATCACGAGCTCGCCGTCCTCGTTGCTGCCGCGCAGCTCGGTGAACCCGCACGTGGCGAGCACCCGGATGCTCGCGGCGTTCGTGGGCTCGACGCTCGCCCGGACGCGTACGCCGAGCCGGTCGGTCTCGGCGAGCAGCGCACGCAGCGCCTCGGTGGCGAAGCCCCAGCCGCGGGCCTCCGCCACCATGCCGTAGCCCACCTCGACCTCCGGCAGGCCGTCGGCCGCGGGCTCAGGGGGGCCGAAGAACCCGATCGAGCCGAGGGTCGTCGTGCCGCGCACGATGTGCCGCGGCGCCCAGGCGTCGCCGACGCGGTAGATCGTGGCGGCGTCACGGTCGTCCTGGCGCGGGTAGTCGCGGTGCCATCCCTCGCGCCGGCGGCCGGCGCGGATGTCCTCGGCCTCCTCCGGCGTCCAGACCGGCAGCCGGAGCCGCTCGCTGGTGACCAGCTCGGGCGGACCCTCGGGCAGCATCAGCCGAACCAGCGGTCGAGCTCGGTGGCGACCCCGTCGTCGTAGACGGAGCCGGTCACGTTGTCGGCGGCGGCGAGGACGTCCTCGATGGCCTGGCCCATCGCGACCCCGCGGTGGGCCCACTCGAACATCTCCAGGTCGTTGCGTCCGTCGCCGATCGCGAGGGTCTCGTCGGCGGAGACGCCGAGCTCCCGGGCGACGTACTCGAGCCCGGACGCCTTGGAGACGCCGACCGGGGCCAGGTCGAGCCACGCCGTCCACCCGACCACGTAGTTGGTTCCCTGCAGACCGAGGCTCTCGGCGAGGGCGACGAACTCGTCGGCCGTGGACTCGGGGTCCCGGATGATCACCCGGCTCACCTCGGCCGCGAGCAGCTCGTCGATCTCGGTGATGATCATGTCGCCCGAGAGCTCCCCGTCGGGGAACTGCGAGTTGACGCGGTAGCCGACGCCGCGCTCCTCGACCGCCACCAGTGCCGTCGGGTGCCGGTCGAGGATCGCCTCCACCGCGGACCGCGCGTCGAAGGTCTCCTCGTGCACGACCTCCAGTGGCGGGTAGCGGAACACGACCGCGCCATTGGACGCCACGACCCACAGGCGGTCGCGGTCCTCGGCGTGCAGCTCGAGCAGGTCGGCCACGTTGGTCATGCCGTGCGGGGAGCGCCCGCTCGCCAGCACGACGTGCGCTCCCGCGGCGAGCGCGCGGTGCACGGACTCCTTGACCGCGGGCGCGATCTCCTCGCGGGTCGTCCCGGACCCCTCCACCCACTTCAGGATCGTGCCGTCGATGTCGAGTGCGACGAGCCGGGGCCGCCAGCTGTCCTCGGGCGTGCTCAGGGGCGTGCTCTGGGGCGTGCTCTGGGGGGTGCTCACGTGGTGACCGGCTCCAGGACCTCGCGGCCCAGCCAGGGCTGGAGCGCCTGCGGCACCCGCACCGAACCGTCGGCCTGCTGGTGGGTCTCGAGGATCGCCACGATCGTGCGAGTGATCGCGCAGAGCGTGCCGTTGAGCGTCGAGATGGGCTTGATGTCCTGCCCGAAGCGGCCCCGGGTGTCGAGCCTGCGGGTCTGGAACTCGGTGCAGTTCGACGTCGAGGTGAGCTCGCGGTAGCGGCCCTGGGTGGGGATCCACGCCTCGCAGTCGAACTTGCGCTGGGCGGAGAGGCCGAGGTCGCCCGCGGCGACGTCGATCACCCGGTAGGCGAGCTCGAGCTTGCCGAGGAACTCCTTCTCCCAGGCGAGCAGCCGCTGGTGCTCGGCGTACGACTCCTCGGTGGTGGTGTAGACGAACATCTCCACCTTGTCGAACCAGTGCACCCGGATGATGCCCTTGGTGTCCTTGCCGTGCGACCCGGCCTCCTTGCGGAAGCAGGGGCTGAAGGCGGCGTAGCGCAGCGGCAGCGCGGCGCCGTCGAGGATCTCGTCGGAGTGGTACGCCGCCATCGGGACCTCCGAGGTCCCGACGAGGTACATGTCCTGGCCCTCGATCCGGTAGACGTCGTCGGCCGCCTGGCCGAGGAACCCGGTGCCGTCCATGGCCCTCGGCTTGACCATCGAGGGAGCGATCACCGGGGTGAAGCCGGCCTCGCGGGCCTGCTGCATCGCGAGGTTGACCAGGGCGAGCTCGAGCTCGGCGCCGACGCCGGTCAGGAAGTAGAAGCGCGAGCCGGAGACCTTCGCGCCGCGGTCGAGGTCGATCGCGGCGAGCATCCGGCCGAGCTCGATGTGGTCGCGCGGCTCGAAGCCCTCGGCGGCGAAGTCACGGGGGGTGCCGATCTCCTCGAGCACGACGTAGTCGTCCTCGCCCCCCGCCGGCGCCTCCTCGGCCGCGAGGTTCGGGATGCTCATCAGGGCCGCCTGCCAGGCCTCCTCGGCGGCGGTCTGGGCCGCCTCGGCCTGCTTGACCTCGGCGGCCAGCGTCTTGGTCTGGGCCAGCAGGGCCTGCTTCTCCCCGCCCTGGGCCTGCGGGATGAGCTTGCCGAGCTGCTTCTGCTCCGCCCGCTTGGCCTCGAAGTCCGCGATCGCGCGGCGCCGCTCGGTGTCGGCCGCGAGCGCCTGGTCCACGACCTCGTCGGACAGCCCGCGCTTGGCCTGGGCGGCGCGCACGCGGTCGGGGTCGTCTCGCAGGACTCGTGGGTCGATCATGTCCGCAAGGCTATCCGGCGCGTACCCGCCTCCGCGCGCGAGATCCTCCGTCCTGAGGACGAGCGGTGCGGTCGATGCCGAGGTCGATGCCGAGGTCGATGACGAGGACGGTGCTGTCCTGGCTGCGGGGAGCGTGAGCGTGGGCGGCATACTGCAGGCGACCGCCCCCCCGACCCGAAGGACCCGCGTGCTCGACCGTCCCCGCGTCCTCGCACTGAGCTGGGCCGCCCTGTGCTTCGCGCTCTTCGGCCTGCTCGCCTGGGCGGTCGTCTCCGACTGGAGCGTGCTGGTCGACCTCGACGACCGTGGCCGGTCGACCGAGGCCTGGGCGGTGCACGAGACCTGGCTGCGCCGGCCCCTCCGCGGGGTGGAGATCGCGTTCGGGACGGTCGCGATGACCGTCTACACCGTGCTCCTGGCGGGGATGCTCGTCCGCCGGTACCGACGCGCCGCGATCTTCACCGTCGGCGTCATGCTCGCGACGTCGCTGTCCACCACGCTGATCAAGGGCGCCGTCAACCGCGACCGTCCGCCGTGGCAGAGCACCGACGCGCTGCTGCACAACGCAGCGTTCCCCTCCGGACACGCCTCAGCGGTCGCCGCGTTCGGCGGCATCGTGATCGTCCTGGTCGCGATGCTGGTCCGGCGCTCGAACGTACGGCGCATCACCACCCTCGGCGTGGTCCTCGGGGTGCTCGGGGTGGGCGCCGACCGGCTCCTGCTCGGCCGCCACTACCCCACCGACGTGGTGGGCGGGATCCTGCTCGGCGCCGGCATGGTGGCGCTCGCGCTCGCCGTCTACAGCCCGCAGCCCCGCAGCCACACCGCGAGCGTCGAGCCGCTCCCGGAGGTCTTCGTCTCCTCGCGACAGCTGGCCGTGATCCTCAACCCGATCAAGGTGGAGGACGTCGGGCAGTTCGAGTCGATCGTGACCGCGATGGCCGCCGAGGCCGGGTGGTCGTCGCCGAGCTGGCACTACACGACGATCGAGGACCCCGGCACCGGCATGGCCGCGGCCGCCGCGGTCGGCGGCGCCGACCTGGTCCTCGTGTGCGGCGGCGACGGCACGGTCCGGGAGGTCTGCGCCGAGCTCGCCGGCACCGGCATCCCGGTCGGGATCATCCCGGCGGGCACGGGCAACCTGCTGGCCCGCAACCTCGACATCCCGCTCTACCTGCGCGCCGCCATCGACGTGGCGCTGACCGGCCAGGACCGCGCCATCGACCTGGTCGAGGTCTCCGGCGACGGGTTCGAGGACACCCACTTCATGGTGATGGCCGGCATGGGCTTCGACGCCGCGATCATGGAGGG
>NZ_JANINT010000009.1:8285-13976 GCF_024509035.1 Nocardioides sp. | reverse complement strand
GCAGGCCGGGGACCAGGCCGCCGACCGCGGCGAGCGCGTCATCCGGGCCGCACCCAGCGAGCAGCCGCTCGCGCAGGACGGCTCGGAGCGTTGCCATCGTGGCGACGGCCTCGGTGCCGCGGCCCGCGACGTCACCGACCACCAGTGCGACGGTGCCGGCGGGGGTGAGGAGCGCGTCGAACCAGTCCCCGGCGGCCCCGTCGGCACCGTCGGCCAGCAGGTAGGTCGCGGCGAGGTCCAGCCGCGGGAGGACGGGCAGCTCCTCGGGCAGCAGCGCCTCCTGCATCCGGGTGGCGACGAGCCCGCCCGGGAGGTCCCTCGACAGGTGCGCCACCACACCGGCCGGGTGTCCGTCCGCGCCGCACCAGGGTCGCAGGTCCATGACCGCCGGGCCCCCGCTCGGCCCGAGGGCGCTGGGCACCTCGGTCGGGGTCTGCGACTGCAGGACCCACGACCAGCAGTCCAGCTGCTCGGGCTCGAGCGCCGGCAGCGCCGTCGCCAGCTCGGCACCGAGCGCGTCCTGGCCCCAGTGCGCACGCGCGGCCGCGTTGATCGCCACGATGCGGTGCCGCGCGCCCTCGGTGACGAAGGCGGGCTCGGCGGCGTGCTCGAAGCCGGCCGCCCGCGGGTCATCGCTCTGCGGACCGGGCAGGTTCGTCGTCAAGGCCCCTCCTCCCTCGGATCGGGGCCAGGTACCCGTGTGCGCCGGCGTTACCCCTGTGGTGCCGACCCGGCCGAGCGCTGCTCGACGAGCGCGCGGGCCACCTCGCGCAGCTTCGTGTGCTGGGTGCTGCTGAGGTCGACGAGGTGGTCGAAGGCTTCCTGGGCGCTGCAGTTCCGCTCGGCCATGATGATCCCCTTCGCCTGGTCGATCGTGGCCCGCGACTGGAGCGCGGCCTCGAGATCGGCCACCTCCTGCGCGAGCTCGCGCCGCACGACCGCCTCGTGCAGCACCGCGGCGAGGGCCGCTGCGAGCAGCTCCACGGACCGGACCAGCCGCTCGCCGGGCTGGTCGGCCTCCACGTAGACGCTGAGGACACCGAGCACCTCGCCGCCGAGCGACAGCGGCGCTGCGACCGCAGCCACGGCCGGCAGGCGCGGGTCGGCGGCGAGTGCCGGCCACCGGTCGGCGGTGCGCAGGTCAGCGCACACGACGGTGGCGCGCTCGGCGTACGCCGCGACGCTGGGACCTTCCTCGCGCTCGAGCTGGGCGCCGTCGACCACCTGAGCGGCCGCAGCGGAGGAGGCCACCCGCGACGGCGCCGTGGGCGCGCCCGCGCTGATGCTCACCGCCGCGCTCCCCCCGAGCGCGTGTGCGCAGATCGCGACGGCGCGCTGGAGCAGCTCGAGGTCCTCGAGGGGCGACGCGGGCAGGGCGCCGAGGTCGACGAGCGCCTCGGAGACGGCGACCTGGACGCCCTCGCCTGATTCCTCCGGCGCCTGAACGACGAGGACCCACGAGATCTCGCGAGCGTGCGGCGCCCCGGTCGCCGCGCTCACGTCGACCCGGGTCGACCGACCGTCGCGCCCGACGACGGTCGCCGTACGCCGCAGCCGCCCGCCCGGTTCCAGCCGCGCGGCGGCCGCCTGCAGGTCGGCGCGGTCCTCGCTCGCGACGAGCTCGAAGAGCCCGGTGCGCACCAGCTGGACCACGTCGGCGCCGAACAGGACGGCGGCCGATGCGTTGGCCGCGCAGATCCGGCCGTCGAGATCGGTGGTCACGACGGCGGCCGGGAGCATCTGCTGGACCCGCTGCTGCTGCCACCTCATCAGCTCCTGGGTCCGGAGCAGGCGATGGATCTCCTCCTCCTGGGCCCGGATCTCCTGAGCCGCGACCCGGAGGTGCTCGTAGGTCGCCTCGAGCTCGGCCAGCACCGCGGTCATCTGCGGCGACTCCCCCACGTGGTCGCGCAGCCGCAGGATCCGCTCGCGGAGGTCGGGGACCGTGCCGAGGTCGGACGCGGCAGCCGACCGGTCGGCTACCAAGAGACCGTCCCGTGAGAGGGACCACCGGTGCGGGTGAGTGAGCGCCGGATCGGTGGGTACCCGGCGAGCAGGACGAACGACCACGGATGCCTCGGCGACATGTCGCCACCGTACGCGGTGGTGACCATCGGCGTCTGTCCTGCCCGCCCGCAGGGGTGAGATGGACGCCGGGGCGGGCAGGTACGGTGGAAGGGACGAGATCCGCTCAGCCCACGGCGGAGCTCGCTCCAGAGACGGCTCCTCCGATGGACCAGTTCCTGCTCCACCAGCACGCCGACGGCGAGGCCACGCTGACCTGTCGCGGCGACCTCGACCTGATGACCCACGCCGACCTCGGCGCCGCCTGCTACGACGCGGTCGGCCTCGCGACCCGGCGCCTGCACGTCGACCTCGACGGCGTCGACTTCCTCGACTGCGCCAGCATCCGCCTGCTCGACCAGACGGCGCTGATCCAGGAGCGCCAGGGCGGTGAGTTCGTCGTGGTCTGCAGCAACGAGTTCCTGCGCCGCGTGCTGCGGCTGACCGGCTTCAGCGCGCGGCACGGCCTGTTCCAGGACGTCGAGGCGGCGTCCGCCCGCCGGGTCGGCCGGCTCAGCTGGCGAGTCCCAGCTCCGCCATCCGCTCGGCGTGCCGCTCGGTGATCCGGGTGAACATCCGGCCGATCGCGGCCAGGTCGAGGCCCGGACGGTCGACCCCTCCCGCCAGCAGCGCCGAGAGGGCGTCGCGGTCGGCGGCCACCCGCTGAGCCTGGGTGAGCGCCTCTCCCATCAGTCGTCGTCCCCAGAGCGCCAGCCGGCCACCGAGGCGCGGGTCCGCGGCGATGGCGGCTCGCACCCGGTCGACGACGAACGCCGCGTGCCCGGAGTCCTCCAGCGACGCGACGATCAGGTCCCGGGTCTCGGTGTCGAGGTAGGCCGCGATCTCACGGTAGAAGTCATTGGCCAGGCCGTCGCCGACATAGGCCTTGATCAGGCCCTCGTACCAGTCGGTCGGAGCCGTGTACTCGTGGAAGCGATCGATCGCGGTCACGAACGGTGCCATCGCCGCGAACGGGTCGGCACCGAGCTCGGCGAGACGGGCGTTGAGCCGCGCGACGTGACCGAACTCGGCGGCCGCCATGCTCGCGATCGCGACCTTGTCCTCCAGCGTCGGCGCGAGCTTGGAGTCCTCGGCAAGACGCTCGAAGGCCGAGATCTCGCCGTACGCGATGGCACCGAGGAGGTCCACCACGGCCTCGCGGTACTCCGGGTCCTGGAACGCGAGGTTCGATGCGGGGTCCGGGGTGTCGTCCGGCGGGGATGAGGCCACGTGCGCACCCTACCGATAGACTGGCGCCGTTCGGGTCGCCCCTCGCGGCCCGCGTAGGGGCCCGATCCGGGCCACGTATGTGCGCGGCAGACGCGTTTCCTGCAGTCCGCCGCATCCGACACTCACTCGGTTGATCCCGGCTGACTCACGAAAGCGACAAGACCCTGACCACGTTCCGAGAGCTCGGGGTGCTCCCCGAGATCTGCGACGCCCTCGAGCGCGCAGGCATCGTCACCCCCTTCGCCATCCAGGAGATGACCCTCTCCGTCGCCCTGCTGGGCACCGACCTGATCGGCCAGGCCCGCACGGGCACCGGCAAGACCCTCGCGTTCGGCATCCCGGTGCTGCAGCGCAGCGTCGCGCCCAAGGACCCCGACTACGCCGAGATCCCCCAGGGCAAGCCGCAGGCGCTGATCGTGGCGCCGACCCGTGAGCTCGCGCTCCAGGTCTCCAACGACCTCGCCGTCGCCGGCGCCGACCGTGGACTGCGCGTCCTCACGGTGTACGGCGGCGTCGGCTACGACACCCAGCTCGACGCGCTCGAGTCCGGCGTCGACATCGTCGTCGGCACGCCGGGTCGCCTCATCGACCTGTGCAACCGCCGGGCCCTCGACATCTCCCACGTGCACGCGCTCGTGCTCGACGAGGCCGACGAGATGCTCGACCTGGGCTTCCTGCCCGACGTCGAGCGGATCCTCTCGATGACGCCCGAGACCCGCCAGACGATGCTGTTCTCGGCGACGATGCCGGCCGCGATCGTCTCGCTGGCCCGCACCCACATGCGCCACCCCATGAACATCCGCGCGGAGTCGTCGTACGACAACGCGACGGTGCCCGCCACGGCGCAGTTCATCTACCAGGCCCACGACCTCGACAAGCCCGAGATCATCGGCCGGGTCCTGCAGGCCGAGGACGTCGACAAGGTCATCGTGTTCACCCGCACCAAGCGCCAGGCGCAGCGGGTCGCCGACGACCTCGTCGAGCGCGGCTTCAAGGCCAGCCCGCTGCACGGCGACATGGCGCAGGTGGCCCGCGAGAAGGCGCTGACCCGGTTCCGCGAGAACAAGATGCAGGTGCTCGTCGCGACCGACGTCGCGGCCCGCGGCATCGACGTCGCCGGTGTCTCGCACGTCATCAACTACAGCTGCCCCGAGGACGACAAGACCTACGTCCACCGCATCGGCCGCACCGGCCGCGCGGGCGCCTCGGGCATCGCGATCACGTTCGTGGACTGGCAGGACCTCGCGCGCTGGAAGATGATCAACAAGGCGCTCGACCTGCCCTTCGACGAGCCGCAGGAGACCTACTCGACCTCCGAGCACCTCTTCCACGACCAGGGCATCGCGCCCGGCACCAAGGGCCGTCTCGTCGACGCCGCCCCGGTCGAGCGGAAGCCCCGCGAGGACCGCGGTGAGCGGGGCGAGCGCTCCGAGCGCTCGGGGTCGCGCAACCGCAACCGCAGCCGGACTCGCACCCGCAGCGGCGAGAAGGTCGCCGGCGGCGCCGATGCGGGCGCCTCGGCGTCCGGTGACGCCCCGGCCGGTGGCGAGGACGGCGAGAAGAGCGGCTCCTCCCGCTCGGGCCGGTCGCGCAGTCGCAACCGGCGTCGCTCGCGTGGCTCCGGCGGATCGAGCGCACCCGCCGCCACCACAGAGTGATGCCCTCACCCCGACTCTGACATTGACCCGCCCGGAACTTCCGGGCGGGTCGATGTGATTTCAGGCGGTGACGACGACCGTCGTCCCGAGCGGCGCGAACTCCCACAACGCGATCGCGTCGGAGCGCTTCTGGCGCACGCAGCCGTGTGACTGGGGGGTGCCGAGCTGCGCGAAGGTCTGCACCGGCTTGCCGTCGTCGATCGGGATGTCGTGGAACCCGATCGCCGCGCCGGTGTCGCCCTGCGTGAAGCGGACGAAGTAACGCATGGTCCCCGAGTCGTCGATGCCCCACGCCTGCTCGGAGCGCGAGTAGACCGAGTAGGTGCCGGGGTCGAGGTTGTCGGTGACGCTGCCCGAGACCAGGTAGGTCCGCTGCACGTGCTTGGCCCTGCTCACCAGCCACACCCGCTGGCGACTCTGGCTGAACACGATGCGCTTGCCGTGGCCGGTGCCGGTCGGCAGCGCGGTGTCGTCCGGGGGATCGATCTCGGTCGCGGCCTCGCTCGACGTCTCGGACTCGGGCTCCGGCTCGGTCGACGGCGTGGAGCGGCTCGACGGCTCGGGGTCGGCGACCTTCTCGATCGCGGCCGGCGCGGGGCCCTTCGGGTCGCCGGCGGCCGACGGCAGCACGCCGGTGCCGCCGAGGACGGCGATCACGGTCACCGACAACGAGGAGCCCAGGGCGGCGAGCCGGCCGTAGCGCGGCCGGACCGGAGCGCCACGGTGCTGGCTCACGCCT
>NZ_JANINT010000009.1:0-8185 GCF_024509035.1 Nocardioides sp. | reverse complement strand
TGGCCTTCGCCTTCGGGCGCTGCGAGCGGGTGACGAGGTTCTCGGCCACCTCGCGGTAGGCGGCGGCGCCCTTGCTGCTGCGGCTGGTCGCCAGGATCGAGCGGCCCGCCGCGGGAGCCTCGGCGAACTTGATCGTCTTGGGGATCGGCGGTTCGACGACCTCGAGGTCGTAGGTGTCCGAGATCGTCTCGAGGACCGTGCGCGCGTGGTTGGTGCGCCCGTCGTACAGCGTGGGCAGCACGCCCCAGACCTCGAGACGCCGGTTGGTGAAGCGGCGTACGTCGTGGACCGTGTCGAGGAGCTGCCCGACCCCGCGGTGGGAGAGCGTCTCGCACTGCAACGGGATGAGGACCCCGTCGGCGGCGGTCAGCGCGGCCACGGTGAGCACACCCAGGGACGGCGGGCAGTCGAGCAGCACCCAGTCGTAGTCGAGCTCGGCGTCCTCGAGGGCCTCGATCATGGACTTCAGCACGTGCTCGCGGCCGGTGCGGGTGAGCAGCTCGGCCTCGGCGCGGGCCAGCTCGATCGTGGCCGGGACGATGTCGACGCCGTCCTCGGTCTCGATGATCACCTCGGTCGGGTCGAGGCCCTTGGTGAGGACGTGGTGCACCGACAGCTCGAGGTCCTCGGGGTCGATGCCGAGGGAGAACGTCAGGCAGGCCTGGGGGTCGAGGTCGACGAGCAGCACGCTGTGACCGAGCTCGGCGAGGGCCGCCCCGACCGAGGCGACGGTGGTCGTCTTGGCGACGCCGCCCTTCTGGTTGGCGATCGCGAGTGTCGTGGTCATGGTGTCGTCCATCATGCCGGACGTGCCCGCGCAGATCGCGCAGGCACCTGTTTGACTTCTCTCATGTCGAGAACAGCGCTGGTCACCGGCCCCACCGCGGGCATCGGACGCTCCTTCGCCCACCAGCTCGCCGAGCAGGGCTACGACCTGGTCCTGGTCGCCCGGGACGCGGCGCGGCTCGAGGCGGAGGCCGAGGAGCTGCGCGCGACGTACGGCGTCCTCGTGGAGGTGCTGCCGGCCGACCTCACCGACCGCGAGCAGCTGGCCGCGGTCGAGGCCCGGCTCGCCGACCCGGCGCGGCCGGTCGACCTGCTGGTCAACAACGCGGGCTTCGGGCTGAAGCGGCGCTTCCTCGACAACTCCGTCGAGGACGAGCAGGCGATGTTCGACGTCCTGACGACCGCGGTGCTGCGGCTCAGCCACGCGGCGCTCGGTCCGATGACCGAGCGCGGCAGCGGCGGCATCATCAACGTCTCCAGCGTCGCGTCGTTCCTGCCGCGCGGCACCTACAGCGCGGCGAAGGCGTGGGTCAACAGCTTCTCGGAGTGGGCCCACCACGAGTACCGATCGCAGGGCGTGACCGTGACGTGCCTGTGCCCGGGGTTCACGAAGACCGAGTTCCACGAGCGGATGCAGGTCGGCCGCGACTCCGCGCCCGACTTCATGTGGCTCGACGCCGCCGAGCTGGTCGCGCAGGCGCTGGCCGACCACGCGAAGGGCAAGGTGTTCTCGATCCCCGGCGCTCAGTACAAGGTGATCAGCTCGGTGGCGCGCCTGGTGCCGACCGGGGTGCTGCAGCGGTTCCAGTCGCTCGGACGCAAGTAGACCTCAGCCGACCACGGCCGGGGTGACCCGGCCCGAGCGGCGCGAGGCCTCCCCCGCGAGCTCCAGCAGCCGGGCGTACTCCTCCGGCGCCGTGGTGTTGCAGCCGAGCTCGTGGTCGTTCTTGCCGTCGCCGTGGTAGTCGCTCGACCCCGTCGCCACCAGCCCGAGGTCGCGCGCGATCGCTCGCAACCGGGCCCGCGCCCGGTCGTCGTGGTCCTGGTGGTCGACCTCGATGCCGGCCAGTCCGAGCTCCTGCAGCTCCCCGAGCGCCTGGTCGTCGGGGCGGCCCAGGCCGCCCCGGCCCCAGGGGTGGGCGATCACCGTCACGCCGCCCGCCTCGGCCACCACGCGCAGCGCGTCGACCAGCGGCACCGCGTAGCGATCGACGTGCGCGGGCTTGCCCCAGCCGAGGTACTCCGCGAACGCCTCGTCACGGTCGCGCACCACGCCGAGGGTCACCAGGGCGTCGGCGACGTGGGGCCGCCCGGTGGCGGCCGTCCCGTCCGCGGCACGGCGTACGTCGTCGGCGGTGATGTCGATGCCGAGCGCTCGGAGCCGCTCGATCATGACCGGCACCCGCGACTCACGGCCGTTGAGCACGAGGTCGAGCTGCGCGGTGAGCGGGGCGTACGTCGGATCGGGCAGGTAGGCCAGCAGGTGCACGCTGCGCCCGCGGTGGCGGGCGCTGATCTCCATGCCGGGCACCAGCTCGACACCCACCTCGGCCGCCGCGCCAGCCGCCTCGGCCCAGCCCGCAGCCGTGTCGTGGTCGGTGATCGCCAGCACGTCGATGCCCGCGTCGGCGGCCGCCCGCACGAGCCCGGCCGGGGTGTCCGTGCCGTCGCTGGCGCGCGAGTGCGTGTGCAGATCGATCCGCATCAGTGCAGCCTAGGGCCTGGTCACCAGGTCGGTCGCGGACCTCCGAAGGGCAGCTCGACCAGCTGCGGCCCGAGGTGGGAGACGTCGCGCAGGATCCAGTCGTCGCGCAGCAGCAGCAGGGCCGAGGCCGGGCGCAGCACGATCCACAGCCAGCGACCGCCGGCCTCCCCCGCCACCACCGAGCGGTCGAACTCCCCGTCCGCGCTGCTGGTCGAGATGTCCCACAGGCTGACCGACTGGCTGCCGATCCGGATCCGGGCGGACGGCGGCCGATGGCCGATGTCCGCGCCGGGGTCGTCGTACCGGGTGCTCGCACAGCGGGCGCCGAGCCCCGTGCCGGCCTCCTCGGCCACCACCAGCACGTCCACCGGCCCGTCGAGCTCGCTCGTGCCGGTCACGCAGGTCAGCGTGGCCCGCGCCCGTCCGGGCGCGTCACCGACCGCGGCGAAGTCGGTCACGCTCCACCCCGGGCTCAGCGGCCACGGCAGGTAGCTCGGGAACGATCGCGACACCTCCAGGTGCCCGGCGAAGGTGTCGTACGTCGTCTCCGCGGGGTGCCAGAGCGCGTGGGTCAGCCCGTGCTGGGGGCAGGCCCAGCGACCCTCCGGGTCGTCCGGGGCCTCGAGCACCGGACCGGAGCACCGCACACAGCTGGCCGCCAGCGACATGCGTCCACGGTGCTGACCACGCCTGGATGCGTCAAGGGCACAAGGTCCGGCCACGCTACCGGTCGACCACCGCGACCGCTCGCCCGTGGCACCGAGGTGGTCTCGCGGAACTACCTACATGTGTAGGTAGTTCCGGAGGAGAGCGGTCGGCGGGCTCCGCCCGCTCAGGAGTTCCAGCGCAGCACGACGGGCGTCTCACGCTCCCAGCCGAGCACCGAGACGGTGGCGGTGTCGAGCTTGAAGTGGCGGCCGTCGCTGACGGGGAGCTCGAGCCAGCGCGCGGCGAGCGCACGCAGCGAGTGCCCGTGGCCGAAGGCGAGCACCGGCCCATCGACCGAGCGGGCGTGCTCGATGAAGCGGTCGAGTCGCCGGGTGATCTCCTCCGCGCTCTCACCGCCGGGCGCGGGATGGGTCCACGTCGTCCAACCCGGGACGGTCGTGCGGATGTCCTCGGTAGTGATGCCCTCGTAGTCGCCGTACGCCCACTCGACGAGATCCTCGTCGAGCACCGCGTCGGGAAAGCCAGCCAGCTCGGCGGTACGGCGAGCCCGCAGCCGCGGGCTCGTGCGGACCTCGGCGAAACCGACGTCGGCGAGGCGGGGCGCGAGGCCGCGCGCGACCTCCTCCCCCTCAGGCAGGAGCGGCAGGTCGGTCACGGAGGTGTGCCGGCCCGCCTCGCTCCACTCGGTGGCGCCGTGCCGGACCAGCCAGAGCTCGTTCATCGGGCCATTCAAACAGCGCCCGGCAAACGGTGATCGCCGCGGCTCAGTCGTCGGCGAGCACGACCACCGAGTCGCCGGCAAGGACCCGGAACGACTCCGACTTCGCCGGGTTCACGCGGACGCCGAACGACTCGCCGGGGGCGGCCAGGGCGGCGGACTTGTAGCCGAGAGCGGTCTCGCCGCGTCGGGTCGCGCCGGCGACGATCGTCGCGAAGGACACCTCGGTGCCGGGTTGGACGTACCACTCGGCCGGACGCAGGTAGATCTCGCTGCCCTCGTTGCCGAGCAGCTGCCCGAAGACGAGCTCCAGGCGCGGGTCCTCCGAGAGCTGGGTGACCAGGAGGCTGACGATCTCCCCGCTCACGACGACGTCGTCGACGTGCGCGACCTGCGCGAGCACCCGGTTGCGGTCGTCGAGCATCTCGCTGACCACCGGAGTCGCCGCGTCGAAGCGCGAGAGGATGTCGCGCACGTGCAGGAGCGTCACCAGCGTGCGGGCATCGGCGGCCTGCGGCGCCAGGTCGTCGGAGTAGCACAGCACGATCACCTGGTCGAGGCCGTCGACCACGTGCGCCTCCAGCGTCGCGCGGTCCGTGGTCGGCCCGAGCACCGAGGTGACGGCCAGGTTGCGCAGGCCCGGGACGCTCGGCACGTCGTACGACGACAGCACGGTCAGCGTGGAGCCCGGCGGCGCGTAGTGGTCGAGCTCGCGCACGACGATCGAGGCACGCTCGTTCCATCCGATCAGCAGCGCCTGGGTCGGACGGTCCTCCGCCGTCGCGGCGGTGCCGAGCATCGCCAGGTCCGGCCGCGCGGTCGCGTCCGGCTCGCCCCGGAGCGTCGAGTCGTCCTCGGCGACCACGATGAGCGTGTGCCCGGCGATGACGGTCTCCGGCGGCGGGTTGAGGGTCGGCACCCCGTCGGCGATCAGACCGATCACGGACGCGCGCTCGAAGGCCAGCTGCGCGTCGGCGTATGTCGCTCCGTCGAGCTGGTGGTCCTCGAGGAAGTAGATCTCGTCGCCGTCGTAGTCGAAGAGCTCGGTGTAGACCGCCGCAGCGCCCGACTGGCGCGAGGTCTGCACGACGAGCTTCGCGACCGTCTCGCGGATGTCCAGGAGCACGGTCCGGTCGGCGCCGACGAGCCGAGCGGCCTCGAGGTTGGTCGGGTTGCGGATCTCGGCGACGATCCGCGGTCCGTCCGGGCCGGCGTGGGTCAGCGCGAGCAGCGTCTTGATGACCTCGCTGTCGGGGTCGTCGGAGCCCTCCGGCGCGAGCAGGATCACCGAGCGCGCGGTCGCGTGGCTGCTCAGCGCGAGGTCGTCGAGGTCCATGGGCGATCCCGAGCGGCAGATCACGCGGGTCCCGCGGAAGTCCTCCACCTTGGCGCGCAGGTCCTCCTCCATCTCGACCTTGTCGCGGTCGGCGAGCACCACGACGACCGGCTTGCGACGGCTCTCGTTGGCGATCGTCAGCTCCCGCACGATCGTGAAGATCGAGTCCGACCAGCCGAGGATCACGGTGTGGTCGCGCTCGAGCACGATCGAGCGGCCGCGCCGCAGGTCGGCGAGCTTGGTGTCGATGCCGGCCGCGATCACGCCGATCAGCGCGCTCACGATGAACAGACCGGCGATCGTCAGCACCAGCATCGTCAGCAGGAACCGCCACGAGCTGAACCCGTCGCCGGCCACCGTCCCGGGGTCGAGCGCGTGGAAGAGGTTCTGCATCAGGTCGCGGAAGAACGGCTGGGCCGGGTCGTCGTCGTCTCGCAGCCCGAAGACGGAGACGATCACCGTGAAGACCAGGATCAGCGCCAGCGTGACCGCGCAGAGCCAGGCGATCAGCGCGGGCGTGCCCCGCGACATGCTGTTGTCGAACGCGTAGCGCAGCCGGTCGCCGAGGCCCGAGCGGGGCGCGTTCGCCGCCCGCGCCGACGTGGTGGCCGTGGCGGCGGTCGTGGTCATCGCCTTGGCCGTCCGCTGTCGCAGCTGCTGCCCGGTGCGCGCCATGGTCCCTCTTCTCCGCAGGCCCGCTGGTCAGGCACGTGCTCACGGAATGGTGGCCCAGGTTGGCCCGACCGGCACCGATTTCGGGCCAACCCGTGCCACGATGCCGCCCATGGAACTCCCCCGGGCACGCCTGGCGACGGCGGCCGGATTCTTCAGCCAGGGCCTGATCCTGCTGAGCCTGACGACTCGCCTGCCCGAGTTCCAGGACCGCTGGCACCTCTCCGACGTGCAGCTGTCGCTGATCCTGCTGATGATGATCCTGCTCGCGGGCGCCGGCTCCGTCGCCGCGGAGACCCTCGCCAAGCGCCGCGACAGCGCGCTGCTGCTCCGGCTCGGCCTGCTGGTCGTCGCCGCCGGCGTACCGGTGCTGTGCACCGCGCCGTCGACCGGGGTCTTCGTGGCCGGCATCGCGACGTACGGCTTCGGCCTCGGCGTCGTGGACGCCAGCACCAACATGCAGGCCGTGGCCCTCGAGCACCGCTACGAGCGCCCGATCCTGCCGTCGCTGCACGGTGCGTGGACCCTCGGAGGGGTCGTCGGCGCGGCCGTCACCCTCGCCACCTCCCACCTGCCGCTCGAGGCGAACGCGGCGGTCGGTGTCATCCCGTTGCTCATCGCGTTCGCCCCGTTCCTCCCGCGCGACCACGGGCCCACGGACCTCGCGACCGAGGTCGCCGTGCCATGGCGGCCGATCCTGCTCGTCGGCGTGGCGATGGTGCTCTTCTACATGGTCGACACCGCTGTGCAGACCTGGGGACCGCTCTTCCTCGACCACACCTTCCCCACTCCCGAGCGGTACGTCGCGCTCGCGGCGCTGACCTACCTGCTCGCCAGCGGCGCCGTGCGGTTGGCCGGGGACGGGCTGGTCCGCCGCTTCGGCGTCGTGCCGGTGCTGCGCGCCGGGGCGCTGCTCGGGGCGGCCGCGCTCGCGACCGTGGTGTTCTCCCCCGACTGGCAGGTGGCGGTGCTGGGCTTCGCCCTGCTCGGCGCCGGGGTCGCGGTGGTCGCTCCCCTGAGCTTCTCGGCGGCGGCCAAGATCGCCGGTGGTCCCGACGGCGGCGCGGCCTTCGACCCGGCCGTGCGGCAGGCGCGGGTCGACGCGGTGATCGCTCGCTTCAACCAGTTCAACTACGTCGGGGCGCTGCTCGGCTCGGTGCTGACCGGCCTCGTCGGCGCGGACTCGCTGCGGATCGGCTTCGCCGTACCGATGGTGCTCGTGCTGGGCATCGTGCCGCTGGCGCCGGCGTTCGCGCCCCGGGTGGCCACGTTGGTCAGTGCACGCCGGCCATCAGCGCCCGGATCGGCTTGACGGCGGCCAGCAGCGCCAGGCCGACGGCGACCGCAGCCAGGCCGAGGACGAGGAAGTAGCCGCCCTCGTCGTGCCAGTCGTAGTAGCCGGCCAGCTTGCCGGACATCGCGGTGCCGAGCGCGATCGAGAGGAAGTAGAGCGCCACCATCTGCGTGGCGAACCGGCGCGGTGCGAGCTTGGTCGAGAGCGACAGGCCCACCGGCGAGATGAACAGCTCGGCGAGCGTGAACACCAGCAAGATGCCGGTCAGCGCCAGCAGTGGCGCGGTGTTCTCGCCACCCGGCACGGGCAGGAACAGCAGGAACGCCAGGCCCATGAGCACGGTCCCGATCGCGAACTTCACCGGTGTCGACGGCTGGCGCGAGCCGAGCCGGGTCCATGCGGCGGCGAACACCGGGGCGAGCAGGATGATGAAGACCGGGTTGATCGACTGCACCCAGGACACCGGCATCTCCCAGCCGAGGAACCCGCGGTCCAGCCGCTTGTCGGAGTAGATCGTCACCACGGTGAACTGCTGCTGGTAGAGCGACCAGAACACGGCGTTGGCCACGAACAGCGGCACGAACGACCAGACACGGCTGCGCTCGACGGCGGTGATCTCACGGCTGGCGAGCATGACGACGAAGTACACGATCGCGGCGACCACGGTCACGCCCACGACCACGTCCGAGAGGTTGTCGGCGGTGATGACGTCGAGCAGCACCAGCAGCGCCACCACGGCGACGCCGACCACGGCGAGCGCGACCCAACGCATCCGCTCCGACGCGGCGAGCGGGTGTGGCGCGACCCGGGTCTCCTCGGGCAGCCGGCGGCGTCCGACGGAGTACTGCAGCAGGCCGAGGAACATCCCGGCCGCCGCCAGGCCGAAACCGTAGTGGAAGCCCCAGTTCTTCTGCAGCACCCCGGTCAGCAGCGGGCCGGCGAACGCACCGAGGTTGATGCCCATGTAGAACAGCGAGAAGCCGCCGTCGCGGCGCTCGTCGTCCT
>NZ_JANINT010000008.1:48770-67120 GCF_024509035.1 Nocardioides sp. | reverse complement strand
TGGCCGACGCCCTCGTCGCCCGCGTCACCGGCTCGGTCGACCAGGACGGTCGGCCCGTGGTGCCCGTGTCGGTCGGGCTGGTGATGACCGACCAGGCCCTGTTCGCCGGAGCCCACGACACCGCAGACCTCGACGGCTACGGCCCGATCCCCGCAGGCCTGGCCCGCTACCTGCTCCTGGCCGCCGGCGACGCCAAGACCCGCACCTGGCTCCGCCGCCTCTACACCCACCCCGCCACGGGTGAGCTGGTCGCGATGGACTCCCGCCAGCGCCTGTTCACCGGCAACCTCGCCCGGTACGTCCGCCACCGCGACCAGTGGTGCCGCACCCCCTGGTGCAACGCCCCCATCCGGCACGGCGACCACGTCACCGACTGGGCCGACACCGCCACCACCGACGCAGACGACGCCCAAGGCCTCTGCGAATCCTGCAACCACGCCAAACAAGCCCCCGACTGGCACGCAAGATCCAGCCCCGGTGCCGGACACACCGTGGAGACCACCACCCCCACCGGCCACACCTACACCTCCCACGCCCCACCCGTCATCGGGCTACGCCGCGGCGCCTACCAACAACAATGGGAAGGCCACTGGACCCTCGTCAGCTGACTTTCTCTTGCGCCTTGGCGGCGAGGTGACGAGCCTGGTACCAGGGCACTGACTTCTGCCTCCTCTCTGCGGAGAGTTGAGTTGAGAGGAGATCTCATGAGTGATCCGCACCGGGTTCGCGTGAAGCTCATCTGTCGCTCAAGACACGAGCACGAGTTGTGCCTCATGACAAGACGAGGGGTCCCGCCAGAACTGCGGTGCGAGTCCGCCGCTCCTAGCGGATTCGGCGGAGGCGGAGATGGTTGTCCGATCCCACCCGACATCGACCGGCGCGTGGAGAGCGAGCTGGGTCGGAACCTCCAGGAAAGCAAGCGCCGCGGGTTCGTGCTGATCGAGGGATAGGTATGACAGGGCCGTCCAGCCTCGTCGCGCCGTGCGCTCGGATCGCCGCGGTAAGACGCACCTCGGTGGTTCCGGCTGTGCGCGGCAAGCATGCCGGGCTGAACGGCTCATCTCGAGGAGCGCGAGGACTGCCAGCCGGTTCGGGCTCGGGCAGATCGCGCCGTCATGACTGCTGAGAGCCATGAGCCTCTTGCCATCGATATGGCGCCCGGCTCTATGAATCAGATGGGACAGTTGACCCGAGTTCCAGAGGACATCGCTCTCATTGTCCTGACGTCTCGCAGGCGGGCGTCAGGCTAACCGAAACAGCATGATGTCGATGCGACGATCGCCTCACATCGAGGTATGGGACGTGCCACCGCGCCAGGGGGCCCGCAGCCGGGCAGGGCCTGAGGTTCAGGGCGTCTGCTGACGCGACCACATCATCACTGCACCCGGCTCTTGTGCGCACCCAATTGCGAGCTCGCCCTGGAACACGTGATCCACTCCGCGAGCGGTCACCTGCCACGAAGCTCCGACCTCCGACGTCATCGCCTCCTGGTAACTGTGATGGTGGACGTGTTTGCTCTCGTCTGTGAACACGGCGAAGACCTCATCCTCCCGGGCGGTCCCGCGCGGCGGAAGGTCCCCCACGAACCACGACACCACATAACCGTGCTCTGTCAGCTCCACGTCGATGGCGAGGGATGCCTTCGCTGTGTTGGGTGGGCTGAAGGAGGGGATGGCCATGCTGCCCATGTCGAAGCCGTACGGCTTCAAGTCGCCCCACTTGGGTGGTGGGCCGGGAAGCAGTTGGAACGGCTGAAAACTCCCCCCGTGGTCGCAGTAGTCGGTGTCCCAAGCTCCCAGGACGAACACACCCGGCGGGAACATGATCTCGACCCGGACGCTTTCGAGGTATCGGTCTGACTCGTTGCGGACCAGGAAGCGACCTCGTGCGAGCTCGTGTCGGACGAACTCGGCCGTTACGTCGGGGAGCAGCTCGCGCGACTCGTGAGCCCAGCGCTCAACGTCCGCGCGGAACCGGTCAGGCGTGCGCCGATCAGGACGGGACATTGACGGCTCTAGCATCGCCATCAAGCGGGCGGAGTGGGGGCTGGCCGGTACGTCGGGGACGTTCTCCACTAACGCGTCCGCCTGCGCGTCGATCATGCTCTTAATGAGGTCACGAACACTTGCCAAGCTCACACGGTCGAACATGCCGTCATAGGAGACGCTGACGGCTGCGCCGGTGTGGGGCGCTCGCGCCTTACGCTGTTCCAACTGGGCGATGTCATAGCTCGTTGCGGGTCTCGTCTGGCCAGGCAGCCGCACGAAGACTTCGCCGTCCCGCACCGCCAGCCTGTCGGTGTCGGACGTGTAGTCCTTCCTGCACGCGTGGATGCCGTCACCCCAACTCGGCGGGTCCACGATCACAGCAAGCACCAAGCCGTTGGGATGGTTGAGGAACTGGTGATCCCACCGCGGACCGTTCTCGCCGACGTACGAAACGACAGCATCCCGCAGCACAGCGCTATCGACCTGCTCCGCGCCCACGACCGCCCGACCGTCGATTCCCACAAGTACCACGCCATAGCCGCCCAAATGTCTCTCTGCAGCGTCGGGCATTCGATTAGCCATGGCCAAGATCGCGCGAGACACCACGACAGCAGAGCGCTTGCGATCGGTTCGTGATCCGAAGAGGAGCGTTCCCTTTAGCTCGAGCCAGTCGACCTCGGAAAGGTCACCGAGCGAGAGTGCATGGTCGACCAGCGCGAGCCAACCGGCCGTGCCAGTCGGTAGGCGAGTCAGGTCTGCTTCCACGCAGCTGATTGTTCACCAACGCGCCGACAGGCGGCGTGCAACGCGTCTGCCCAGTGCGGCTCCACGCTCGTCGGCGTGAACCCGGCTAGTATGCCCGCGTCCTCTTGGGCGGTATGCCCCGTGCGACGACCAGCCGGGCCTCGTCACATTGCCGCCCCAGTCGTCTGGGGAACCGGCTGTCGGAGTCGCGTGCTTCGATGCCGGCATGGTCGAGGTGGTCGTCGGCGCGCTGATGCGGGAGGGTCGGGTCCTCCTGGCGCACCGCAGGACGGACAAGCATGTTCGGCCGGGACTCTGGGACCTGCCCGGTGGCGTCGTCGAGTCGGGGGAGTCCGAGCTCGACGCCCTGGGCCGTGAGCTCCGCGAGGAGCTCGGCGTCGAGGTGTCACCGGACGCGGTTGGGCACCTGGCTCGGGTGGTCGCGGGACCTGACGACGATCCGGTGTCGATCAGTGCTTGGCTGGTGGAGGAGTGGGAGGGCACGCCAGCGAACCTCGCGCCCGAGGAGCACGACCTGCTCGGGTGGTTCGACGTCGAGGAACTGCCTCCGTCTCCCCACATCGTCGTGCGCGCCCCACTGGTCGACGCGATGCGTCGGGGCCGAGCACACCTTGCCCCGCCGAGGGACCATGGCTGGGTGAGCGAGCACGTCGGCGACGCGACACCGGAGTCGGTCTGGGACTACCCCCGGCCGCCGGTCGTCGTCCCCTCGGCCGAGCACGTCGTCATCGAGCTGGACGGCGAGGTCGTGGTCGACACCCGGTGCGCGCTGCGCGTCCTCGAGACCAGTCACCCACCCGTCTACTACCTGCCTGTCGACGCGGTCCGGCCCGGCCTGCTCAGACCCGTGGCCGGGACGACGTGGTGCGAGTTCAAGGGAGTGGCGTCGTACTTCGACGTCGCGTCGCCCACGGGACGGGTCATCGAGCGGGCGGCCTGGCACTATCCGGATCCGACGCCCGGTTTCGAGGCCCTGGCCGGGCATGTCGCCTTCTACCCCGCGCCGATGGACCGATGCTCGGTCGACGGCGAGACGGTCGTGGCGCAGCCGGGTGACTTCTACGGCGGGTGGATCACCAGCCGCGTCACCGGCCCCTTCAAGGGGGCGCCCGGCACCGCCGGCTGGTAGCGAGGGCAAGCGCCTCAGACGACCCGCACCGGCGTACGCCGCACGGTGAAGTCCCAGACCTTGCCCGACAGCTCGCGGCTGAGCCGGATGCAGCCGTGCGACTTCGCCATGTCGGTGCCCAGCAGCCAGTCGGCGTGGATCTGGCGGCCGGATGCCATCGACCGCGGGATGCGGTGGAAGCCGATGCCGCACGGCGCGAACCGCACGAAGTTGTCGAGCCACATCGCCCCGCTCGAGGCCCGGTTGAGCTTGATCCGGGCGGCGCGGCCGCAGTAGGAGCCGGTGGCGTGAGAGCCGCGGCGCAGCACGCCGGGGTTGTCGATCATGCCGCCCTCGGCTACCACGCGGCCCGCGGGCCCGACCAGCCACACCCAGTTCTGTCGCTGCGAGATCACGATCCGGCGACCCGTACCGGAGTGGGCGGGCACCGGGCGCCGGTCGCAGCGTGAGGCGGCCCACCGGCCCTCGGCGTACAGCTTGCGGGTCGTGCGCTCGTCGAGCCGTCCGGTCTGGACGAAGCCGTGGCGCGACTGGAACCGGATCAGCGCCGACCGGGTCCACGCGTCCGACCTGCCGTCGGCGCGGCCGGCCTGGCAGCCGAGGGCGTTGAGCCGCCGCTGCGCCTGCACGACCCGCTCCTCGCCCGGCGCGGCCGGCCGGGCGGCCGCCGGGACGAGGCTCAGCAGGAGCACGACGACGGTCCCGACGACGACGCTCACGAGCGCGCCGGGAGCTGACCGGAGGAGCCGCTTCACGTCCCTCATCCAACCCCCTGGGAGCCGGAGTCGAAAGGCCGGAACGGGTAGGCCTTTCTGCCCTACGCGGCGACCAGGCGCGGGGCGAGCGTGGGAGGCGGCCAGAAGGAAGGTTCCCCACCATGCGACCCACCTGGAGGAACGGCGGCGGCCACCGTCGCCGTCCGGTCGCAGCGGCGGGGTGCTGCACGACGACCGAGGACCGGATGACGGAGATGTACGGCGCGGGCGGACGCAGCCACACCCCCGTCTGGTCACCGGTCGTGACCTCCTCGACGGGCGCCAGTGCGCTCCTCGGCGAGGCTGACCACGTCCACCGGCTCCGGGCTCGTCACTGACCCGTCACTGACCCGTCACTGACGAGGCCCGGCCGCGGACGTCCGGGCCGCCGCGAACCCGATCGGGCTCGCGGCGGCCCCCGGCGCGTCCCGGGCGCGTTCCGGGCGCGGGCTTCGCGGTTCGGCGCGCCGAGGCGGCTTCGGTCCTCTACGGTGTGTGCCTCGGTCGTCGGAGCCGACAGAGGTCGAGGGAGGTGCGCTCGTGGTCGCCCCAGCCGAAGCCGCGGAGCTGTGGCGACTCACGCTGCAGCACTCACCGATCGGCCAGGCCCTGGTGGGCGTCGACGGCCGGCTGCTGGTGGTCAACCGTGCCCTGTGCGAGATGCTCGGGCGTTCCGAGGACGAGCTGCTGCGGCTCGGGTTCCAGGAGATCACCTACCCCGACGACCTCGACGCCGACCTGGCGATGTTCGGCCAGGCCCTGGCCGGCGAGGTCGACTCCTACCGACTCCACAAGCGCTACGTGCACACCGACGGCCGGGTGGTCTGGGGCGACCTGTCCGTGGCGGTGGTGCGGGCGGTCGACGGCGCGCCACGGTTCTTCATCTCCCAGCTCCTCGACGTCACCGAGCAGCGCGCGAACGAGGAGCGGCTCGAGGCCGCGACCGCCGAGGTGGAGCGCGAGCGCCAGACGCTCGAGGCGATCTTCGACACCGTCAACGTCGGCCTGCTGCTCATCGGTCCCGACGGCCGGTACGAGCGGATGAACAAGCGGCACGCCGAGACCATGCACCTCCCGTTCCCGGCCGGGCACGGCGGGGCCGCCGGGCAGCTCGGCGAGGTCTACCTCCTCGACGGCCGGACGCCGATGCCGCGCGAGGCCATGCCGTCCTACCGGGCGGCCCAGGGGGAGGAGTTCGACGACTACACCTACTGGGTGGGTGGCGACCCGGCGACCCGCGCGGCGTACTCCACCTCGGCGCGTCAGGTGCGCGGGCCCCACGGCGAGCGGCTCGGCGCGGTGCTGGCGTACCAGGAGATCACCGACCTGATCCGCGCCATCGAGGTCAAGGACGAGTTCGTCGCCTCGGTCTCGCACGAGCTCCGGACGCCGCTGACCTCGATGCTGGGCTACCTCGAGCTGCTCTGCGAGAGCGACGAGCTGACCGCCGGCGCGGCGGCGCAGCTGCGGGTGGTGCAGCGCAACGCGCTGCGCCTCCAGGCCCTGCTCTCGGACCTGCTGCTGATCGGCCACGTCGCCGACGGCACCCTGGAGCTGCGCATCGGGGCGACCGACGTCGCGACGCTCGTGCGCGAGGCCGTGGAGACCATGAGCGAGTCGGCCCGGCGGGCGGACGTGGCCCTCAGCACGGACGTGCCCGACCACCTGCCGATCCGCGCGGACGGGCAGCGGCTGCGGCAGGTCGTCGACAACCTGCTCTCGAACGCCGTCAAGTACAGCCGCAGCGGGGACGAGGCGTCCGTGCGGGCCTGGCGCGAGGGCGAGGCGATCGTGATCGAGGTCGCCGACACCGGGATCGGCATCGCCTCCGACGAGATCGACCACATCTTCGGTCGCTTCTTCCGCGGCGGCGAGGCGATCGAGCAGCAGATCACCGGCACCGGGCTGGGACTGAGCATCGTGGGGTCGATCGTCGCCGCCCACGACGGCACGGTGACCGCCGCGAGCGAGCAGGGGCGCGGTACGACGTTCCGCGTCACCCTGCCCGCTCGCTGAGCGATCAGTGGAAGGAGCCGAGCCCCTCCCGCTCCAGCAGCATCGTCAGGCCACCGTTCCAGAACGAGAACCCGGCGCCGGTGATCATCGCGAGGTCGAGGTCCTCGGCAGCGACGACCACACCCTCGTCGAGCATCCGGCGGGCCTCGTCGGCCAGCCCGGTGAGCACCCGGGTGCGGATCTCGGCCTGCTCCAGCACGACCGGCGACTCCGGCTTCTCGAGCAGCGCCTCGACCTCGGGGTCGATGGCACCGTCGGGGCCGTAGTACGAGGCCTTGCGCGCCGCCACGACCCGCTCGAGCGCGGGGGAGACGTAGAACCGGTCCGGGAAGGCGCCGTGCAGCGTCTCGTTGTTGTGGAGCGCGATGGCCGGGCCCACCAGTGAGAGCAGCATGAACGGCGGCATCGGCGCGACGCCCGCGAAGGCACCGTCGACGACCGGCACCGGGGTGCCCTCGTCGACGATGCGGCCGACCTCGCCCATGAACCGGCCGAGCAGCCGGTTGACGATGAACGACGGGCTGTCCTTGACCAGGATCGTGGTCTTCTTCAGCGCCTTGCCGGTGGCGAACGCCGTGGCGAGCGTGGCGTCGTCGGTGCGCTCGCCCTTGACGATCTCGAGCAGCGGCATCACCGCCACCGGGTTGAAGAAGTGGAAGCCGACGACCCGCTCGGGGTGCTCGAGGTCGGCGGCCATCTCGGTGATCGACAGCGAGGAGGTGTTGGTCGCCAGGATGCACTCGGGCGACACGGCCTTCTCCACGTCGGCGAACACCGACTTCTTGACCGACATCTCCTCGAAGACGGCCTCGATGACGAAGTCGGCGCCGGCGAAGCCCTCGGCCTTGTCGACCGCGCCGGTGACCAGCGCCTTGTGCCGGTTGGCCTTGTCCTGGTTGATCCGGCCCTTGGCGTGCAGCTTGTCGATCTCGGCGTGGACGTAGCCCACACCCTTGTCGACGCGCTCCTGGTCGAGGTCGGTGAGGACGACGGGCACCTCGAGCCGGCGGACGAACAGCAGCGCCATCTGCGAGGCCATCAGGCCAGCGCCCACGATGCCGACCTTGGTGACCGGGCGGGCGAGCGACTTGTCGGGGGCACCGGCCGGCCGCTTGGCGCGCTTCTGCACCAGGTCGAACGCGTAGAGCGACGCGATCAGCTCGGGCGTCTTGGACATCGCCTCGAGGGCGTCGTCCTCGCGGGCGAAGCCGGCGTCGCGGTCGCCGTCGCGGGCGGCCTCGATGAGCTCGACGGCCTTGAGGGCCGCGGGGCTCGCGCCACCCGTCTTGGCCTGCACCAGAGCGCGGGCCCGCTCGATCGCACCGTCCCATGCGCCCCGGTCGACCTCCGGGCGCTCGACCACGGTCTCGCCGGCCAGCACCGAGTCGGCCCAGAGCAGCGACTGCTCGAGGTAGTCGGC
The DNA here is from genome assembly GCF_024509035.1 of Nocardioides sp. Lineage (GTDB taxonomy): Bacteria > Actinomycetota > Actinomycetes > Propionibacteriales > Nocardioidaceae > Nocardioides. Next base: position 59,047 of record NZ_JANINT010000008.1, on the reverse strand, counting down.
GCCGGAGAAGCACGCGTCGGCCAGGCCCAGCTCGAAGGCCGCCTTGCCCGACAGCGTCTTGCCGTTGTTGAGCGGGTTCTCGAGGATCACGGTCACGGCCTTCTCGGCACCGACCAGGTTGGGCACCAGGAAGGCGCCGCCCCACCCGGGCACGAGGCCCAGCATGACCTCGGGCAGGCCGAGCGCCGGGGCGCTGTCCATCACCGTGCGGTAGGTGCAGTGCAGGGCGACCTCGAGGCCACCGCCGAGCGCCAGGCCGTTGACGAAGCCGAACGACGGCTTGACCTTGCCGTCGGCACCGTCCTGCAGCTTGCGGAAGACCGCGTGGCCCAGCTCGGCGACGACGCGTACGGCGTCGGGCCCGCCGCCCGAGATCGACGTCAGGTCGGCGCCGGCGGCCAGGATGAACGGCTTGCCGGTGACGCCGAGCGCCGTGACCTCGTCGTCGGCCAGCGCGGCGTCGATCGCCTCGTTCAGCGCGAGCAGCGAGCGCGGGCCGAACGTGTTGGGCTTGGTGTGGTCCTCGCCGTTGTCGAGGGTGATCAGGCCCAGCACGCTGCCCGAGGGGAGCGTGACCTTGCGCAGGTGGGCCTGGGTGACGCGCTCGGCGTCGGAGGAGATCTCCTGGGCGCGCTTCAGCAGGGGGGTGATGTCGGACATGTCAGGCCGCCTCTCCGGTCCAGTGCGGGTTCTCCCAGATGACCGTGCCGCCCATGCCGATGCCGATGCACATGGTGGTCAGGCCGTAGCGCACCTCGGGGCGCTCCTCGAACTGTCGGGCCAGCTGCGTCATCAGGCGCACGCCGGAGGACGCCAGCGGGTGACCCATCGCGATCGCGCCGCCGTAGGGGTTGACCCGCGGGTCGTCGTCGGCGATGCCGAAGTGCTCGAGGAACGCGAGCACCTGGACGGCGAAGGCCTCGTTGACCTCGAACGCCTGGATGTCGTCGATGGTGAGGCCGGCCTGCTTGAGCGCCTTCTCGGTCGAGGGGATCGGACCGGCGCCCATCACCTCGGGCTCGACGCCGACGAAGGAGTAGGCGACCAGGCGCATCTTGATCGGGAGGCCGAGCTCGCGGGCGGTCTCCTCGTCGGCCAGCAGGGCGGCGGTCGCGCCGTCGTTGATGCCGGCGGCGTTGCCCGCGGTCACCTTGCCGTGGGCGCGGAACGGCGTCTTCAGCGCGGCGAGCGACTCCATGGTCGTGCCCGGGCGCATCGGCTCGTCGGTCGTGGCCAGGCCCCAGCCCTGCTCGGCGGAGCGGGTGGCGACCGGCACCAGGTCGGGCTGGATCTTGCCGGCCTCGTAGGCGGCGGCCGTCTTCTCCTGGGAGCGCACGGCGTAGGCGTCGACGCGCTCCTTGGTGATCGTCGGGTAGCGGTCGTGCAGGTTCTCGGCGGTCTTGCCCATCACGAGCGCGTCGGGGTTGACGATCCGCTCGGAGAGGATCCGCGGGTTGGGGTCGACACCCTCGCCCATCGGGTGGCGGCCCATGTGCTCGACGCCACCGGCGATCGCGACGTCGTAGGCGCCGAACGCGATGCCCGAGGCGGTCGTGGTCACGGCGGTCATCGCGCCGGCGCACATCCGGTCGATCGCGAAGCCGGGCACGCTCTGCGGCAGGCCCGAGAGGAGTGCCGCGGTGCGACCGATGGTCAGGCCCTGGTCACCGATCTGCGTGGTGGCGGCGACGGCCACCTCGTCGACCCGCTCCGGCGGGAGCGAGGGGTTGCGCCGCATGAGCTCGCGGATGCACTTGATCACGAGGTCGTCGGCGCGGGTCTCGGCGTACTGGCCGTTGGCCTTGCCCACGCCGAAGGGTGTGCGGACGCCGTCGACGAAGACGACCTCACGCAGCTGTCGGGACACGCTCATCTCGGGGGGTCTCCTCAGGGGTTCGGGAATGCCCCGTAGGTTACCCCGCAGTAACAACACCGGCACGCGCCGCCGATGTGACCTCGGACTCGCCGCGGGGGCTGGGTCGCGCCCCACTACGCTGTGCCCATGCCTGAGCGCCTGGTGCACATCGTCGACGAGGTCCCCGAGCTCGACGTCGCCCGTTCGCAGGGCGCGTTGACGATGGTGCTCGTGCTCGACGGGTTCCTCGACGCGGGCAACGCCGCGGGGCGGGCCGCCCAGCACCTGGTCGACCTCTCCGACGGCCCCGTCGTCGCGACCTTCGACGTCGACAAGTTCCACGACTACCGCGCCCGGCGGCCCCCGATGTCGTTCGTGCGCGACCACTACGACAACTACGACGCGCCCCGGCTGGTCGTCCGGCTGCTCCACGACGCCGGCGGCACGCCGTACCTGCTGCTGCAGGGCCCCGAGCCCGACAACCGCTGGGAGGCGTTCTGCCGGGCGGTGCGCGAGGTGGTCGAGCGGTTCGGGGTGACCCGGGTCGTCGGCATGGGCGCGGTGCCGATGGCGGTGCCGCACACCCGCCCGATCGCGATCACCCACCACGCCAACAAGCCCGAGCTGCTCACCGGCGAGAGCCCGTGGCGCGGCGAGCTGCGCATCCCCAGCAGCGCCCAGGCCCTGCTGGAGATCCGGCTGGGGGAGTGGGGCCACGACGCGATGGGCTTCGTCGCGCACATCCCGCACTACCTCGCCTCGATGGACTACCCCCGCGCGTCGGCCGCCCTGCTCGAGCAGGTCGAGATCGCGGGCCGCCTCACGATCGACCTCTCCGGCGTGCGCGCCGAGGCCGAGGACCGCGAGGCCGAGATCGCCCGCTACCTCGCCGCCAACGAGGAGGTCGCCGAGGTGGTCGCCGCCCTTGAGCGGCAGTACGACGCGTTCGAGCGCGCCGAGGAGAGCGGGTCGAGCCTGCTCGCCCAGGAGCAGCGGCTGCCCACCGGCGAGGAGATCGGCAAGGAGTTCGAGCGGTTCCTCGCCGGCCTCGACCGCCCTGACACCGACCCCGGCGCCGGCGAGACCCAGGACTGACCCGGGTGCCGAAGAACGCCGACGAGCTCGTCGCGCTGCTCGACCTCGAGCGCATCGACGACAACCTGTTCCGTGGGCAGCAGATGCCCTCCTCCCTGCCCCGGGTGTTCGGGGGTCAGGCGGCAGCCCAGGCGCTGGTGGCCGCGACCCGCACCGTGGACCCGGCGTACGTCGTCCACTCGCTGCACTCCTACTTCCTCCAGCCCGGCGACCCCCAGGCGCCGACGATCTACGACGTCGAGACCCTGCGTGACGGGCGCTCGTTCGCGACCCGGCGGGTGCTGGCGCGCCAGCACGGTCGTCCGATCTACGCCTTGACGGCCAGCTTCCAGCGCGACGAGGACGGCTTCGAGCACCAGGAGCCGATGCCCGCGGTGGTCCCTCCCGAGGAGGCCGTCAACGCGCGCATGGTCGCCCGTGAGCTCGACCCCGGTCGGGACACCGAGGGCGACGTGGAGTGGGACGTCGTGGACTTCCGCTACGTCGGCTCCGACGGCGACGGCCGGCTCGAGCCCGACCCCGCCCACCCGGCGCGGCAGCGATTCTGGCTGCGGGTCTCCTCGCCGCTCCCCGATGACCCGGCGCAGCACGTCGCCGCCTTCACCTACCTCTCCGACGTGACGCTCATGGGTGCGGCCCTGGCGCCCCACGGGATCCGGGTCGGTGACCCCCAGACGCTGGTGGCCTCGCTCGACCACGCGGTCTGGTTCCACCGGCCGTTCCGCGCCGACGAGTGGTGGCTCTACGACCAGGTCTCGCCCTCCGCCTCGGGCGGTCGCGGCCTCGTGCTCGCCCGGGTGTTCACCCAGGACGGCACCCTGGTCGCCAGCGTGGCCCAGGAGGCGCTGATCCGTCCGCGAGGTGCCCGTGGCTGAGGAGCTGAAGCCGGCCGAGGAGCTGGTGGCCCTGCTCGACCTCGAGCGGATCGACGCGGACCTGTTCCGGGGCGGCCAGCCCGACTCCGAGCGGGCGCGGGTCTACGGCGGACAGGTGGCCGCGCAGGCCCTCATCGCGGGCATCCGCACCGCGGACCCGGCGTACGCCGTGCACTCGCTGCACTCCTACTTCCTGCGCGGCGGGGACTACTCCGTCCCGATCGTCTACGACGTCGAGCGGATCCGTGAGGGGCGCTCGTTCCTGACCCGTCGGGTGGTGGCCCGCCAGCACGGCCGGCCGATCTACTACCAGAGCCTCAACCTCCAGCGGGCCGAGGACGGCTACGAGCACCAGGACGTCATGCCCGAGGTCAAGCCGCCCGAGGAGGGCATGGACCTCGTCGCCGTGATGCGTCGCGGCGGCGACGCCGAGGCCGACGCGCTCGGCAAGGAGTGGGGCGCGCTCGACGTGCGCTGGCTGGGCAACTCGCGCGTCGGTCTCGACCCCGACCCCGAGCACCCCTCCCAGGCGCGCATGTGGGTGCGGCTCAAGGAGGGGCTCGGCGACGACCCGTTCGTGCACCTGGCGGCGTTCACCTACGCCAGCGACGTCAGCCTGCTCGGCGCCACGCTGGCCGCGCACGGGGCGAACCCGTCGAAGGTCCAGATGGCCTCGCTGGACCACACGATCTGGTTCCACCGGCCGTTCCGCGCCGACGAGTGGTGGCTCTACGACCAGGCCTCGCCGGCCGCGGTCGGCGCCCGAGGCCTGGCCTTCGGCCGGGTGTTCACCCAGGACGGGACGCTGGTCGCCACCGTCGCCCAGGAGGGCCTGATCAGGCCGCGCCGGGAGGATTAGCTCGCGGCGCAGCGGATGTTCGCGACCGCAGCCGGACCTCAGAAGCCGGCGAGGCCGGCCAGCACCGTCAGCACGGCGACGAGCAGCCCGACCCCGCCGACCACGACGGTGGCGCCGCCGAGATGGCGGGCGATCGGCTCCTCGCCGAGCCTGGCGCGCCCGGCGAGGAAGAGAGCGCCGGCGGCGAGCACGCCCTGGGCCACGCCGGTGAGGGCCACCGTGTCGCTGAAGCTGCCCGAGCCGTTGCGGTTGATCCAGCCCTGGACCACGTAGGTCCAGGAGCCGTTGGCCAGGAGGCTGAGGGTGGCGATGATGAGGCCGGCGATGCCGGCTGCGACGGGTGTCAGCAGCCCCGTGGATCCACCGTCGGTCCCACGCGATCCGTGTTCTGCCATGTCTTCCCCCGATGCTCGACGTGGTGGCGGTGCGAGGCTAGCGGGGGATCGCGGTGCCGGCCAGGTGCGGAGCGCCCGACCGGGGGTTCGAGAGCGAGAAGGTGTATCCCGCCCCGCCGCCGGACTCCGTGAGGCGGCGCGAGCCGAACGCCACGCTGCCGGGCAGCAGGATCGGCTTCTTGAACGCCACGTCGACCCGGACCTCGTCGGGGAGCCGGTTCTCCAGGGCGCCGACGCAGCGCGCCATCGACCACATGCCGTGTGCGATCTGGCGCGGGAAGCCGAACGCCTTGGCGGTCAGCCCGTAGAGGTGGATCGGGTTGTGGTCACCCGACACGGCGGCGTACCGGCGGCCGAGGTCGCCGGGCAGCTGCCACGTCGTGCCCGTGGCCGGAGCGTCGGGGAAGCGGGTCTCGACAGGCTCGACCACCGAGGGCGGGGTCTCGACAGGCGCGGCCGACGACGCCGGGTTGCCGCGGCGCAGGAACGTCGAGGTCTCCTCCCAGACCAGCTCCGCGCGCGAGTGGACGCGCGTCACCATGTCGAAGACCTGGCCCTTGGCGTGTGGCCGCAGGTCCTCGGCGTACGCCGTGACCTGGAGCTCCTCGCTGAGCGCGATCGGCCGGTGCTGGGTGATCGAGTTCTCCAGGTGCACCGTCCCGATCGCGGGGAACGGGAAGTCGCCGGCCGTCATGATCTCCATGTGCAGCCCGAACGCCAGCAGGTGCGGGTAGGGCAGCGGGAGCGTGTCCTTGCGCGGGAAGCCGCAGATCGCGGCGTAGCGCCCGACGTGCGCGGGGTCGAGTGCGACGTCGTGGCGCTCGAGCGTGCGCTCGGGCAGCGCGCCTCCGGTCTTGCGGATGCCGGGCAGCAGGTTGACGCCCGGCACCGCGGGCAGCGCCGCGCGTGCCATCGTGGGCAGGCGTTCGGTCAGCCGGTCGGCCAGCCTGTCGGTGAGCATCAGGCCCCCAGCATCATCTGGCCGCAGACGCGGACCACGTTGCCGTTGACGGCCGTCGAGCCGGGGCTGGCGTACCAGGCGATCGCCTCCGCCACGTCGACCGGCAGGCCGCCCTGGGCCATCGCGTTGAGACGCTGACCGACCTCGCGGGTCGCGAAGGGCACCGCCGCGGTCATCTGGGTGATGATGAAGCCCGGCGCGACCGCGTTGATCGTGATCCCGCGGTCGAGCTCGTCGGCCAGCGAGTCCACCAGCCCGATCACGCCGGCCTTGGAGGCCGCGTAGTTGGTCTGGCCGACGTTGCCGGCGATGCCCGCGATCGAGGCGACGCCGATGACCCGGCCGTTGTCGTTGATCACGCCCTGGTCGAGCAGCTCGCGGGTGATCCGCTCGGGGGCGGTGAGGTTGACCGCGAGCACCTGGGCGAACAGGTCACCCTTCTCGCTCGGACGCATGTTGGCCAGCTTGCGGTCACGGGTGATGCCGGCGTTGTGGACGACGATGTCGACCCCGCCGTGCTGGGTCTTCAGGTGGTGCGCGAGCCGCTGCGGGGCGTCCTTGGCGGTGATGTCGAGCACGAGGTGGTCGCCGTCGAGCTCCGCCATCACGGCCTGCAGCTCGCTGGCCGCCTGCGGCACGTCCACGCCGACGACCGTCGCGCCGTCACGGTGCAGCACGCGTGCGATCTGCTCGCCGATGCCGCGGCTGGCGCCGGTCACGAGCGCGACCTTGCCCTCGAGCGGGCGCAGCCAGTCGCCGACCGGCTCGGCGTCCTTCGCGCCGTGGGCGCCGATGCGCACCACCTGGCCCGAGACGTAGGCGGACTTGGGGGAGAGCAGGAAGGCGAGCGTGCTCTGCACGGCACCCTCGGCGCCCTCGGCGACGTAGACCAGCTGGACGGTGCCACCCCGGCCGATCTCCTTGCCGAGGCTGCGGGTGAAGCCCTCCAGCGCGCGCTGGGCGACGCGCTCGCCGCCGGCCACGAGCTCGGGCGGGGTGCCGAGCACCACGACGCGCGGGTTCGGGTCGAGGCTGCGCAGCAGCGGGGTGAAGAAGTCGCGCAGCTCGACGAGGTCGGACGAGCTCGTCAGCCCGGTGGCGTCGAAGACCAGGCCCTTGTACGTCGCCCCACCGTCGGCGTCCGGCGCGGTGCCCTGGTCGACGGCGGTGATGCCGAGGGTGTCGAGCAGGCCGGTCAGCGACTCGGCGAGCCGGCCCCGACCGCCCACGGCGACGGTGCCGTGGACCAGCGGGTCGCCCTCGGCGTACCGCTCCAGCGTGGCCGGGGTGGGCAGGCCGAGGAGCTTGGTGACCTGCTTGCCGATCGCGGACTGGGTGAAGCCCTGGTAGAAGTCGCTCATGGCGGGTATGTAACTCCTTGTGTAACTGGGAGTCCAGATTTCGTGATCTGGCCCTCATGTCCTTCTCTCGATTCCCCGACAGACGCAGGATGAACCCCATGGCTGCCAACACCACCCGCCGCGTCGCCGTCCTCGGCGGCAACCGCCTCCCGTTCGCCCGCTCCAACAGCGTGTACGCCGAGGCGTCCAACCAGGACATGCTCACCGCCGCGATCGACGGTCTCGTCGAGCGGTTCGGGCTGCAGGGCGAGCGCCTCGGTGAGGTCGTCGCCGGCGCCGTGCTCAAGCACGCGCGCGACTTCAACCTCACCCGTGAAGCGGTGCTGGGCTCCAAGCTGGCGCCCGAGACGCCCGCCACCGACATCCAGGAGGCGTGCGGGACCGGTCTGCAGGCCGCCATCCAGGTCGCGAACAAGATCGCGCTGGGTCAGATCGATGTCGGCATCGCGGGTGGCACCGACACCACCTCGGACGCTCCCGTCGCGATCAGCGACCGGCTGCGCAAGAAGCTGATGAAGGTCAACGCCGCGCGCGACACCAAGGGCAAGGTGCTCGCGCTCGGCGCGATCCGCCCCGGCGACATCGGCCTGGAGATCCCGCAGAACGGCGAGCCCCGCACCCGGCTGTCGATGGGCGAGCACGCCGCGCTCACCGCGCTGGAGTGGCAGGTGACCCGCGAGGAGCAGGACGAGCTCGCCGCCGCGTCGCACCAGCACCTGGCGGCGGCGTACGACGCCGGCTGGCTCGACGACCAGGTCACGCCGTTCCGCGGCCTCGAGCGCGACAACAACCTGCGCCCCGACTCCACGGCCGAGAAGCTCGCGAAGCTCAAGCCGGTGTTCGGCAGGGGCGAGGCCGCGACGATGACCGCCGGCAACTCCACGCCGTTGACCGACGGCGCCTCCGCCGTGCTGCTCGCCAGCGAGGAGTGGGCCGAGGAGCACGGACTGGAGCCGCTTGCGTACTTCGTGGACTCCGAGACCGCGGCCGTCGACTACGTCCACGGCGGCGAGGGCCTGCTGATGGCCCCGGCGTACGCGGTGCCGCGGATGCTCGCGCGCAACGGCCTGACGCTGCAGGACTTCGACTTCTACGAGATCCACGAGGCGTTCGCCTCGCAGGTGCTCTCGACCCTCAAGGCGTGGGAGGACCCGGTGTTCTGCAAGGAGCGGCTGGGCCTCGACGCGCCGCTGGGCTCGATCGATCGCTCCAAGCTCAACGTCAAGGGATCCTCGCTCGCGGCGGGTCACCCGTTCGCCGCCACCGGAGGCCGGATCATCAACGTGGCGGCGAAGCTCGTCGCCGAGCGGGCGGCGTCCAACGCCAAGAGTGGCCGGGCGCTGATCTCGATCTGTGCTGCTGGTGGTCAGGGAGTGGTCGCGATTCTCGAGCGGTGATCACGGCTCGATAGCCTGGTCCTTCGCCCAACCGAAGGAGAACCGTGGCCGACCTGGACCCGAAGCTGCAAGACGTCTACGACGAGGTCCTTGGTCGCAACCCGGGGGAGCAGGAGTTCCACCAGGCGGTGCGCGAGGTGCTCGAGAGCCTCGCGCCGGTGGTCAGCAAGCACCCGGAGTACGTCGACGCCGCGATCATCCGGCGGCTCTGCGAGCCGGAGCGGCAGATCATCTTCCGGGTGCCGTGGACCGACGACCGGGGCGACGTCCAGCTCAACCGCGGGTTCCGGGTGGAGTTCAACTCCGCGCTCGGCCCCTACAAGGGCGGGCTGCGGTTCCACCCGTCGGTCTACCTCGGCATCGTGAAGTTCCTCGGCTTCGAGCAGATCTTCAAGAACTCCCTGACCGGCATGCCGATCGGCGGCGGCAAGGGCGGCTCCGACTTCGACCCCAAGGGGCGCTCGGACGCCGAGGTCATGCGGTTCTGCCAGGCCTTCATGACCGAGCTGCACCGCCACATCGGTGAGTACACCGACGTCCCCGCGGGTGACATCGGCGTCGGCGGCCGCGAGATCGGCTACCTGTTCGGGCAGTACAAGCGGATCACCAACCGCTACGAGTCCGGCGTCCTCACCGGCAAGGGCCTGAGCTGGGGCGGCTCGCTGGTGCGCACCGAGGCCACCGGCTACGGGACGGTGTTCTTCGTCGAGGAGATCCTCAAGGCCAGCGGCCAGTCGCTCGACGGCACGTCGGTCGTGGTCTCCGGGTCGGGCAACGTCGCGATCTATGCGATCGAGAAGGTGCACCAGCTGGGCGGCAAGGTCGTCGCGTGCTCCGACTCGGGCGGCTACGTCGTCGACGAGGACGGCATCGACCTCGCGCTGCTCAAGGAGATCAAGGAGGGCCGCCGCGCCCGGATCTCGGAGTACGTCGAGGGCCGGCCGGGTGCCCGCTACGTCGACGGCGGCAGCGTGTGGGACGTGCCCTGCGACATCGCGCTGCCGTGCGCGACCCAGAACGAGCTCGACGAGGACGGCGCCACCGCGCTGATCAAGGGTGGCGTCCGGATCGTCGCCGAGGGCGCCAACATGCCGTGCACCCCGGCCGCCGTCCGGGCGTTCGGCGACGCCGGCGTGGTCTTCGCCCCGGGCAAGGCGGCGAACGCCGGTGGTGTGGCCACGAGTGCGCTGGAGATGCAGCAGAACGCCTCGCGCGACTCCTGGAGCTTCGAGCACACCGAGGAGCGGCTCGCCGAGATCATGCGCGGCATCCACGACCGCTGCCTCACCACCGCCGACGACTACGGCGTGCCCGGCAACTACGTGGCCGGCGCGAACATCGCCGGGTTCATCCAGGTGGCCGACGCGATGATCGCCCTGGGCGTCATCTAGGTTCGCGGCGCGTCAGCGGCTGGCGAGCGCCAGCGCGGACGCGACCAGGTAGTCGCGCACCTGGTCGGGGCTGATGGTGCCGACCGTC
>NZ_JANINT010000008.1:36399-48760 GCF_024509035.1 Nocardioides sp. | reverse complement strand
TGGCCGACGCGATGATCGCCCTGGGCGTCATCTGAGGTCCGAACGACGCGCTGGGGGCTGTGGTTGGGTGGGCCGATGAGCTCGCCACGCGCGGTCCTGCTGCGAGCCCTCGCCTACCTGGTCGGGGGCGTGGTGCTCGTCGTGTGGGCGTTCCAGCACGGCGTCGAGCGCTGGGACGACGCCCACTGCGCCGGCCCCGACGAGGGCGACTGCGACCTGGGCATGTTCACCGGCTTCGGCTGGGCGGCGGGCGCGCTGCTGCTCGGGGTGCTGGCCGCCGTCCTGCTCGAGCTGTGGCTGCGTCGGCGCCGTCAGCGCGACGCGAGTGCCAACGCGGACGCGACCAGGTAGTCGCGCACCTGGTCGGGGCTGATGCTGCCCACGGTGGGCACGCCCGGCGCAGCCTCCTTGACGAGGATGCCGACGCGCGCCAGCTGCAGCGCGCCGAGGCCGCTGGCGTAGAGCGTGTTGGCGAGCAGGGTCGGGTCCTCGACCTTGAACGCTCCCGCGTCGACGCCGTCCTCGAGCACCTGGCTCAGCGTGGCCAGGCACGAGGAGATGCCGCGTCCCAGGCGCAGCATCGCGCTCTCGGACATCTCGTCGAAGAGCTCGGGCCCGGTACGCCGCATCAGCGTCTGGGCGCAGTCGACGAAGGCCGGGTGCGCCACGCCGTACTCCACGAACGCCCCGACGAGCGCCGTCAGCCGCTCGTGGGGGTCGGTCGAGGTCTCGGCCGCGGCCGCGAGGGCCTCGCGGAGCTCGTCGAGGTAGCCGACGAGGGTGAGCGCGAAGAGCTCCTCCTTGCCGGTGAAGTGCCGGTAGACGATGGCGCGGTTGATGCCGACGGCCTTGGCGATGTCCTCGATCTGCGCGTCGCGCACGCCGCGCTGGTCGAACAGCGCGCGGGTGGCGGCGATGATGTCCTTCTCGCGGGCCCGGCGCCTGACCGCGGCCGCCGATCGGCGGCCGTCGGTGTCCGGGGTGGTGCTGGTCATGGGGTCATCGTACGACCGTGCAACTGGCAGTTGCACGGGTGTGACGCGCGCGTCACGTCTCGCGGGACCGTCCGGTCTCCTCTCGCAGCTCCCGGACGCCGGCGGCCCGCGGGTCGGCGTCGAGGTCGTGGTCGGTGCTGCCCGAGGGGAACTCCCACGACCGGGCGCGCACCGGATGGCGGTACTGCTCCACGAGGTGCCTGCGGTCGCTGTCGACCGGTCTCGAACACCCGCCGGCTCTGGATGCTCTCCATGAGGTCGAGTGTGACCGCCGGAACTAACTACACGTGTATGTAGTTGGGGCACGCGACCCTCGCGTCACGCCAGGAACGACCGCACGGTCTCGATCGTGTCGATCTCGGTCACCGGCTTGTCGTCGCGGTAGCGGACGACGCGCGCGAACCGCAGCGCGACGCCGCCGGGGTAGCGCGTGGAGCGCTGCACGCCGTCGAAGGCGATCTCGACGACCTGCTCGGGGCGGACGTGGACGACGTACGACGAGCGCGAGGTCTCCAGCTCGAGGAAGCGCTCGGTCTGCCAGGCGAGCATCTCGTCGGTCATGCCCTTGAACGTCTTGCCGAGCATCACGAAGTGCTGATCGGAGCCAGTGGCGGGGTCGCGGGCGCCGAGGTGGATGTTGGAGAGCCAACCCTGGCGCCGGCCCGAGCCCCACTCGACCGCGAGCACGACGAGGTCGAGGGTGTGCACGGGCTTGACCTTCACCCACGAGGCGCCGCGGCGGCCGGCGTCGTAGGGCGCGGCCAGACCCTTGACGACCACGCCCTCGTGGCCCGAGCGGAGCACGTCGGCGAGGAACTCCTCGGCGACGGCGACGTCGGCGGTGACGACGCGGGGCACCCGGTGGTGCTCGGGCACCAGCCGCTCGAGCGCGGCCGCGCGCTCGGAGGCGGGGGAGTCGAGCAGGTCGTGGCCGTCGAGGTGCAGGACGTCGAAGAAGTACGGCGTGACCTCCACGCCGTCCCCCATCGCGGTGCGCGAGGCGGTCTCCTGGAACGGCCGCGGCCGGCCCTCGGCGGTGAGGGCGAGGGCCTCGCCGTCGAGCACGAAGGACTCCGCGGGCAGCGAGAGCGCCGCGGACACCACCTCGGGCAGCCGCGTGGTGATGTCCTCGAGCGACCGGGTCGCGACGACGACGTCGGAGCCCGAGCGGTGCACCTGGATGCGGATGCCGTCGAGCTTGGTGTCGACGGCCACCTCCGCCCCGCCGCCGGCCTTGGCCATCGCCGCTGCGAGGTCGGGCGCGCTGGAGGCGAGCATCGGCAGCACCGGCCGGCCCACGTGGAGGCCGATCGCGCCGAGCGCCTCGACGCCGGAGAACGCCGCCCGGGCGACCGCCACCGTCGACCCGGCCAGCATCGCGGCTCGCCGCACGGCCGCGAGCGGCACCTCGGCCGCCGCGGCCAGACCGTCCTGGACCAGGGACTCGAGCGCGCCCTGGCGCACCTCTCCGGTCACCACACCCCGCAGCCAGGCCTGCTCCTCGGCCGTCGCCCGGCCGAACAGCTCGGCCACCGCGGCCGAGCGCGCGGCCTGCGACCCGGCCCCGGAGAGCCCCGCGATGCGGTCGAACGCCTCGTGGACCTCCAGCACGGTCAGCGACGGCTCGGACGCCGGCGCGGGGAGGGAGGTCAGGCCGCGCCAGCCGAGCCCGGTGCGCCGCTGGCGCAGCGCGCCGCCGACGTACGCCGTCACGGTCTCGAGCTCGGGCCCCCGGGCACGCGTCAGCAGCTCGGCGATCGCCGCGACCTTGGCCTTGCGCGACCGCGTGGCGGCGACCGTGGCGGAGGTGGTGACGACGTCGGCGAGCTGCACCCTGTCATTGAACAGGGGCGCACCGACAGCCGCCGGGCCTCAGCGTCGACGCCGAGACTAGGTTGGGTCCCGTGGGTCGGAGGCAGAAGGCGCTCGTCGGTGCCGAGGAGCTGGTCGACGGGCTCCGGCGCCGCCGCCGCGCCGGCCGGGCCCCCGAGCACTTCCGGATCGACGCGTACGGCGGGCACGGCGGCGCCGCAGGCGTCGTGGTGCGCGGTCGCGTGCTCGACAACCCCCCGCCGTCCGAGGCCGTCGAGGGCGAGGGCGCGGGCGCGGCCCTGCGCCGCACCCTCGGCTCGTTCGTGACCGACGAGCTGCCCGACGTACCCCTGCGCGTGGTCGTCGGCGACGCCGCCGGGGAGGTCGTCACCGACCGCGACGGCTACTTCCGGATCGAGCTCGCGCCGCGCCACCTCGTCGGCCCGTGGGTGAGCGGCACGGTGGAGCTGGCGGCGCCCTTCCGTGGCCTGCCAGGGCCGTTCCGGACCGCGGTGCCGGTGCGCGTGCCCACGGCCGGTGCGCGGTTCGGGGTGATCTCCGACGTCGACGACACGATCATCGAGACCGGCGTGCAGCGTGTCGGTCTGATGCTGCGCCAGACGTTCACGGGCTCGGCGCTCACGCGGACTCCGTTCGAGGGCGCGGCCGAGCTCTACCGGGACCTCGAGGGCAGCGACCAGGCGTCCGACACCAACCCGTTCTTCTACATCTCCTCGAGCCCGTGGAACCTGCACGCGTTCCTGCTCGCGTTCCTGCGCCACCGCGACTTCCCGCTCGGACCGCTGCTGCTGCGCGACCTCGTCGGCACCGTCGACGGCCGCGCGCGCAAGCACGAGCGCATCGAGGAGGTCCTCGCGTTGCACCCGCAGCTGCCGTTCGTGCTGATCGGCGACTCCGGCGAGCACGACCCCGAGATCTACGCCGACATCGTGCGCGCCCACCCCGGACGCATCCGCGCGGTCTACATCCGCGAGGTGCGGCTCGACCCCGGTGACGGGCGGGTCGAGCAGGTGGCCGACAGCTGGGACCACGACGTGCCGTTCGTGGTCGCCCACGATAGCGACGGCGTACGTCGCCACGCCGCCTCGATCGGGCTGCTGTGAGCGACCGGCGCCTCCTGCTGGCGGTCGACGCGCCGTCGCTGCTGCACCGCAACCACCACGCCCGGCGCGAGTCCGGCCTGCGCGACCAGGGCGGCCGGCCGGCGTGGGCGTTGCACGGCATGCTGCGCCAGATCCTCGAGGCCATCGACCAGTTCGCGCCCGACGCGGTGCTGTTCGGCCTCGACGACCGGCGTACGTCGGTGCGCGAGCAGCGCTACCCGGCCTACAAGGCCGGTCGTGCCGAGAAGGACCCGGCCCTCGTGGACCAGCTCGAGCGCGCCGCGGCGCTGCTCGACGCCCTCGGCCTGCTCACGGTCACGCCCGACGGGCTCGAGGCCGACGACGTCAACGCCACCGCGGCCACCTGGGCCGAGCGCAACGGCTGGCGGTGCGTGCTGATCACCTCCGACCGCGACGCGTTCGCCCACATCAGCGAGCACACCCAGGTGCTGCGGCTGATCACCGGCGGCATCAACGGCTCGCCGCTGCTCAACCCCGCGCGGCTGCACGCGCTCTACGGCATCGCCGCCGAGCACTACCTCGAGTACGCCGCGCTGCGCGGCGACACCAGCGACAACCTGCCCGGCGTGCCCGGCATCGGCGAGAAGACCGCGCCTGTGCTGCTCTCGCAGATGGGGTCGATGCAGGCGGTGTGGGCGGACATCGACCACTGCGCCGGCGCGACGCTCGTGGCGACGATCGACTCCTACTGCGAGGAGCACGGGTTGCGTCGCATCGGCGCCACGCTGCTGTCGCGGCTGACCGCGCCGGGGGCCCGCGAGCGGTTCGAGTTCAACCTCGCGATGATGTCCGGTCGCACCGACCTCGAGCTCGGCCTGACGCCCGACGTGCCCGGCAGCCCGGGCCTGCTCCCGCTCGACCACGACCGCGTCTCGCGGGTCGTCGGTCACCTCGGCGTGCCCGACACCACCCGGCTGGCGCTGCGCGTGCTCACCGAGCCGCCCGCGAGCTCCGGGCTGCTGCGCTGAGCCGCTCGGCCAGCACCCCGACCGCGGCCCGCACCTCGTCACCCACCTCGACGCGGAACGCGCCGGGCAGCATCGTCAGCTGCTGGGCGTACGACGTGACGTTGCGGGTCGAGCCGACCAGCAGGGTCGTGTGCTCGTCGAGCGCCTCCAGCCGGCCCATCGTCCGCGGGACGGCGGCCGCGACCACGGCCAGCGGTGCGTCGACGACGACCTCCACCTCGTGGTCCCAGCCGGCGCCAAGGTGCTCCTCCAAGGCGGTGACCGCGTCCAGGTCCGCGGGCGGCTCGAACGTCTCGGGCAGCGCCTCGACGCTCGCGACCCGGTCGACCCGGTAGGTGCGCACGGCGTCGGAGGTGACCGAGTGGCACAGCAGGTACCACCGGCCGTAGCGCACCACCACCGCCCACGGCTCGGCCACCAGGTCCCGGTCGTTGCCGGCCTCGGTGCGATAGGCCAGCCGCACCCGACGCCGCTCGGCGCACGCCTCCACGAGCGCGACGGTCGTCGCCGGCGCGGGCCGCGAGGGGTCGCGCGAGGGCGCCGAGGTCGCCGTACGCCGCACCCGCTCGGCCTGGGCCGCCACCGACCGGGGCAGCGAGCCGAGCAGCTTGCCCAGCGCGCGGCCGACCGGTCCCTCGGCGTCGGCCGGGTCGTGCTGGCCGTCGAGCGCCGCCATCACGAGCCCGAGCGCCTCGTCGGAGCCGAACCGCAGCGGCGGCGGCCGGACGCCGCGACCGAGCCGGTAGCCGCCGTCCGGCCCGCGCAGCGACTCCACCGGGATGTCGGCCTCGCGCAGGATCTCGACGTACCGCCGCGCCGCCCGCGAGGTGACTCCGAGCCGTCGACCCAGACGCTCGGCGGTGATGCCGGGGGAGTCCTGCAGCGCCTCGAGGGCGAGCAGCGCCCGGGCGGTCGGGCTGGTGTCGGCGGCCATCTCACTCCTGATGAGGAAGTAGCCTGATGAGGAAGTAGAACGTCCACTTTGGCACCTACGGTCGTCCCATGACCACCCTCGAGAACCGACCCCGCACCGCCCTGCTCGTCGTCGACGTCCAGAACGACGTCGTCGGCACCGCCCACGACCGCGACCAGGTGGTCGCCAACATCGCCACGCTCGTCGACCGCGCGCGCTCGGCGCAGACCCCCGTCGTGTGGGTCCAGCACTCCGACCCCGGGAACCTGCCGCGCGGCTCCGACCCGTGGCGGATCGTCCCCGAGCTCGTGCCTGCCGACGGCGAGGCGATCGTCCACAAGACCTACGGCGACTCCTTCGAGGACACCGACCTCGAGGACGTCCTGGCCACGGAGGGTGTCGGCCGACTGGTCGTCAGCGGCGCGCAGACCGACGCGTGCATCCGCTCCACCCTGCACGGCGCCCTGGTCCGCGGCTACGACACGTTCCTGGTCTCCGACGCGCACACCACCGAGGACCTGAGCCCGTACGGCGCCCCGACGCCCGACCTCGTGATCGAGCACACCAACATGTACTGGAGCTACCAGAAGGCGCCGGGCCGCGAGGCCGGCGTGATGGCGACCGCCGAGGTCACGTTCGCTTGAGCCTCAGAGGCCGGTGAAGTCCGGCTCGCGGCCCTCGGCGAAGGCGGTGAGGGCCTCGAGGTTGGCCGGACCGCCCATCAGCTCGGCGAAGGCGGCGTTCTCGCGCTCGCGCGCCGCGTCGATGCCGGCGCGCAGGGGCTCGGTCATCGTGCGCTTCACCGCGACCAGCGAGGAGATCGGGCGGGCCGCCAGCACCTCGGCGTGCCGGCGCGCCTCGGCCAGCAGGTCGTCGGGCTCGCACACACGCCACACCAGGCCCATGTCGAGCGCCTCCTGCGCCGAGATCCACTCGGCCGAGAGCAGCACCCAGGCGGCGTCCTGCCGCCCCACCAGGCGGGGGAGCAGGTACGACGACGCCGCCTCCGGAGCGACCCCGAGGCTGGTGAACGGGCACTTCAGCCGGGCCGTGGTCGACATGAAGGCCAGGTCGGCGAAGCCGAGGATCGTCGTGCCGATCCCGAGGCCGACCCCGTTGACCGCGCAGACCAGCGGCTTGGGGAAGTCCGCGAGCGCGTCGACCAGGCCGACGAAACCGTGCTCGCCGGGCACGAACGCCGGGTCGGTGGCCCGGGCGTGCATCTCGAGCAGGTCGGTGCCCGCGCTGAACCCCCGGCCGGCGCCGGTCAGCAGCACGACGGCGACCTCGGGGTCCTCGGCAGCGGCGCGCAGCGCGTCGGTGGTGGCGTCGTACAGCGCCTCGTTGAACGCGTTGAGGGCCTCGGGCCGGTGGAGCGTGAGCGTGCGGACCCGGGCGTGGTCCTCGATCTGCAGCAGGGGAGCGGCGGCGGTCATGGGCTCAGAGTAGCCAGAACTAGAACGTGTTCCATGTCGGCGCCGTGGGTTAGGTTCGCGGGTGTGACGGGACAGGTGCGGGAGTGGCGACCCGACTGGCCGTGCCCCGTCGGCTCGGTCCTCGGTGTCCACCGTCGCGGCGCCGGCGACCCGACCTATCGCGTCGACGGCGACACCCACTGGCGCGGCATCCGCACGCCGGCCGGCCCGGTCACGCTCGCGGTGCGGGCCCGTCGCGCCGACGGCGCCGTGCACGCCGAGGCCTGGGGGCCGGGGGCCGACTGGGTGCTCGACCGCCTCCCGGCGATGCTGGGCGCCGACGACGACGTCACCGGCTTCGAGCCCGACCTGCACCCGATCGTGGCCGAGGGATGGCGGCGCTACCCCCACTGGCGGCTGGGCCGCACCGGTCTGGTGATGGAGTCGCTGGTGCCCGCGATCATCGAGCAGAAGGTCACCGGCCAGGAGGCGTTCGCGGGTTTCCGGATGCTCGTGCACCGGTTCGGCGAGCGCGCGCCCGGTCCGGGCGCCGAGCGCCGGCTCTGGGTCCAGCCCGCCGCCGCCACGGTCCGGCAGGTGCCGTCGTGGGAGTGGCTGCGGATGCACGTCGACCCCGCACGCTCGCGCGCGCTGGTCACCGCGGCCCGGGTCGCCGACGCGCTCGAACGCACGGCCGGACTGCCGGGCGCGGAGGTCGAGCGCCGCCTGACGAGCCTGCCCGGCGTCGGCGTGTGGACCGCCGCCGAGGTGCGTCAGCGCGCCCATGGCGACCCCGACGCGGTCTCGTTCGGTGACTACCACGTCGCCAAGGACGTCGGCTGGGCCGTGGCGGGGCGGGCGTTCGACGACGACGAGATGGCCGAGTTCCTCGAGCCCTGGCGCCCCCACCGTGGCCGGGTGCCGGTGCTGCTCGCGCTCGTCGCCGGACGGCGTGAGCGGCACGGACCTCGGATGGCGCCGCGCACCCATCTGCCCGCTCGAGTCACCCGTCGCTGACCAGCAGCGCGGCCGCCCTGCGGCGGACGTAACCCGCGGGAGAGCCCAGCGTTGCACCCCATCATGAGACGTCCCCACCGGCACCGCCGCGACCTGTCGGGCGCGAACGTCTTCGTGACCGGTGCCGCGAGCGGCATCGGCCGGGCGACCGCCGAGCTGCTCGCCCGACACGGGGCCCACCTGCACCTGACCGACGTCGACGGCCCGCGGCTGGCCGAGGTCGCCGACCGGTTGCGAGCAGAGGGGAGCACCGTGGTGCTCGCCGAGCCGGCCGACATCGCCGACTACGACGCCGTACGCGCCCTGGCAGCGCGGGTCACGGACGCCTCGGGCGCCATGGACGCCGTCCTCAACGTCGCGGGCATCGCCGTCTGGGGAACGATCTCGGCGATGGAGCACGAGCAGTGGCGCCGGCTCGTGGACGTCAACCTGATGGGGCCCGTGCACGTCCTCGAGACCCTGGTGCCTCCCATGGTCGACGCAGGGCGCGGGGGCTGGATCGTCAACGTGTCGTCGGCCGCCGGGATCATCGGCATGCCGTGGCACGCCGCCTACAGCGCGACCAAGTTCGGACTCCGGGGGATCTCGGAGGTGCTGCGCTTCGACCTGCGACCGCACGGCATCCACGTCTGCCTGGTCTGTCCGGGCGGGGTCGACACCGGGCTCACCGAGACCGTCCGGATCGCGGGCGTCGACACCGCGAGCCCGGCGTTCGAGCGGGCCCGGGCCCACTTCCGGCGCCGGGCCGTCTCGCCGGAGCGGGCCGCGGAGGCGATCGTGCGGGGCATGCTGCGGCGGCGCTACTGGGTCTACACCTCCGGCGACATCCGGCTCGTCCACGCCGTGCAGCGCTGGTGCCCGCCGGCCTACAGCCTGCTGATGACCCTGCTGAACCGCGGCGCCAACCGAGCGCTCCCCGCGGTCTCCCGAGCCCGTCGACGGGAGCAGGTCGGGTGACCGCGCGCGTGACGCCGGGCGGCGTGCGCGACGTGGGTCCCTTCATCGCCGGCTTCGCCCGACTGGCCGGGCGGGTCACGGGCACCGAGCCCCCGGCGATCTTCCTCACCCTGGGCCGGCACCGCCGACTGTTCTGGCGCTGGCTGTGGTTCGCCGGGGGATTGATGCCGGGTGGACGCCTGCCCCGCCGCGACACCGAGCTGGTCATCCTCCGGGTGGCTGCGCTGACCGGATCGGCCTACGAGCACGCCCAGCACGCGCGGCTGGCGCGGCGCGCCGGCCTCACGGCGGCCGACGTGGACCGGGTCGCCATCGGCCCGCAGGCCCCTGGCTGGACGCCCCGGCAGGCGCTGCTCCTCCGGGCCACCGACGAGCTGCACCGCACCCGCGACCTCACCGACCAGACCTGGGCCGCCGTACGAGCCGAGCTCGACGTACGGCTCAGCATCGAGCTCCTGCTGCTGGTCGGTCACTATGAGATGCTCGCGACCACCTTGAACACCCTTCGGGTCCAGCCCGACGCCCTCCGGGAGGCAGTCCGATGATGACCGCGGATCGTCAGGGGCGGCTGCGCGTGGCCGTCACCGGTGACGAGCCGGTGTCGGCGACCCCGGTCCCGGTGCGGAAGGGCGGGGCCGGCCGTGGCTGACCTCGAGGCCCTGCACACCGCCGACGCCGACGAGGCGGCCGCCTTCTTCGCCGAGGCCGACGCCGAGGAGTTGGTCGCCGCCGTCGCGGCCACGTCCGACGACGACCTGCTCGGACTGATCGGCCGCGACGAGATCCGGCCGGCGGCGATCTCGGGGATCCTCCACCGCTTGCACGAGTACGCCGTGCCCGAGCAGCTGGCCCGGCTCCACGGCACGGTCCGCATCGACCTCGAGCGGCGCGGACGCCTGCTCGAGCGGCACGTGCTGCGCTTCACGGGCGGCGACATCGAGGTCGTCGACGACCCCGACGGCGACGAGGAGGTCGACGTCGTCCTCACCACGAGCATCCTGCGGTTCGTGCGGCTGGTCAGCGGCGAGCGCAACGCCGGCCTGGAGTACCTCTCCGGCAAGCTCGACATCGACGGCGACGCCGACCTGGCCCTGGCCGTCGGCGGCATCTTCCGGGTCCCGGGCGCCGACGCCGTCGCGGTCGACCCGACCGCGCTCGACCCGGTCGACGTGGCCACCGCGCTCAAGCACGCCCCGCGCCAGCACCTCGAGAAGGTCATGTCGTCCGGGTTCCGCCCGGTCGTGCTGGGCGAGATCTTCCGCCGCTTGCCCGACTTCGTCGACCCGGTGCGCGCCCAGAAGGTCGACCTGGCGATCGGCTTCCGCCTCCTCGGCAACCCCTCCGGCGAGCCCGAGCGCTTCGTCGTGAGGGTCCGTGACGGCGTGGCGACGGTGGAGATCGTCGGCCCCGACGGCGGCGCCGAGGACGAGCGTCGCGACGCGACGGTGACCTGCGAGGCCCACGACTACCTCCGGCTCGCGACCGGCCACCTCAACCCGCTCACCGGGGTCCTCAAGGGCCAGCTCAAGGTCAAGGGCGACCGCGCCAAGGCGCTCAAGCTGGCCTCGGTGATCGACATCCCCGAGCCGCTCTGACCTCGACCGCCCCGAGCTAGAGGAGCGGACGCAGGGGCCCGAGCAGCGCCTCGGTGAACTTGCGGTGCAGGTCGCGCGCCTCCCACTCGGCGTGGGTCAGCTCGAGGGAGTTGGACTCGTCGGTGTGGTAGATCTCCTCCATCGTCGCGGCGAACGCCGGGTCGATGATCTCCACGTTGATCTCGTAGTTGCCGGTCAGGCTGAGCCGGTCGATGTTCGCCGTTCCGACCGTCGACCAGGTGCCGTCGATGGTCGCGGTCTTGGCGTGCACCATCGCGTCGCGGAAGCGGAAGATCCGCACCCCGGCGTCGAGCAGCTGGGAGAAGTAGCCGCGGGAGAGCCAGTCGGCGACGATGTGGTTGGACTTGTGGGGGAGCAGCAGGCGCACGTCGACGCCGCGCTCGGCGGCGTCCTTCATCGCGTCGACGAAGTCCTGGTCGGGCAGGAAGTAGGCCTGGGTCATCCACACGTTCTTCGAGGCCCGATTGATCGCCTCGATGTACATCGCGCGGATGGGGAACATCCACAGCAACGGCACGTTGCGGTGGAACCGGATCTGCGGCTCCCAGGTCGAGGCGGTCTCGAGCAGCAGCGGTCGCTCGCTCGTGCGCAGCCGGCGCCGCCGGTTCAGGTTCCAGAAGTCCGCGAAGGCGCGCTTGAGGTCCCACACGCCCGGCCCGGTGATCCGCACGTGCGTGTCGCGCCACTCGGTGGCGTACGCCGAGCCGATGTTGTAGCCGCCGACGAACCCGACCGCGTCGTCGACGACGAGGATCTTGCGGTGGTCGCGCCCGTAGCGGCGCAGGTCGAAGAACCGCAGCCCGGCGGGGTAGACGGGGTAGCGCAGCACCTTCATGCCGGGCGGGAACCGCTTGAACCGCGGTGACACGACGAGGTTCGCGAACCCGTCGTAGATGCAGTAGACCTCCACGCCCCGGCGCGCGGCCGCGGCGAGGGCGGCCTTGAACCGCTCGCCGACCTCGTCGCCCTTCCAGATGTAGGTCTCGAAGAGGATCTGGCGCTGCGCGCCCTCGATCGCCTCGATCATGGCGTCGAAGAGGTCCTGGCCGTAGGTGTACGGCGTCAGCGTGCCGTCCCCGACCGGCACCTCGGTCGGCGCGGTGACCGGGAACGGCTTGGGCTTCTTGCCGCGCCGGCGGTAGGAGTCGACGAGCGACATCCCGATCGCGATCGCCAGCTGGATGCCGAACACCGTGAGCACGACTCGCCGCAGCACGGTCAGCACCCGCTCCGCGCTCCCCAGCCTGCTCACGCGCCCAATCTAGCGGTCGCCCCAGAAGTCACACAGGTCACAGCCCCCGGCGCTGTCGGTGGGCCCGTCTACGCTCGAACCCATGCGACCTGTCACCGATCTCGAACGCCGGGTGGCGCCGTTCAAGGTGGTCTCCGACTACCAGCCCTCCGGCGACCAGCCCGCCGCGATCAAGGAGATCACCGCGCGCATCAACGCGGGCGTGCAGGACGTCGTGCTGCTCGGCGCGACCGGCACCGGCAAGACCGCGACGGTGGCGTGGGTGGCCGAG
>NZ_JANINT010000008.1:0-36363 GCF_024509035.1 Nocardioides sp. | reverse complement strand
CCTACTACGACTACTACCAGCCCGAGGCCTACGTCCCGCAGACCGACACCTACATCGAGAAGGACTCCTCGATCAACGAGGAGGTCGAGCGGCTGCGCCACTCCGCGACCAACAGCCTGCTCACCCGCCGCGACGTGATCGTGGTCAGCACGGTCTCCTGCATCTACGGCCTCGGCACCCCGCAGGAGTACGTCGACCGGATGATCCGGCTCAAGGTCGGCCAGGAGCACGACCGCGACTCGATCCTGCGCCGCCTGGTGGAGATCCAGTACACCCGCAACGACATGTCGTTCACCCGCGGCACCTTCCGGGTGCGCGGCGACACGCTCGAGGTGTTCCCGGTCTACGAGGAGATGGCGATCCGCATCGAGTTCTTCGGTGACGAGATCGAGCGGATGATGACGCTCCACCCGGTCACCGGCGAGGTCGTCACCGAGGACCACGAGCTCTACATCTTCCCGGCGACCCACTACGTCGCCGGCCCCGAGCGCATGGAGCGCGCGATCCGCGGCATCGAGCTCGAGCTGGAGGACCAGCTCGCCAAGTTCGAGCGCGAGGGCAAGCTGCTGGAGGCCCAGCGGCTGCGGATGCGCACGACGTACGACATCGAGATGATGCGCCAGGTCGGCTCCTGCTCGGGCATCGAGAACTACTCGATGCACATCGACGGCCGCTCCCGCGGGTCGGCGCCGAACTGCCTGCTCGACTACTTCCCCGAGGACTTCGTGCTGGTCGTGGACGAGTCCCACGTCGCGGTCCCTCAGATCGGCGGCATGTACGAGGGCGACATGTCGCGCAAGCGCAACCTGGTCGACCACGGGTTCCGGCTGCCGAGCGCGATGGACAACCGACCGCTGCGGTGGGAGGAGTTCCTCGACCGGATCGGCCAGACGATCTACCTCTCCGCGACCCCGGGTGACTACGAGCTCGACAAGGTCGGGGGCGACACCGTCGAGCAGATCATCCGCCCGACCGGCCTGGTCGACCCCGAGGTCATCGTCAAGCCGACCAAGGGCCAGATCGACGACCTGATCCACGAGATCAACGTCCGGGTCGAGAAGGGTGAGCGGGTGCTGGTCACCACGCTGACCAAGAAGATGTCGGAGGACCTCACCGACTACCTCCTCGACGCCGGCATCCGCACCCGCTACCTCCACTCCGAGGTCGACACCCTCAAGCGGATCGAGCTGCTCCGCGACCTGCGGCTGGGGTCCTACGACGTGCTCGTCGGCATCAACCTGCTCCGCGAGGGCCTCGACCTGCCCGAGGTCTCGCTCGTGGCGATCCTCGACGCCGACAAGGAGGGCTTCCTGCGCTCCGACAAGTCGCTGATCCAGACGATCGGCCGCGCGGCCCGCAACGTGTCCGGTCAGGTGCACATGTACGCCGACCGCATCACGCCCTCGATGGAGTCGGCGATCGACGAGACCAACCGCCGCCGGGCCAAGCAGGTCGCCTACAACACCGCCCACGGCATCGACCCCCAGCCGCTGCGCAAGAAGATCGCCGACATCACCGACATGCTCGCCCGCGAGGAGGAGAGCACCCAGGAGCTGCTCGAGACCTGGCAGCACCAGGACCCCAAGAAGCGCAAGGCCCCGGTGCCCGGCCTCTCCCGCATCGCGGGTGGCGAGGCGGGGCAGCATGCGGGCGACCTGGCCGGGCTGCCGAGCGCCGAGCTCGCCCAGCTGATCCAGGAGCTCACCGACCAGATGAAGGGCGCCGCCGCCGAGCTGCACTTCGAGGTGGCCGCCCGGCTGCGCGACGAGATCGGCGACCTGAAGAAGGAGCTGCGCCAGATGATGGATGCGACCAAGTGACCGCCGTACGCCAGGTCCAGGTGACCTTCGACTGCGCCGACCCGCGTGCGCTGTCGCTGTTCTGGAACAACGTGCTCGGCTACGAGCTGCCACCGCCGCCCCCGGGCTTCGAGTCCTGGGACGCGTTCTCCGCGACCCTGCCCGAGCACCTGCGCAACAGCGCGTCGGCCTCGCAGGACCCCACCGGCGCGGGCCCACGGCTGTTCTTCCAGCGGGTGCCCGAGGGCAAGGCCGCCAAGAACCGCGTCCACCTCGACGTCCGCGCGGCGCCGGGGCTCCAGGGCGAGGAGCGGATGGCCGCCCTCGAGTCCGAGTGCGAGCGGCTCGTCGCCCTGGGCGCCACCCGGGTCGAGCGCCACGAGCCCGGACCGCCGATGAGCGCCGGCCACCTCGTGATGCAGGACCCCGAGGGCAACGAGTTCTGCCTGGACTGACCCGCCTAGGATGGGGTGAGTGACGCCGAGCCTCCGCAGCCCCTACGCGGTCTGGGCGGTCGGCCTCCTCGTCTACCTCGTGGCGGTGTTCCACCGCTCGTCGCTGGCGGTCGCGGGACTCGCGGCCACCGACCGGTTCGACATCTCGGCCGCGCAGCTGGCGACGTTCACGATGCTGCAGCTGTTGGTCTACGCCGGCCTCCAGATCCCGGTCGGCCTGCTCGTCGACCGGTTCGGGCCGCGCAGCGTGCTGCTCACCGGCACCGTGCTGCTCACGCTCGCCCAGGCCGGGTTCGCCCTGGCCTCGACGTACGGGCTCGCGCTGCTGGCCCGGGTCTTCGTCGGCATGGGCGACGCGATGACGTTCATCTGCGTGCTGCGCCTGGTCAGCACCTGGTTCCCGGGGCGGCGGATCCCGTTGGTCACCCAGCTGACCGGCACGATCGGACAGCTCGGCGCGATCGGGGCCGCGGTGCCGATGACCTGGGCGCTGCGCGAGCTGGGGTGGACGACGGCCTACCTGCTCGCCGCGTCGCTGGGGATCCTCCTGGCCGTCGCGCTGCTCGCGGTCGTCCGCGACACCCCCCACGTGACGCACCTGCGTGGACCGGCGATGTCGCTGCCTGCGGTGCGCGACAGCCTCGCGGCCTCGTGGGCCCACCCCGGCACGCGGCTCGGCTTCTGGATGCACTTCGTGACCCAGTTCAGCGCGACCGCGCTGAGCCTGCTGTGGGGCTACCCGTTCTTCGTGCGCGGTGAGGGGACGAGCTCCGGCGTCGCCGGCGTGCTGCTGACGATCATGGTCGTCGCGGTGATGTGCACCGGCCCCGTGCTCGGGTGGCTCGTGGGTGCGCACCCGTGGCACCGCTCGACGATGGTGCTCACGATCGTCGGCACGATCGTCGCGGTCTGGACGTTGGTGCTCGCCTGGCCCGGCGACGCGCCGCTGGGGCTGCTGGTCCTGCTGGTCGTCGTGGTCGGCGTCGGTGGCCCGGCGTCGATGATCGGCTTCGACCTCGGACGCACGTCGAACCCGGACGAGCGGCTCGCCAGCGCCAGCGGGATCATCAACCAGGGCGGCTTCATCGCCAGCCTGCTGCTGGTGATCGCGATCGGCCTCATCCTCGACTGGCGCACTCCGGGCAGCAGCTCGGCGTACGGACCCGACGCCTTCCGCTGGGCGATGAGCGCCCAGTACGTCCTCTGGGCGGTCGGTCTGACCCAGGTGTACCGCTACCGGGTCAAGACCCGTCGGGTCGTCGACCGCGACGAACTCGAAGGACCGCGGGTCATCCCGGCGGCGTAGGACCGGCGACGGTCGAGGGCTGGCGACCCCCTAGGCTTTGTCGAGTCTGTTGATCGACAAACGCCAGTCAGGGGGTATCGGTGCACGTCTCCGCGACGGTCGCTGTGAGCCGGGGGCCGCTGGCCCCGGCTGCGGCGCAGGTCCTCGAGCAGGTCCGCCGCGCGGGCGCTGTGCGCCGCGACGAGCTCGTGACGGCGACCCGGCTGAGCCCGGCGACCGTCGGGCGCGCGGTGGCCCAGCTGGTCGACGCGGGCCTGCTGCGGGAGTGCCTACCGAAGCGTCGCCGCCCCGGCGTCGGACGGCCGGGGATCCCCGTCGAGGTGGACCCGGACGCCTATGTGACGATCGGCGTCCACGTGGGCCGCCGGATCACGACCGTGGCGCTCGGCGACGTCGCCGGGCACGTGGTCGCCAGCGACACGGTGCGGCGCGCCGTCGGTGCGGATCCGGACCTGACTGCGGCCAGCCAGCGGGCGGCGGCGCTCCTCGCGGCGCTGCCGGGGCGCGTGCCGCTGTCGGCCGGAGTCGTCGGACCGTGGCGCGACCTCGGACTGTCGCCGGAGCAGGTCGGTGCCGAGCTGCACGAGCTGACGGGACTACCGGTGCGTGCGGGCGACCACGTCGCCGCCGTCGCTGCGACCGAGTTCCTGCACCGTCGCCAGGGGGCGCCGGGCACCACCCTCTATGTCTACGCGCGCGACACCATCGGCTTCGCGGTCGCGCTTGACGCGGGCGCGCAGGCCGAGGTGTCCCAGGTGGGGAGCCTCGGCCACTTTCCGAGCGGCTCGGACGTCGCGTGCTGGTGTGGACGCACCGGGTGCCTGGAGGTGACCGCCGGCGACGACGCCGTCATTCGTGCTGCGCGTGACGCGGGCCTGCTCGGGGTGGCGCGGGCGAACCGGGGTGTCGGTCCGATCGGGGACCTGTACTCGCGGGTCGGCGAACCAGCAGTCCTGGCGCTCGTGCGCAGGCGGGCGAGGATCCTCGGCCGCGTCGCCGCGTCGGTCCGAGACATCGTGGCCCCCGACCGGGTGGTCCTGGTGGGTCAGGCGTTCACCGGCTGCCCGCCCGTGCTCGGGGACATCACCGAGGCCATGGCCGAGGCGGGACTGCTCGACGAGGTCCCGGTCTCGTTCACGCGCTTCGGGTCGGGCATCCAAGCCGTCGCGGCCTGCACGATCGCGCTCGGACCCATCTACGACGACCCGCTCGGCGTCGTGTCCGGGGTCCGCTGAGCCCCTGCGGCCCCGCTCTCGGGGAAACGGCTCACGGTGAGCAGAAGTCTTTGAGTAGTAAGTCAATCAGACTACTGTTCTTATCTGGGGCGCCGGCCCGCACCCGGCCGGCGCCCCCGCCATCGTGCCCCGAGACGAGAGAGTCCCATGAATCGCACCCGTTCCCGCCTCCGTGCCCGTCGAGCGGTCGCCGCAGCGGCCACGACGCTTCTCGCATCGGCCGGTCTCACCGGCTGCGGGACCGCCTTCGGCGGCGGCGCCGACGGCGAGGAGACCACCATCCGCTACCAGAGCTATGCGGGGGCGGTCGACGCGTTCCTGCTCGCCGACGCACTCGGCAAGCTCGACGGCCTCGAGCTCGACCGGGTCGGTGACGTCACCGGCGGGCCGCAGGCGCTGCAGGCGCTGGTCTCCAACCAGACCGACATCGGGTCGTCGGCGTTCTACGGCGCCATCGCCCAGCTGGTCGCCTCGGGCGCCCCGATCAAGGCCGTGATCCCGTTCTACGGCTCCAACCAGGACAGCAACCAGAAGCTCGTCGTCCTCGACGACTCGCCGATCCGGTCCGCAGAGGACCTGATCGGCAAGAAGATCGCGGTCAACACGCTCGGCGCCAACTCCGAGGCGGTGCTCGACACCTGGTTCGACCAGGAGGGCCTGAGCGAGGCGGAGCAGGACCGGATCACGCTCGTCCCGCTGCCGCCGCTCAACATGCCCGAGGCCCTCGGCAACCATCAGGTCGACGCCGCGATGGTCTCCTTCGTCGGCTACCGGCAGACAGCCGCCCAGTACGACGTCCGCGAGGTCGTCAACGACGTCGAGGTCGTCGGCTCGCCCTACGCCGGCGGCGGGCTCACGATGCGCACCGACTTCATGAAGCGCAACCCCGACACCACTCGCGAGATCGTCGAAGGGGTGGCGGCCGCCATCGAGTTCATCGAGACCCACAGCAAGCAGGAGGTCTTCGACGTCTACTTCCCCTACCTCGAGAAGGAGGGGTACGGCGACTACATCGAGCCGATCAAGGAGAACTTCCCCGGCACCCTCGGCCTGGACCCGCACCCCGTCATTGCGGACGAGGACATCGAACGCTGGGTCGACTGGCTGGACAGCCGCGGCGACATCGACGCCGACGACCTCGACGTGTCCGACGTCTACACCAACGAGTTCAACCCGAACGCCTGACCAGGAGCCACACCATGAGTTCACGCATCGAGCTGAGTCACGTCGGGCAGACCTTCTGGGTCCGCGGCGACGAGGACCGGCAGCTCCGGGAGTTCGTCGCGCTCGACGACCTGGACCTCGAGATCGGCGCCGGGGAGTTCGTGACCGTCGTCGGTCCCTCCGGGTGCGGCAAGTCGACGGTCCTCGATCTCATCGCAGGTCTGGCCACGCCGAGCGCCGGCCGGTTGACCATCGACGGAGTGCCGATCACGGGTCCGGGTCTGGACCGCAGTGTCGTCTTCCAGCAGTACACGCTGCTGCCGTGGCGCACGGCCGCCGGCAACGTCGAGTTCGCGCTCGAGGCCCGAGGGGGGCTCACCAAGCGGGAGCGCGCGACCCGGGCCCGTGAGTACCTCGACCTGGTGGGGCTCTCGGAGTTCGCCGGACGCTATCCCCACGAGCTGTCGGGCGGCATGAAGCAGCGGGTCGCGATTGCCCGCAGCCTGTCCTACGAGCCCCAGGTCCTGCTCATGGACGAGCCGTTCGGTGCCCTCGACGCCCAGACCCGCGAACGGCTCCAGGAGGAGCTGCTCGGCATCTGGCGACGCACCGGCACCACGGTCGTGTTCATCACCCACGACATCGACGAGGCGGTGTTCCTCGGACAGCGCGTCGCCGTGATGAGCGCACGACCCGGCCGGATCAGCGAGGTCATCGCCGTCGACCTCGACCGCGAGGCCGCGGCGGAGACCGACGTCCGCGCGACCCGGCAGTTCGCTGAGCACCGCCACCACATCTGGTCGCTGCTGCGCCAGCAGCACGCGGCGGACACGGACCCGACCCGGGAGCTCGCCCATGTCTAACCTGCTCGATGAGCTGACCGAGGCGCGTCCCAACCCGCGCCAGGAGGAGGCCGTCCGCGGCAGGGGAGTCTCGCTCAGGAGGCGCAAGGCGGCGACGCTGTCGCGTGGCGTCGCCGGGCTCGTCGCGCTGGCGCTGATCTGGGAGCTCGCCCCCCGCCTCGGGCTGGTCGACTCCTACTTCATCCCGCCGCTGCACGTGGTGCTCGACGCCTGGTGGAGCATGGTCCTCGACGGCGAGCTGCTGCGGCACGTGCGCGCCAGCCTGGCGCGATCGGCGATCGGATTCGGCCTCGCGATCGCGATCGCGATCCCCCTCGGCGCGGTGATCGCGTGGTACCGCCCGGCACGCGAGTTCTTCACGCCGATGCTGGAGGTCTTCCGCAACACCGCCGCGTTGGCGATCCTTCCGGTCTTCATGTTGCTGCTCGGCATCGGGGAGACCTCGAAGATCGCGATCGTCCTCTACGCGTGCTTCTTCCCGATCCTGCTCTCGACGATCACCGGGGTCGCGACCGTCGACCCGCAGCTGCTGCGGTCGGCGCGGGTGCTCGGCCTCTCGCCCGTCGCGACGTTCCGCAAGGTCGTGTTCCCGGCAGCGGTCCCGACGATCTTCACCGGCATCCGCATCTCGGGCGCTGCGGCCATCCTCGTGCTCATCGCCGCCGAGATGATCGGCGCGACCGCCGGCCTCGGCTTCCTCATCAACTACGCGCAGTACAACTTCCTGATCCCGAAGATGTACGCCGCGATCCTCACCACCTCTGCGATCGGCGTCGCCGTCAACTACGGCCTGATCGCCCTCGAGCGCCGCTTCTCGCGCTGGCGCGCCTGACCCCTGACCGCCGTACGCCCCGACAGGAGAACACCCATGACCGACCAGCCCCGTCAGCTCAGCCTGAACGCCTTCCTCCACGACACCGGCCACCACGAGGCGTCCTGGCGCCACCCGGAGTCCTCGGTGGAGCGAGCCCACGACATCGACTTCTACGTCGAGCTCGCCCAACGGGCGGAGGCAGCGAAGCTCGACGGCGTCTTCTTCGCCGACATCCCGGGCGTCTGGGCGGCGACCCCGTACCGTCCGACCGCGCACCTCGAGCCGATCACCCGGCTGGCGGCGATCGCTGCCCGCACCGAGCGCATCGGGCTGATCGCCACCGCGTCGACGACGTTCTACGAGCCCTACAACCTGGCCCGGCTGTTCTCCTCCCTCGACATCCTCTCGGGTGGGCGAGCGGGCTGGAACATCGTCACCACGCAGTCCGACGTGGCCGCGCGCAACTTCAGCCTCACCGAGATCCCGAGCCCCGAGGAGCGCTACGTCCGGGCCCAGGAGTTCGTCGACGTCGTGACGAAGCTCTGGGACAGCTGGGAGGACGACGCGATCCTCGCCGACCGCGAGTCGGGCGTGTACTTCGACCCCGCGAAGGTCCACCCGATCGAGCACGTCGGCCGACACTTCCAGGTGGAGGGGGCTCTGGCCGCACCCCGGTCTCCCCAGGGCCGCCCGGTCTACGTCCAGGCCGGGTCGTCGAACGACGGTCGGGCCTTCGCCGCGCGCAACGCGGAAGCGATCTTCACCGCCCACCAGACGATCGAGGACGCCCAGGCGTTCTACGTCGACATCAAGTCGCGCACCGCGAAGCTCGGCCGCAACCCCGACCACGTGAAGGTGCTGCCCGGCATCAGCCCGTTCCTCGGCGCCACCGAGGCAGAGGCGAAGGAGCTGCAGCACTACGTCAACTCGCTCACCGTCCCGGCCTACGGCCTCGCCCAGCTCGAGGGTCTGGTGGGGGTCTCGCTGGCCGAGCTGGAGCTCGACGAGCCGGTCCCCGCCGAGCTGTTCGCCGGCTCGGGCGACGTGCTCGACAACAACCGCAGCCGGCTGCAGGTGGTCGCCAACATCGTGGAGCGCGACCGCCCCACGCTGCGCCAGCTCCTGCACCGCCTGGCCGGTGCCCGTGGCCACAACGTCGTGGCCGGGACTCCGCTGCAGGTCGCCGACCTGATCACGGAGTGGTTCGAGAACGGCGCCGCCGACGGCTTCAACGTGATGCCGCCGCTCTACCCGCAGCTGCTCGATGCCTTCACCGCGCAGGTGGTGCCGATCCTGCAGGACAGGGGCATCTTCCGCACCGAGTACACGGGATCCACCCTGCGCGAGCACTTCGGGCTGCCCCGCCCGGAGAGCCTCTACAGCGGCGGCGCGCGCCCGGAGACCGGGATCGACCTGGCCGGAGCCGCCCGTGCCTAGCGGTGGCCGGGTCGCGGTGGTCGTCGGCAACCCCCAGGCCGGCTCGCGCACGCTCGCGGCGGCGGCGTACGTCGCACGCGAGCTCGCGGGGACCGAGCCGGACCTCGTGGTGGACCTCACCACGCTGGGCGCCGACCTGCTCGACTGGGCGTCGCCCGAGGTCGCCGATCTCGTCGGTCAGGTCGGCAAGGCCGACCTGGTGGTCGTCGCCTCGCCGACGTACAAGGGCACCTACACGGGTCTGCTCAAGCTGTTCCTCGACCGGTTCGCCGGGCAGACCGGGCTCACCGGCCTCGCCGTGCCCCTGATGCTCGGCGCCTCGGACGCGCACGCCCTGGCGCCGGAGCTGGCCCTGCGTCCGGTGCTCACCGAGCTCGGCGCCACCGTCCCGGGACGCGGGCTGTACGTCGTGGACTCTCGCCACGACGACCCAGAGGCGTACGCCGCCTGGCTGGCGGCGACCCGGCCGCACGTGACGCGCTACCTCCAAGGGGAGTCATGACGATCGCATTTCCCACCAACCAGGACCTCGATCCGGGCCGGCTGCGCCAGGCGTTCGGAACGTTCCCGACCGGCGTGGTGGCCGTGGCCGCGGAGGTCGACGGCGCGCTGGTCGGCCTGGCGGCGAGCAGCTTCACGAGCGTCAGCCTCGATCCACCGCTGGTCTCCATCAACCTGGCCCGCACGTCGAAGACCTGGCCCGACCTGCGCCGCGCCGCACGGCTGGGCCTGACCGTGCTGGCCGACCACCACGGTCCGCTGTGCCGGCAGCTCGCCGGGCCTGTGGAGCGCCGCTTCGAGCGCGTCGACGTGACGGTCACCGAGCACCGTGCGGTGGTGGTGGACGACGGGCTGGCGAAGTTCGAGACGACCGTGTTCCGGGAGGTCGAGGCGGGCGACCACGTGCTGGTGCTGCTGGAGCTCCACGCCGTCGACCACTCCGACGTCAGCGGCCCGCTGATCTTCCACCGCAGCGTCTTCGGTCGCCTCGCGACCGCGGACCTGGCGGCGCCTCGATGAGCGGTGAGCGGCCGCGGGTCGTCGTCGTGGGGGCGGGCGCCGGCGGGACGCTGACGGCGCTGCACCTGGTCCGGGCCGCCCGCAGCAGCGCCCGTCCGATCGACGTGGTGCTCCTCGACCCCGCGGACCAGTGGGGCCGCGGGGCCGCGTTCGGCACCACCGACGACGCGCACCTGCTCAACGTCCCCGCTTCCGGGATGTCGGCACTGCCCGACGATCCCGACTCGTTCGTGCGCTGGCTCGCCGCCCGCTCGGGAGACGGGTCCGTCGATCCACATGCGTTCGTGCCGCGGCGGCTGTTCGCGCGCTACCTCGACGAGATCCTGACCTGCCAGCACACGGCGGCAGGCGACCTCGTCGGCCTGGCCCACGTCCGCACGCTCGCGACCGGGATCGCGCGCACCGGACGGGGCTGGCGGGTAGCCATGCGGGACGGCCGGCCCCTGGACGCGGACGCGATGGTCCTGGCCCTGGGGCTGCCCCGACCGTCTGTCGACTGGGCGCCGGGCGGCCTGGCCGGCTTCGCGCGGTTCGTCGCCGACCCGTGGGAGCCCGGCGCGCTCGACCGGGTGCGGCGCGACACCGCGGGCCCGGGTGACGTCCTCGTCGTGGGCACCGGTCTGACGATGGTCGACGTGGCGTTGACGCTGACCGGGCCGGGGGCTCGGCCGGACCGGCGGGTCCGCGCGATCTCCCGTCACGGTCGCCTGCCGCGGGAGCACCGGACCGAGCAGCGGCCGGCCATGGTGCCCGACGTCTCCGGCTGGGGTGCGGACCTCGACGAGATCCTGGACCGAGCCGCAGCCCACCTGCGCGCGGCTCGCCGCGCGACCGGGGACTGGCGCCCGGGGGTCGATGGGCTCCGATTCCGGGTCGGGGAGCTGTGGGGTCGCCTCGATGATGCGGCGCGGCTCCGCTTCGTGGCCGAGCACGCGGGGGAGTGGGGCTCGTTGCGGCACCGGATCCCCGCGCCCAGCGCGCAGCGGCTCGCGACCCTGCGGGCGGCCGGTCGGCTGGACGTGGGTCGGGGGCAGCTCGTCGACGCGAGGCCGCTCGTCGGAGGCGGGCTGGCCGTCACGCTCTCGGACGGCACGACCAGCGAGGTCGGGTGGGTCGTCAACTGCACCGGGCCGGCCGGCGACGTCCGGGTCCTCGGCAACCCGTTGGTGGACGACCTCCTCCGGCCGCGCCCCGGCGGTGCGCTGGCGTCGGTCGCGACCGCAGGCCTCGGGCTGCGCACCGCGGGGGGCCGGCTCGTCGACGACGCCGGCTCGGCCGAGGCCCCTGCGTGGGCCGTCGGCGCCCTGCGCCGTGGCGAGCTCTGGGAGTCGACGGCCGTGCCGGAGATCCGCGCCCAGGCCGAGAGCGTGGCCAGAGCCGTCGTGACCGAGCTGTCGGGGGCGGTGGCGCTGGCCTGAGCGCCGGGTGGGTCCCGGGACCAACGTCCCGGCCCGTCGGAGGAGAACTGCTCTGGGGGCGAGCACCGGCGCGACGAGACTCAGAACGAGGGCACCTTCGCCCGCTCCTCCCGGGAGGCGCGCATGTCGTCTCGACCGCTCGTCCGATCGCTCGTCGGGACCGTCGTCACCGCGGCGGTCCTCGCCGCCCCGTCCCTCGCCCCGGTCGCGTCCGCGGACGCGACGGATGCGCCGGTGTGGGGGCCGACGCGCACGCTGGCCGCGAATCCCCGAGGTGAGTCGGTCGCGGCCGGCGCGGACGGGGCCGTGACGGTCGTCTGGGCGACCAGCGACACCCCGGGCCGGGTGCTCGCGCTGCGCCGCCCGGCCGGTGCGGGATGGACGCGCCCGATGCTGATCGGGCGCGGCTCCGACCCGGTGGCGGCGGTGGACGACCGCGGTCGCGTGACCGTCGTCTGGGCGACCGGCTCCGGTCGGGACGTGGTCGCCGCCCGACGCTCCGTCCAGGGCGTCTGGTCGGCACCGGTGCGGCTCGCCGCGCGGGCGTACGTCGTGGCGGACCCGGTGCTCGCGGTCGACGGCCGCGGGGACGTCGTCGTCGCCTGGAGCAGCAGGGACCGGGCGAACGAGCGGTGGCGGGTGCGAGCGGCGTACCGCCCGGCGGGCGGGCGCTGGGGCGCTGCCGCCGCGGTCTCGGCGGCCGACGGCACCCGGCAACCCCAGGTCGGGATCGCGGGGGACGGGACCGCGGTGGTGCTCGTCAGCCGCCAGCGCTTCGGGCACCCGCAGGTGCTGCGCTCCGTGGAGTGGGCGCCGGACGGGACCTGGTCGGAGCCGTCGCTGGTGACCCGGGAGGGCTACCAGCCCACGCTGGCCGTCGATGCCGCCGGCAACGCCGTCGTGACGTTCTCACCCGACTTCGAGCGGCTGGTCGCCGTCGAGCGGCCGGCGGGCGGGGACTGGCAGGCACCCCAGGCCCTCTCGCCCCCGGGTGTGGACCTCAGTGACCATGCGCTGGCCATGAGCACGGCGGGCGAGGTCGTCGTCGCGCTCGGCCGCGTCAACGGTCGCGTCGACGTCGTGCGCCGACCGGCCGGCGGGACCTGGTCGGCCCCGGAGCGGGTCGTCGCCCGCGGCACCACGGTGTACGACGTCGTGGTCGCGGTCGACGCAGCCGGGGACACGTTCCTCGGCTGGGGCGGCTACGCGCTGCTCGGTGCCTACCGATCGGCCGGGGGCGCGTGGAGTGCGCCCGTCACGCTCTCGCCCGACGCGGGCGCCGACGTCCTCGAGCGGACCCACGCCGTCCTCGGGCCGGGTGGCGACGTCACCGTGCTCTGGAAGCAGGAGGCGCTGCCGCTGAAGGTGCGGGTCGGCTCGCCCTAGGAACGCGCTCCGGGTCCCGCCAGCGCGCCAGGACGACGAGGACGGCCAGGCAGGCCAGCGTCGCCGCTGTGCCGACCCACGGTCCCGCGGCGAGCGACGACACGCTAGCCACCACGAGCACGAGGACCGCATGGGCGAGGACGACGAGCAGTGGCGCGCGCCCGAGTGGCAGCAGCGCCGGTCCGGCGAGGGAGGCGGGTCGCCAGCACGTGGTGAGCGCGACGACGACGGTGAGTGTCGCGGCGGCCACCACCAGGAGCCGGTCGAGCGGCAGCTCCGGGTCGGCGCCCGACGGCGCGACCCCCGCCCACAGCAGGCCCGCGGCGGCCAGCACGGCGAGACCCGCGAGGACCGCTCCCGAGCGGCGACGCAGGAACGCTGCGACGTCCTGCCGGTGCAGACCGAGAGCGACGCCGTGCACGAACAGCACCTGCCAGACCAGCAGGGGCGCGACCTCCTCCGACAGGGAGGGGAGCAGCTCGGCGCCGGTGGCGCGGCCCAGGGCGTAGACGGCCCACGAGGCCGGCAGCACCGCCCACCACCAGCCGCGCTGCAGCGGCCCGACGACGAGCGGAGAGAGCGCGACCAGCGCGACGAACAACGCCAGCGGGAGCAGGAGCCAGGTGCCCATCTCGAGGAACAGGAACGCCTGTCCCACCGACCCGGGCGGCGGGTAGTCGAACAGGTGCCGGGCCTGGGCGTAGAGGTCGTACGACGCTGCGCCGGCCCCGCCGGGTGCACCCAGCCTGCCGACGGCTTCGAGGTCGAGCCCGGGCAGCAGGCCGAGCACGTAGACGCCCAGCACGCCGACGAGGGCGCCGAACCACGTGATCAGCGCGCGGCGCCACCGGCGTCCCGACGCCGCGACGTGTCCGAGCTGCTCGGCCAGTGGTGGGTAGGTCAGGCCCACCGCGACCCCCGAGACCAGCACGAAGGTCTCGAGCCCGCCGAGGGCGCCGGCGCGCGCGGCGAGGTCGTGGAGCGGGCCGGGCACCGGCAGGTGCCATGCGACGACGCCGACCAGCAGCAGGCCGCGCAGCCAGTCGAGCCGTCCGTCGCGCACGCCCCGCGGCTCGAAGGTCCACGACCGCCGGCGGGCGCCGACGAGCGCCAGGGCGAGCAGGACGACCAGGGCCACCGCGGCCGCTCGCTCGCCGGTCCGGTCGGTCCCGCTCGGAGCGACGTCGGGCAGCAGGACGGCCGCTGGGGGACGCTCGATCGCCAGAGCGCCGGCGGCGGGTGGTGTGCCGGCCGCGACCGGGGCCGCCTCCGCGTCGTGCCGCTCGGTCACCGGGCCCAGGGCCACCGGTCCGGCGCGCAGGTCGTGGA
This sequence comes from Nocardioides sp., assembly GCF_024509035.1. Classification (GTDB taxonomy): domain Bacteria; phylum Actinomycetota; class Actinomycetes; order Propionibacteriales; family Nocardioidaceae; genus Nocardioides. Next base: position 22,137 of record NZ_JANINT010000008.1, on the reverse strand, counting down.
GCAGCCGGGCGGCCAGCTGCGGGGTCCGCGTGGCCGCCCAGTCGACGGGCTGGTCGGCGACCTCGGGCTCGACCCGGTCGAGCTCGAGCCAGGAGATCGCACAGAGGCGCGGGTGGGTCGCCACGGCGTCGAGCACCTCGGACCACCAGCGCCGCTTGAGCGCCCGCTCGTGGGCACCACCGACCGCGGGGTTGTAGAGCGCGGCGGTCTCGAGCAGCAGCGGCTTGGCCCGGCCCTCGGCGAAGCGGTCGTAGAACGGGGCGGCGGCGCCCTCGCCGTACCCCCATCGCTCCGCGAGCCGGTCGGCCACCTCGCCCGGCGGCGGCACCACGTTGCGTCGCACGCCCTGGGACTGACCGAACCGGTAGAGGAACAGCCCGACCCAGTCGACGGCGTCGTCGCCGGGGTAGTAGGGGGCGTAGGGGTCGTCGCCGGGTCCCAGCCGGCCGTCTCCGTCGGTGTCGAGCGGCGCGACCTCCCGGGACCCCGAGAGGTCGATCTCGCTGTCGGTGCCCTGCTCGCGGCCGAACGGGTAGCCCGAGCCGTAGACCGGGGACCACACCATGGCGGCCGGTGGTGCGTCCGCGTGGATGACGTCGGCGACCTGTCGGAACGCGGCCGTGAAGGCCCGGGGCTGCTGCCCCCAGGGCCGCCACGACCCGTTCATCTCGGGCGCGAACCGCACGAGCACCTGCGTGTCCAGACGCTTGTGCAGGTCGGCGAGGACGGCGGCGAGCTCGTCGGCATCGGAGGTGGTGAGGTCGCCGAGCGGCACGGTCGGCTCGACCTGCACGACGAGCACGGCGCCCTGGGTGGCGGCGTCGGCGGCGAAGGGGCGCAGCTGCTCGACACCCTCCGCCGTGAGGGGGTAGTCGACGGGGAAGGTGTAGAGCGAGGGCGTCGCACCGAGCCGGTCGGCGTACGCCGAGGGCGTGTCGGTCTCGATGTCGAGGGCCGGACCGAACCAGGCGCGCTGGCAGGTCGAGGCGTCCGGGGAGCCGGAGTCCTCGGCCGCGGCGGGCGCCGCCCCGAGCAGCGCGAAGAGCAGGCCGAGGACGATCAGCCGGGCTGCCGGAGGCACGTGAGGCGCCAGTGGTTGCGGCCCGCGGAACGGTCGTAGGTGAGGTCGTCCACCGCGGCCATGGCCAGCGCGAGCCCGCGGCCCGACTCCGCCTCCTCGTCCGGCATCGCCACGTCGCTGAGGTCGATGGTGTTGGGCATGCCGTCGTCGCCGAACGACGCGACCAGCGCCGCGTCGGTGGCGGTGAGACGCACGTCGAACCTGCGCTCGGTGCCGCCGGACTCCATGGCGTAGGCGTGCTCGACGATGTTGCCGAGGATCTCGATGACCGCCATCTCGAAGCGCATCCGATCGACCATCGAGACGTCCTCGTGCTGGCTCCAGAGCTGCTCGAGCACCGCGTGGACCAGGTGCATCATCTCCGGCGTGGCCGGCGCCGACAGCTCGACCCGGTTCTCGTCGCCGGCGTCGGGTCCGGGCACCGTCGTCTCAGGCATCGAAGGCCCCTTCCACGCTGTCGCGAGGACGGAGCACCCGGTCGAGGTTGGTCAGCTTGAAGACGGTCAGGACCGCCTCGGTCGGTCGAGCCACGCGCAGGTCGCCGCCCGACTGGCGGGCCGCCTTGAGGCCGGCGATCAGGGCGCCCAGGCCCGAGGAGTCGAGGAACGTGGTCTCGGCGAGATCGACGACGATCTTCGACGTCCCGTCCGACACGAGCCCGTCGAGGATCTCCTTGAGACCCCGGGCGGAGGACATGTTGAGGCGTCCCTTGGGTGTCACCACCCCGATGCCCTCGGGTGTCGTGTCGACAGCGAACTCGATCATGCTGCTCCTCTGCGCGCTCGTTCGGGGATGGGTGCGGGGGCGCCCGCGTCGAACCCGCGGTAGCGGGCAGCCTTGATGATCACCGAGAAGATCGCCAGGTCGAAACCGACCCACAGCAGGTTGAAGGTGGTGCCTGCCGCGCTGGCCTGGCCGGTGCCGATGCGGACCAGACCGGCCACGGCCGCGGCGACCAGTGCCGCCATCGCCCACAGCTGGGGGCGGACCAGGTGCCAGGCCGGTCCCGTGTCCTCCTGCCGGGTCTTGGGCGTGACGGCGAAGTCGAGCGAGCGCCCCAGGAAGACGTTGCCGAACGCCGAGGTGAACGACTTGATCCACACCGGGAACAGGGCGAGGGAGTACTGCTGCCCGCGCCACGTCGGTCGCCCGGCGGCCACGACGAAGAACAGCAGCTGGTTGACCACGAGGAACGGCACCAGTCGCAGGAAGAACTCGGTGCTGATCGCCTGCACCGGCAGCACCCCGATCGTGAGGTAGACGATCGGCGCGGCCAGGTAGACGAGCGCGGCGAATCCCGAGAGGTAGCTCCACATCGTCGCGAAGTACATGAGCCGCTGGCCCCAGCGCAGTCGACGCTGCAGGAGCGGGTTCTCGCGGAACATCACCTGCACGGTGCCCTGCGCCCAGCGCAACCGCTGGGTGAGCATGGTGGCGAGGTCCTCGGGGGCCAGGCCGTGGGCGAGCACCTCGTCGTGGTACGCCGTGCGCCAGCCGAGCCCGTGCAGCCGCATGCAGGTCGCCATGTCCTCGGTGACCGAGATCGTCGCCATCGGCATGATCGGCTGGGCCTCGGAGCCGAGGTCGACGTCGACGGCGTCGACCAGCGCCTGCACGGTCTCCACGGCTCCCAGCGGCGACCACTCGCGGGCCGAGAGCTGATCGAGCGCGGAGAGGTCGACGCCCGCGAGCCCGTCGTCGGCCTCGTCGGCGCTGCGCTCGAGCTCGGCGATCGCCGCCAGGTCGCTCTGCAGGGCCGTGAGGTCGGAGGCCACCAGCTCGCGCCGCACCGCGGCCACGCGCTGCTGGAACCGGTAGGTGACGTCCATGAGGGCCTCGCCGCGTGCCAGCTCGCGTCGGGCCCGGCCGATGTCGTGCTCGATCGAGTCGAGCGCCCGGCGTACGGCGACCTCGCCGTCGTCGAGGCCGCGGCGGGCCTGCCGCAGCACCGACCGGGCGGTGCGCAGGGCGCGCTGCACGCCGGCCTCGACCTCGTCGGCGTAGCGCGAGACCCCGAGCTGCATGAGCGCCTCGCGGCGGATGATCGCGTTGGAGCCACAGAAGAACGCGGCGTTCCAGCCGTCCTTGCCCTGCTGGATCGGGCCGTAGAACAGCGGGGCCTGACTGCCGAGCGGGTCGTCCTCGGGCACGTTGACGAACCACTGGGGCGTCTGGACGAGCGCCATCTGCGGGTCGTCGAAGTAGCCGAGCGTCCGGTCGAGGATCGTGGGCGACGGCACCTGGTCGGCGTCGAGGATCAGCAGGAACTCGCCCTCGGTGACCAGCAGCGCGTTGTTGAGGTTGCCGGCCTTGGCGTGCCGTGGACGGTCGGCCCACTCCGAGGAGCGGGTGATCCAGCCGATGCCCTCGGCCTCGGCGGCGGCGCGCAGGTCGGCGCGGTTGCCGTCGTCGAGGACCCAGGTCTGGTGCGGGTAGTCGATCGCCAGCGCCGCTCGTGCGGTGTTCATCACCAGCTCTATCGGCTCGTTGTACGTCGCGATCAAGACGTCCACGGTCAGGCCGGGCGGGGCCGGCGGCGGCTCGCCGCGCTCCTTGAGCCGCCACATGGCCAGGCCGAAGAGCAGGGAGTCGACGAGGCTGTAGGTCTCGGCGAGCACGAGCGGGACCGCGATCCACCACGCGTCCCAGTTGACCGAGAACAGCCATCGCCAGACGACGTAGTTGATGCCGAGGATCGCGGTCAGCAGGACGATGATCCGGATCGTCAGCAGCCGACGCGCCGCCTGCCGATCGATGTGTCGCCCGATGCCCACGTCGGGGACCGTATCCGGTCCAGTCAGCGTCCATGCTCGGTTTGAGAGACGAGCCGTCCGGTTAACGTCCGGGCATGACCAACATCGACCTGGGCCGACCTGTTCAAGGCGACGTCGTCGAGCTGATCCTCGACGACCACCGACGGTTCGAGGCGCTGCTGCGCGACCTGCGCGACAGCAGCGCGGATCGCGACGCGGTGCGCCACGCCTTCGCCACGCTGCACGTCGCGCACGCGGAGGCCGAGGAGAAGCACGTCTACCCGGCGTTGAAGCGCAAGAACGCCGTCGAGGACGACGAGGCCGACCACGGCGTCGAGGAGCACGCCGAGGGCAACGAGGCGCTGCTCGCGGTGCTCGAGCTCAAGGGCACCGACACCCAGGCGTTCGAGGATGCCGTCGAGGAGCTCGCCAAGCTGGTGAACCACCACATCACCGAGGAGGAGCTGACGATCCTCAACCCCGCCCGGGACGAGGTGGGGGAGCGGGTCCGCGCCGAGCTCGGCGAGCTGTTCGCCCAGGAGCGCAACGCCCAGATCGACGCCGACTGCGGGTCGGTCGAGAACGTCCGCCGTCTGGTCGCCGAGGCGCGCCGCGAGGGCCTCCTCGATGACGACGAGGACGAGGACGACGGCGAGGACTGATCGGACCTCACGGCCGACGGAAGACCGCCACGGCGGTGACGTCGTCGAGCTGGACCTGGTCGACGGCCATCCGGACGATGGCGGAGAGCAGGCTCGTGGTGTCCTCGTGCGCGAGCACGAGCTCCGCGACCGGCTCCCACCAGTGCTCGGGGTCCTCGACCAGGTCCAGCAGACCGTCGCTGAACAGCAGCATCCGGTCGCCGGGGCGCAGCGTCGTGCTCTGCTCGCTCCAGTGGTCGTCGGGCAGCACGCCCAGGGGCAGGTCGTCGCTGTCGAGCCGGTCGAGGGTGCCGTCGGCACGGACGACCAGGCACAGTCCCATGCCGGCGTCGACATAGCGGAGGTAGCCGTCGTCGAGGTCGATGGCAGCGTCGAAGAGCGTGACGAACGACTCCGCGCGCATCAGGTCGGGCGTCAGCCGGCGCGCGACCTGGGTGACGGTGACGCCGAGGTCGACCCCGGACACGACCGCCTCGTGGGTGCCGCGCACCGCCGCGCGGACGCCCGCGCCGAGCAGTGCGGCGCCGGTGCCCTTGCCCATGACGTCGCCGAGCCCCAGGTGCGCGATGCCGTTCTGCACGGCGTAGTCGAAGTGGTCGCCGCCGACCGCCAGCGCGGGGACGCAGGTCCCGTTGACCTCCCAGCCGTCGACCTGGATCGGCCTCGACGGCTGCATCGATGCCTGCACCTGTCCGGCCCGCGTCATCTCGGTGGACGACACGAGCTCCTGCTGGGCCCACGCGGCGAGGTCCTCGAGCGTCTGGACCTCCTCCTCGTCGAAGGTCCGCACGGCGCGGTCGTAGATGCAGAAGACCGCGATGATGTTGCCGCCCGGGTCGCGCAGCGGTACGCCGGCATAGGACCGGATCCCTCGCTCGACGACCGCTGGCAGGTCGGCGAACCGCTCGTCCTTCGACGCGTCGGCGACCAGGACGACCTCGCCGGCCCGGGTCGTGCGGTCACAGAACGTCTGGTCGCGGGCCATCCGCTCGCCGGGGAAGCCTGCGGCACCCGGGAACCACGCCTGGTCCCCGTCCAGGACGGTGATCGAGGACCACTCGGCGTCGAAGACCTTGCGCGCCAGCCGCGCGATCCGGTCGAAGCGCTCCTCGCTGCGGCCGGTCAGTCCCAGGCTCTCGACCGCTCGCTGTCGCCGTCGCTCGCCGGACTCCACCACGTCGTGCCCCATGCCCCCGGCGTTACCCCGCACGGCCTCGCCGGATGCGCGACGGTGGCGTGTGGACCCGGGCCGCGCCGGGTAAAGCGGTGAGGACGGCATCTCGGAAAGGAGCCCCATGTCGGGACGGCGGGCGGTCGTGGTCGAGGACGACGAGGACCTGCGCGACCTCATCGAGCACGTGCTCAGCAGCGCCGGTCTCGACCCGGCCGGGGCGGAGACGGGCGAGGACGGCGTCCGGTTGGTCCGCGAGATCGAGCCGGAGCTCGTCACGCTGGACGTCCAGCTGCCCGACCTGCTGGGCACCGAGGTCTGCCGCAGGCTCCGGGAGTTCAGCGACGCCTACGTCATGATGATCACCACCCGCACCGACGAGGTGGACCGGCTGCTCGCGCTCGACCTGGGAGCCGACGACTACCTCGCCAAGCCGTTCTCGCCCAAGGAGCTCTCCGCGCGGGTCGCCGCCCTGCTCCGGCGACCCCGGATGGCGGCGGCGCACGGGGCCGAGGCCGAGGAGATCGTGCTGCAGGCCGGTGGCGGTCTGGTGCTGGTGCCGGTGCGGCACGTCGCGATGCTCAACGGCGAGCCCGTGCCGCTGACGCCCACCGAGGTCGACCTGCTGGCCGCACTGGCACGCGCGCCAGGGGAGCCGCAGGACCGGGCCGCCCTGGTCGCCGCGGTCTGGGGTGGCGACTTCATCGAGTCCGACTTCCTCATCGACGTCCACGTCGCGAGCCTGCGCCGCAAGCTGCGTCGAGCCGGTTCCGGCGCGGACTGGATCCGCACGGTGGCCGGCACGGCGTACGCCCTCACGCCGCAGTGAGGGCTCAGGCCTCGGGCCGGTGCCGCGACACGGTGAGGCCGACGAGCCGGGCCACGACGAGCGCGACGTAGAGCACGCCGGCGACCTGCTCGATCATCACCAGCGACCGCGCGTGCTCGCCGATCGGCACCACGTCGGAGAGGCCGACGCTGGTGAGCGTGGTGAACGAGAGGAACAGCAGCTCGAACCACTCGCGGTCGCCGGTGCCGACCGCCCCGACGAACGAGTCCGCCCAGACGACCTGTGCGGCCGCATAGAGGTAGGCGAACCCCCAGGCCACGACCGTGAACGCGGCGCCGGTCGCGAACAGCTCGTCGCGGGTGACCCGGTCGTCGTGGAAGAGGTAGCGGATCATCGCGTAGGAGACGTAGAAGTAGAACGGCGCGTGGAACAGCGCCGAGGCCAGCACGACGCCGTCGGTGTGGGGGTGGACCGCCTCGACGACGGTGAGGACCATCGCCGGGCCGGCGAACAGCACCGCGACCCAGGTGAGCGCGGGCGTGCGCCGGACGGCTCCGAGGGCGATGAGCACGATCGCGAGCTGGACGACCCCGATGACCGCGCGACCCCACGCGGTGTCCTCGAAGAACGGGTACGCGAGGACGGCGACCAGCTGCGCCCCCAGCAGCACGCCCGAGGGGTGGGCGACGACGGCGTCGACCCGGGAGCGGACCCTCACTCCTGTGCCTCGTCGGGCTTCCACGGTAGGCCGAGCGCCTTGCGCTGACGCTTCTCGAGGCGCCGGCGCTCCCGGGCGACGAGCTCGTCGCGCGAGGCGGCGGTCTTGACCGCGTTGATGCCGGTGCCGAGCATCACGAACAGCGGCCACGGGAAGCCGCCGAACATCACGGCCGCCCAGATCGTCCAGGTGATCACCGAGGCGAACACGAACCCGAGCGCGGCCGAGCGCCGCTCCTCGCGCCACTTCGCGACCGCCCGCTCCTCGATCTGCACCGGGGTGAGGATCGAAAGGCCGTCGGATCCCAGCGGGGTGAGCGCTCCCGAGGTGGCCGCGACGAGCCCTTCGAGCAGTGCGGGCAGGTCGCCGAGGGTGCGGGCCGCCGCCGCGGCGGCGCTGCGCGCGTCGAACTCCTCGCGGTCCAGCCGCCCGTCGGCGTACGCCTCGACGAGGACGTCGCGGACCACGTCGCGGTCGGCGTCGGAGGCACGCAGACCGGCGTGCTCCGCGTGGCGCGGGTCGTGGGTGAACGACGACCAGACCTCCTGCTCCACGCGGCCATCGTAGGGGCGCACGGGGTCCCTCCGGTCCAGGCCACTGTTTCGGGCGCGTTACGCCTGGGCAGGTGCGTCGTTGACCGGGATGGGAGACAGGGGAGCGCGTCGCGTTGCCCGAAACAAGAACACGTTCTATTCTGTGGCGGCCGTCTAGACAGCTCCGGGGAGGTGGGCACGTGGCGTTCTCTGCCGTGTCTGTGATCCGGGGACCCGGTGAGCTCGCCGCCATGACGACCGACGTCGTGAAGCGGGCCTTCACGACGAAGTTCCAGCTGCGCGAGTTCATCGAGCAGGCGTGGTTCATCACCAGCGTGACGCTGATGCCGACGATCCTGGTCTCGATCCCGTTCGGGGCCGTGATCTCGCTCCAGGTCGGCAACCTCACCGGACAGCTCGGCGCGCAGTCGTTCGCCGGTGCCACCGCGGTGCTGGCCACCGTGCGCGAGGCGGCGCCCATCGCCGCGGCCCTGATCATCGCCGGCGCGGCCGGCTCGGCGATCTGCTCCGACCTCGGCGCGCGCAAGATCCGCGAGGAGATCGACGCGATGGAGGTCCTCGGCGTCGACCCGATCGCCCGCCTCGTCGTGCCGCGGGTGCTGGCCACCATGTTCGTCGCGTTCATGATCATCGGCATCGTGATCGGCGCCGGCATCGGTGGCGGCTACTTCTTCACCGTGATCATCCAGGGCGGCTCCGCGGGCGCCTTCCTCTCCTCGTTCACGGCGCTCGCGAGCCTGCCCGACCTCTACATCGCGATCGTGAAGGCGGTCATCTTCGGTGGCATGGCCGCGATCGTCGGGGCCTACAAGGGCCTCAACGCCGGAGGCGGGCCCAGCGGTGTCGGCCGGGCCGTGAACGAGTCGGTGATCGTCGCGTTCATGCTGCTGTTCTTCATCAACGCCGTGATCACCGCGATCTACTTCCAAGTCGTCCCGCCACCGGGGATCTGAGGCGCTGCCATGGCCAACATCACCGCCACGATCACCGCCCTGGGTGGCTCCTTCGTCCAGGGCCGGCGTGACGCGCTCGAGCAGCGCGGCGACCAGCTGCTGTTCTACGTCAAGGCCCTGGCCTGGGCGCCGCGTGCGATCAAGCGCTACCCGCGCGAGATCGTGAACACCCTCGCCGAGGTCACCTTCGGAGCCGGCGGGCTCACGCTGATCGCCGGCTCCGCCGGGGTCATCGCGTTCCTCTCGTTCTTCGCCGGCACCGAGGTCGGCATCCAGGGCTACGCCTCGCTGAGCCAGATCGGTGTCGCGAAGTTCAGCGCGTTCATCTCCGCCTACTTCAACACCCGGGAGGTCGCGCCGCTGATCTCCGCGATCGCACTGGCGGCCACGGTCGGGTGCGGCTACACCGCACGGCTCGGCGCGATGCGGATCTCCGAGGAGATCGACGCGCTCGAGGTGATGGGCATCCCGTCGCTGCCGTTCCTGGTGACGACCCGCATGGTCGCGGCGTTCATCGCGGTGATCCCGCTCTACATCGTCGCGCTGTCCGCGTCGTACCTGTCGCCCCGCCTCATCACCACGCTCATCTACGGCCAGTCGCCGGGCACCTACGACCACTACTTCCTGCAGTTCCTGCCACCCATCGACATGCTGTGGTCGTTCTTCAAGCTGCTGTTCCTGGCCGTCGCGGTGATCCTGGTCCACTGCTACTACGGCTACACCGCCTCGGGCGGGCCGGCCGGCGTCGGCACGGCCGTGGGCCGCGCGATCCGCACCAGCATCGTGACGATCGTCGTCGCCGACTTCTTCCTCAGCTTCGCGATCTGGGGCTCGACCACCACCGTCAGGATCACGGGGTAGGCCGCCGCGATGCTAGTGAACATCTACCACGACAGCCCCCGGGAGCACCGGCGGCTGCTGCTCGCGGGCGTCGCCTTCCTGACCGTGATCGCGATGCTCATCGGGCTCTCGATCGCGATCTACGGCAAGGTGTTCGCCGACGTCACCACCGTGCGCATCAAGGCCGACCGCGCAGGCCTCCAGCTGGCGAAGTTCGGTGACGTCCGGCTCCACGGCGCGCTCGTCGGCCAGGTCCGCAAGATCTCCCAGAGCGGGGACGAGGCGGAGATCACCGTCGCCCTCGACCCCGACGAGGCCGAGCGGATCCCCGAGAACGTCTCGGTCCAGATCCTGCCCACGACGCTGTTCGGGCAGAAGTTCGTGTCGCTGGTGCTGCCGGACGACCCCTCGAGCACGCCGTTGCGCAACGGCGACGTGATCCCCGCCGACCGGGTCGAGACCAACGTGGAGCTGAGCCGGATCCTGGCCAACCTGTTCCCGCTGCTGCGCTCGGTGCGACCCGCCGACCTCAACGCGACGCTCAACGCGCTCGCGACCGCGCTGGCCGGCCGCGGCGAGCAGCTCGGCGAGACCATGGACCAGCTCGACACCTACCTCGGCCGCATCTCCGAGCACCTGCCCACGCTGCGCGCCGACCTGGTCAAGCTGGCCGACGTCGCCGACACCTACGACGCGGCCGCACCCGACCTGCTCAGGGTGCTGCGCAACGTGACGACGACCGGCCAGACGGTCATCGACGAGAAGCAGCAGCTCGCGACGTTCTTCAGCGACCTGCGTGGACTCTCCGACACCTCCACGGCCGTGCTGCGCGAGAACTCCGCGAACCTGATCCGGGTCGGCCAGGTCACCGAGCCGGTGCTGAAGCTGCTCGACGTCTACTCACCCGAGCTGCCCTGCCTGCTCAAGGGCGCCGCCCGCTACGCCCCGCGACTGGCTCGCACGTTCGAGGGCAACGAGGTCAAGCAGTACGTGGAGTTCGGGGCGCCGCAGTACCGCGCCTATGACGAGCGCGACCGGCCGACGTACGGCGAGGTCGGCCACGGACCCTGGTGTCTCGGCCTGCCGGACCCGCCGGTGCCCGCGCCGCCGGCCCCGCTGGACCAGGGAAGCGACATGGACGAGCACCCGCCGACCAGTCCCGTGCCGGACTTCCTCGGCCTCGGGCTCGGTCGACCGGGCGCCGACTACGCCGGCAGCGCGGGGGAGCAGCAGATCCTCAACGCTCTGCTGGCCGATCGCACCGGACGCTCGGCCGACAGCTTCGGCTCGCTCGGGTCGCTGCTGTTCGGGCCCCTGGCCCGCCGGGGGGTGGACGTCCGATGAGCCGCAACAGCACGACGATCGCCGCCGGCGTCAAGCTCGGCGTGTTCACGGTCGTCTCGGTCCTGGTCACCGGTCTGCTCGCCGCGATCATGGGCAACATCGGCTTCGGCGGCGGGACGACGTACCGCGCGGTGTTCAGCAGCGCCTCGATGCTCGAGAAGGGCGACGACGTCCGGGTCGCCGGCGTCAGCGTCGGGGAGGTCAAGAAGGTCGAGCACTACGACCGCACCCAGGCGTTGGTGACGTTCCGGGTGAAGTCCGACGTGCCGCTCACGACGGCTTCCCACGCCGAGATCCGGTTCCTCAACCTGGTCGGCGACCGTTACCTCGCGCTCGAGGAGGGCGCCGACCGGGACGCCGAGCAGCTGGAGTCGGGCGGCACCATCCCGATCAGCCAGACCAAGCCGGCGCTGGACCTGACCACGCTGTTCAACGGGTTCCAACCGTTGTTCCAGGCGCTGAACCCCCAACAGGTCAACGACTTGAGCATGAACCTCGTCCAGGTCCTGCAGGGCGAGGGCGGGACCGTGCAGGGGCTCTTGCAGAAGACCGCGTCGCTCACCAACACGCTGGCCGACCGCGACCAGCTGATCGGCCGGGTGGTCGACAACCTCGGCCAGACCCTGGCCACGGTCGACGAGCGGCACCGCCAGCTGAGCGACCTCGTGGTCGGCTTGAAGAACTGGATGGCCGACCTGGCCCGTGACCGGTCGGTGATCGGGTCCTCGATCTCGAACATCTCCGACCTCACCGTGGTCGTGGCCGACCTGCTGCGCCAGGGCCGCCCGCTGCTGAAGTCCGACGTCGCCAAGCTGCGCAAGCTCGCCGCGCTGCTCAACGAGAAGAAGAACAGCGCCAGCATCGTCGAGCTCCTCGACCGCCTGCCCGAGTCGATGACCGACCAGACCCGCACCGGCACCTACGGCTCCTGGTACAGCTACTACGTCTGCGGGTTCAGCGGCCGCATCACGCTGCCCGCCGGGCTCGGCGCCCTGCCGGGCGTGCGCCAGCTGATGGACCGGCTCAACCACCTCGACTTCCGATCGACCGCCCCCCGCTGCAACGGAGCGACGGCCCCATGACCTCCTCGCGCACGTACACCGACGCCCGGATCCTGCGACTGGGCGCGATCACGATCGTCGTGATGCTGCTGGTGATGGCCGCGGCGTTCAACCTCTCGCAGTTCCCGGGGTTCAAGGGCAGCACCTACCGGGCGGAGTTCAGCGACGCCAGCGGCCTGCACGTCGGCAACATGGTCCAGGTCGGCGGCATGCGGGTCGGCCGGGTGCAGGACGTGGCGCTCGAGGACAGCAACACGGTCGTGGTCACCTTCGAGGTCGACCACGGCGTGGAGTTCGGCACCGAGAGCCGTGCGTCGATCGAGGTGCTGAACCTGCTGGGGGAGAAGTACCTCGACCTCGAGCCGGCCGGGCCGGGCCAGCTCGCGGAGAACGCCGTCATCCCGCGCGACCGCACCGAGTCGGCCTACGACATCGTCGGGGTGTTCGGCGACCTGACCACGACGACCGAGCGCATCGACACCGATCAGCTCCGGCAGGCGCTCGACGTGGTGGCCGACACGACCAACCAGGCCTCGCCCGAGATCGAGCAGAGCCTGCGCGGCATCTCGCGGCTGTCCCAGACCGTCGCCTCCCGCGACGCCCAGATCCAGACCCTGCTGAAGAGCTCCCAGAGCGTCAGCAAGGTGCTCGCCGACCGCAGCCAGGACCTCGTCGACCTGATGAAGCACAGCGACCTGGTCTTCCAGGAGGTCAAGCGGCGCAAGCAGGCCGTGCACCTCCTGCTCGTCAACGCCCGCGACCTCGCCGACCAGCTGCGCGGAGTCGCCCGCGACAACCAGGCCCAGATGGGACCCGCGCTCAAGGAGGTCGACGACCTGCTCGCCCTGCTCAACAGCAAGGACAAGGAGCTCAAGGACACGCTGGCGGCGCTCGGCCCCTACGTGTCGATCCTGGGCAACGTCATCGGCACGGGCCCGTGGTTCGACGCCTACGCCTCGAACATCGCGGCGATCCCCACGGGCGAGTTCCTCCCCGGCACGATCGAGGGGGAGTGATGGGCGTCCTGAGCCGCGTGAGCGGACGCACGCTGGCGGTCGCGCTGGCGATCCTGCTGCTGACCACGACGTACTTCGCGTTCCTGCGCGACGACACCGAGACCAGGACGCTGACCGCGCACTTCCCGCGGGCGGTCAGCGTCTATGAGGGCACCGACGTGCGGATCCTCGGCGTCAACATCGGCCGGGTCACCGCGGTCACTCCCGAGGGCAACTCGGTGCGCGTCGACATGCGGTACGACGCCCAGTACCGCGTACCGGCCGACGCGAAGGCCGTGATCGTGACGCCGACGCTCGTGGCCGACCGGTTCGTCCAGCTCACGCCGGCGTACGAGTCCGGCGACCGGTTGATGGCCGACGGCGCGGACATCCCGCTGGCGGACACCGGCGTGCCGGTGGAGCTCGACCGCATCTATGCCAGCCTGCGCGACCTGTCGGTCGCGCTCGGTCCCAACGGCGTCAACAAGGACGGCACGCTCGACCACGTCCTCGCCGCCGGTGCGGACGCGCTGAAGGGCAGGGGCGAGCTCGGCAACCAGATGCTCACCAACCTCGCGCAGGCGGCGACGACGTTCGGCGAGGGCTCCGGGCCGCTGTTCGACGCGGTCAGCCGGCTCGCTCAGTTCACGACGACGCTGGCCGAGAACGACCGGTTCGTCCGCGCGTTCATCAAGGACCTTGCGGGCGTGTCGGGTCAGCTCGCCGACGAGCGCACCGAGATCCAGGCCGCCCTGGCCGCGGTCGCCGACGCGGTCGGCACCGTCAAGACCTTCGTGCACGCCAACCGGGCTCGGCTCGTGAGCTCCGTGGAGCGGCTGACACGGGTCGTGAAGACGCTCGGCTCCGAGAAGGACAGCCTCGACACCGCGCTCAGGGTCGGGCCGACCGCCATCGGCAACCTCGCCCTGGCCTACAACAACCGGACCGGCACCATCGGCTCGCGCATCGGCATCACCGGCAACGTCTGGGACGCCGACGGTTTCCTGTGCGGCGTGGTGCAGCAGGCCGGACTGCCGCGCGCAAGTGCCGACCTGGCGTGCAAGATCTTCAAGCAGCTCCTCGAGCCCGTGGAGAACCAGCTGCCGACCGTGCCGCCGGGCCCCGGCCGCACCAGCACCGGCGCGGGCAAGCCGCAGCTCAACCGCATCCAGCAGTACGCCGCTGCCGGCGGGGCCTCGCTCGGCGAGCTGATGGGGGGCCGGCCATGACGCGGCTGCCTCGGATCGCGCGCGCCGCGGCGCTGCTGACCGCCCTCGCGCTGAGCGCAGGGGCCTGCGAGTTCAACGGCGCCTACGACCTGCCGCTGCCGGGCTCACCGGTCGACGAGGACCACTCGTTCGAGGTGACCGCGGAGTTCCAGGACATCCTCAACGTCGTCCCCCGCTCACCGGTGATGGTCGACGACGTCACGGTCGGTGAGGTGACCGCCGTGAAGCGGGTGGGCTGGCACGCCGCGATCACCCTGCGGATCAAGGACGACGTCGTGCTCCCGGACAACGCGGTGGCCGACATCCGCCAGGTCAGCCTGCTGGGGGAGAAGTACGTCTCGCTCGAGCCGCCCGCCAGCGGTGCCACGGGGCGCCTCTCCGACGGCGACTCGATCGCGCTGGCCGACACCGGCCGCAACCCGGAGGTCGAGGAGGTCCTCGGGGCGCTGTCGTTCCTGCTCAGCGGGGGCGGCGTCGGACAGCTCGGGACCATCACCCACGAGCTCAACGCCGTCATGGACGGGCGCACCGACCGGTTGCGACACCTGCTGGGCTCGTTGGACGAGGTGGTCGGGACCCTCGATGAGCAGAAGGACGACATCGTCCGTGCGCTGGAGTCGCTCGACCACCTCACCGCCACGCTCAATGCCGAGAAGCGCACGATCACCGATGCCCTGGACGTCACCGGTCCGGCCGTCCAGGTGCTCGCCGACCAGCACGACGAGCTGATCCGGATGCTGTCCTCGCTCGACCGGCTCGGCAAGGTCGGCACGCGCGTGATCGGGCAGAGCAAGCAGGACATCCTCGACTCCCTCGACCACCTGCAGCCGGTGCTGCAGCGCCTGCACGAGGCCGGCGACGACCTGGCCCCCGGGCTCAACCTGCTGCTGAGCTTCCCGTTCCCCAAGGAGGCGTCCGAGATCGTCAAGGGCGACTACGCCAACACCTCGATCCGGGCCGACATCAACCTCGAGAACCTCATCCCCAACGGCCAGGACGGCGGCGGTCTGCCGCCGATCGTCCCGGACCCGATCGAGACCCTCGGCAAGGTCGGGAAGTGCCTGGCCAGCGGCGACCTGCGCAGCAAGCCGTGCCAGGACGTCCTGGCCTCGCTCGACCTGGTCAAGCAGCTGAAGAAGGAGTGCAAGAAGAAGAAGTACGACGGCAACCCGGTCTGCACGCTCGTCGAGCTGATCCCGGGTGACGGCGGGCTGCCGGACCTGCCCGGTCTGCCCGGTCTGCCGGACGTCCTCGGCCCCCTCCTCGGCCGGGCGCTCACCGACGACACGCCCAGCGCGGCACCGAGCGACGCCGGGCTCTACGGAGGTCTCGGATGAGCCACGGCATCAAGGTCCGGATCGCGGCGTTCCTCGTGCTCAGCGCGGTCGGCATCGTCTACATCGCCGGCAGCTACCTCGGGCTGGTCGACCGGGTGCTCGGCCGCGGCATCACGGTGCACGCGACGCTGCCGACGTCCGGCGGCCTCTTCGAGGGCAGTGAGGTGACCTACCGCGGCGTCAAGATCGGCAAGGTCTCGACGATGACCGCCACCCAGGAGGGGGTGACGCTGGACCTGGCGCTCGAGGACGGCACCGAGCTCCCCGCGGACTCGCCGATGTTCGTCCACAACCTCTCGGCGGTGGGGGAGCAGTACCTCGACTTCGAGCCGCCCGACGACAAGGGCCCGTACGCCGAGGCGGGCGACACCTTCCACGGCGACGAGGCCTCGTTGCCCGTCGACGAGGGCGACCTGCTCGTCGAGCTCGACCACTTCGTGTCCTCCGTCGACCAGGACCACCTGACCACGGTCGTGGCCGAGCTCGGCACGATGTTCGCCGACACGGGCCGTCCGCTCCAGCGGATGCTCGACGGCGGCACCGAGTTCATCCGCGAGGCCTCCGCCCACACCGATGACACGATCCGGCTCCTCGACCAGGGCAAGCGGGTGCTCTCCACCCAGCAGGCCGAGGGCGAGAACATCCGCAGCCTCGCTCGCGACCTGCGGGGCATCACCGACGCCCTGGCCGCCAGCGACAAGGACCTCGAGGCCGTCCTCGACGGCACGCCCGGCACCGCCCGCGAGCTCGACTCCCTGCTGAAGGAGCTGCAGCCCACGCTGCCCGTGCTGCTCGGCAACGCCGTCAGCGTCAACCAGGTGGTCGTCGCGAACCTCAACGGGCTCGAGCAGCTGCTGGTCACCTACCCCCGCGTGATCTCGTCGGGCTTCACCGGCACCCCGCCCGACGGCTACGGACACGTCAACATGCAGCTCGACTACCGGGTGCCGCCGTGCACCAAGGGCTTCAAGCCGCCGAGCCAGTGGCGCTCGACGCGCGACCTCACCGACGCACCGATCTTCCCGGCGAAGTGCGAGAGCGGAGCGCCGTACGTCATGCGCGGCCCGAAGTACTCGCCGGGCACCGCCGCCAACCCCTCGCCGGGGCGGGTCTACCGCTCGTCCTACGACCCGACCACCGGATTCGTGTCGGGTGCCGTCGGGCGCCGCGGCGAACCCGTACGCTTCGTCGATCAGGGCAACCTGTCGATCCTGGGAGGGGACGCGTGGAAGTGGCTGCTGGTGGGGCCGGTGACCGACCGTTGACCTCCTCCGAGGCCGATGCGGCGCCGGGCACGCGCGTCCGCCTGAACATCGTCTTGTACGTCCTGGCGCTGCTGCTGGCGTGCGGGGCGGTCTTCGGCGGCGTGCTGGTGGTCCAGGAGCGCCGCGACCGCGACCGGGCGGCGGGGGAGCAGGAGCGCTACGGCGACGTGCTCGCCTCGGCCCGCACCGAGGTGGAGGCGCTCATCAACATCGACTACAAGAAGGCCCAGGAGAGCATCGAGGCCGTCGCCGCGGGCGCGACCGGCAAGTTCGCCCAGCAATATGACACCGCGACCTCCGCCGTCATCGACGAGCTCGAGCGCAACAAGTCCGTGATGGACGGCAAGGTGCTGTGGGCCGGTGTCGTCGCCGTCGACGCCGACAGCGCCACGGTCCTCGTCGCGACCACCGGCACGGTGGCCAACGTCGCCAGCGACAACAAGCCGATCGCCCGCTACTTCCGCCTCAAGCTCGACCTCCAGAAGGTCGACGGCGCGTGGAAGACCGCAGACCTGGAGTTCGTGGGCTGATGGCAGAGAACCCGCAGAACCCGCAGAACCCTCGGAACGCTGGGGTCCCGGGCACGCCCGGCAAGAAGCGCCCCGTCGTCGGTTCCCGCAACCCGACC
Organism: Nocardioides sp.; assembly: GCF_024509035.1. GTDB lineage: Bacteria > Actinomycetota > Actinomycetes > Propionibacteriales > Nocardioidaceae > Nocardioides. The sequence continues at coordinate 4,756 of NZ_JANINT010000008.1, read as the reverse complement.
GGGCGGCCGCGCAAGATCGCCCGATCGGTGGTCGGGCCTGGCGAGACCCCCGCCGCCGACCCGCGGGCCGAGCCTGTCGAGACCCCTGCGGCCGATCCGCAGGTCGAGCCCGTCGAGACTCCCGCAGCCGAGCCCAAGGCGAAGTCAGGGCGCCGCCCCCGCCGCCCCCGCGTCCCTCGCGGCGTCGGCGAGCTCGGCGGCCGCCGTACGACGATCACGCTGCTCGTCGCCGTCGTCGTGCTGGCCCTCGTCGCCGCCGGTGAGGTCTTCTACCTGGTGCGCGACCACACGCCGACGGTCTCGGCGGCGCGCCCGGTGGTCACCGGCGAGCTGACCCACCGCGCGGCGGTGGAGGCCGCGGCCCGGTCGACCGAGGAGATCCTCTCGACGAGCTACGAGAACTACGACGACCAGGTCGAGCAGGCGACCGCGAAGATGACCGACGCGTTCGCCGAGCAGTACCGCGACACCTCCGAGGGGATCCGCGACAGGTTCGTCGCGAGCAAGACCACCCTGCAGGTCAAGGCGGTCGGCCAGGGTGTCGTCCAGGCCACGCCGGCCCAGGTCAAGGCGCTGCTGTTCCTCGACCAGTACGTCGAGAAGACCGAGAACGGCCAGCCGCGCACCGACTACCGCCAGTACCGCGCTCTCGTGACGGTCGTCCACACCGACCAGGGATGGCTGGTGTCGAACATCGAGACGCAGTAGGGTTCCGCGAAACTAGAACACGTTATAGTTGAGCCGGGCCCCCGAGAGGAGAAGGATCGCCGCGTGTCCACTGACAACGTCGTCGACGTCGACCTCCTCGTGATCGGTGCCGGTCCGACCGGCCTGTTCGCCACCTACTACGCCGGCTTCCGTGGCTTCCGGGTCGCGGTCGTCGACTCGCTGCCCGAGCTCGGCGGTCAGATCACCGCGATGTACCCCGAGAAGCAGATCCTCGACGTCGCCGGCTTCCCCTCCGTCAAGGGCCGCGAGCTCGTCGAGGGGCTGGTCGCGCAGGCCGCGACCGCCAAGCCCGACTACCTCCTCGACCGCACCGCCACCACGCTCCAGCACGACGAGGACTGCGTCGTCGTGGGGCTCGACGACGGCACGCAGGTCCGGGCCAAGGCGGTGCTGATCACCGCTGGCATCGGCAAGTTCAGCCCGCGTCCGCTGCCCGCCGGTGAGGGCTGGGTCGGCCGCGGCATGGAGTTCTTCGTCCCGAGCTTCGCTCCCTACGCCGGCAAGGACGTCGTCATCGTCGGCGGCGGCGACAGCGCGTTCGACTGGGCGCTGCACCTCGAGCCGGTCGCCCGGTCGGTGGCGCTCGTCCACCGCCGCGACGCGTTCCGCGCGCACCAGCGCACGGTCGACGCCGTCCAGGCCTCGTCGGTCGAGATCATCACCCGCGCCGAGGTGTCGGCCCTGCGGGGCAACGGGGTGCTCGAGGAGGTCGACATCACCGTCGACGGCGAGACGACCACCCGGCCCGCGCAGGCTCTGGTCGCCGCCCTCGGCTTCGTCGCCGATCTCGGGCCGATCCAGCAGTGGGGCCTGGAGGTCGAGAAGCGCCACATCCTCGTCGACCCCTCGATGCGCACCAACCTGGCCCGCGTCTTCGCGGCCGGCGACATCACCGAGTACCCCGGCAAGGTCCGGCTGATCGCGGTCGGCTTCGGCGAGGCGGCCACGGCCGTCAACAACGCCGCGGTCGTGATCGACCCCAGCGCCCACGTGTTCCCCGGCCACTCGAGCGAAGGAAGCTGAGAAGAGATGAAGATCAAGGTCGACTTCGACCTGTGCGAGTCCAACGCGCTGTGCGAGGCGCTCGCACCCGACGTGTTCGAGCTGGACGACGACGACTTCCTCCAGCTGAAGACCGAGGAGACCACGCCCGAGAACATCGACGCGGTCAAGCGCGCCGTGGCTGCCTGCCCGCGTGCCGCGATCTCCCTGGAGGACTGAGCGTGAGCCTCTCTCTCGACGGCAAGGTCGCGATCGTCACCGGCGCCGGAGCGGGTCTCGGCCGCGCCGAGGCGCTCGCGCTGGCCGACGCCGGCGCCCGCGTCGTGCTGAACGACCTGCCCGGCGGTGCCGACGAGGCCGCCGAGGAGATCCGCTCGCGCGGTGGTGAGGCGAGCATCGTCGCCGGTGACGTGGGGGAGCGAGCCACGGCCGACGCCATGGTCGCCGCCGCCGTCGACGGCTTCGGCGGCCTCGACATCGTGGTCAACAACGCCGGCATCACCCGCGACCGGATGCTGTTCAACATGTCCGACGAGGAGTGGGACCAGGTGATCCACATCCACCTGCGCGGCCACTTCCTGCTCTCCCGCAACGCGGCGGCCTACTGGCGGGCGAAGGCGAAGGAGACCGGCGCCCCGGTGGGCGCCAGCGTCGTCAACACCGCCTCCGAGGCGTTCCTCTCCGGGCCGCCGGGACAGGCCAACTACGGCGCGGCCAAGGCCGGCATCGCCGCCCTGACCGTCTCGACGGCGCGGGCGATGGCGAGCAGCGGCGTACGCGCCAACGCCATCTGTCCGCGCGCCCGCACCGCGATGACCGCCCAGGTCTTCGGTGAGGACACCTCCGGGCTCGAGGTCGACCCCTATTCACCCGAGCACGTCGCCCCCGTCGTCGCCTACCTCGCCTCGCCCGCGGCGGCCAACATCACCGGGCAGGTGTTCGTCGTCTACGGCGGCATGGTCGCCCTGGTGGCGGCGCCGGTCGTCGAGCAGCGCTTCGACACGTCCGGCACGCTGTGGACCCTCGACGACCTCGACAAGCAGCTCGGCGGCTACTTCGAGGGTCGCGACCCCTCCGTCGGCTTCGCGGCCGACTCGATCATGAGGCTGCAGGCATGACGGCGACCGGGAGGCTCGAGGGCAAGGTCGCGATCGTCACGGGCGGCGCGATGGGGCAGGGCGCGGGCATCAGCCGCGCCTTCGTCGAGCAGGGCGCCCGCGTGGTCATCGCCGACGTCGCCAAGGACGCCGGTCAGGAGCTCGCGGATGCGTTGGGTGACGCGGCGCACTTCGCCCACCACGACGTCAGCGACCAGGCTTCCTGGACGACGCTCGTCGAGGACACCAACGCCCGCTTCGGGCCGGTCAGCGTGCTGGCCAACAACGCCGGCATCCTGCGGTTCGGCGAGATCGAGAAGATGGCCGTCGACGAGGTCGAGCTGCTGTGGCGGGTCAACCAGCTCGGCTGCTTCCTCGGCATGAACGCCGTGACCTACACGATGCGCAAGAACGGCGGCGGCTCGATCATCAACGCCTCCTCGGTCGAGGGCCTGGCCGGCATGCCCGGCTGCACGGCCTACGCCGCCACCAAGTGGGCGATCCGCGGCATGACCAAGTGCGCGGCGATGGAGCTCGGGCCCAAGGGCATCCGGGTCAACTCCGTGCACCCGGGCATGATCGACACCCCCATGACGCGGGTGCACGGCGGCGACGCCGCGATGGAGTACGGCGCCTCCAAGGTCCCGCTGCGCCGCGTCGGCCACCCCGAGGACGTCGCGCCGCTGTACGTGTTCCTGGCCAGCGACGAGTCGTCGTACATCAACGGCGCCGAGATCTCGATCGACGGCGGCGTCACGGCGACGCACGCCTTCGGCGGCTAAGGTCCCCGGCATGGCCAACCAGCGCTCCCAGGTCGTGATGACTCCCGAGGAGCAGGAGGAGTTCCTCCACCAGCAGCGCTCGTGCACGCTCGGCACGTTCGGTCCGCAGGGCCAGATCCACCTCGTCGGCATGTGGTACGCCGTCAAGGACGACCACATCTGGTTCGAGACCAAGCGCAAGGCGCAGAAGACGGTCAACCTGCGCCGCGACCCGCGCTGCAGCTTCCTCGTCGAGGCCGGCCACACCTACGACCAGCTGCGCGGCGTGGCCATCGAGGGCACCGCCGAGGTGATCGAGGACGAGTCGGTCGTCTGGGACGTGTGCGTGAACCTCTTCGAGCGCTACAACGGCCCGTACTCCGAAGAGATGAAGCCGCTCGTGGAGTTCATGGCCCACAACCGGGTCGTCGTCCGCCTCGACCCGCAGCGGGTGCGCTCCTGGGACCACCGCAAGCTCGGCCTGCCCGCCATGGAGCTCGGCGGCACCACGGCTGCGTTCCTGGAGTAGGCCGCGGAACCTGTCGCGCGCACGCGTCGTCCAACCGCCGTGATGCGGTGGCTGGCGTTGGGTCCGATCGTGGCCGGGTGTGTGCTGGTCGCCGGCTGCTCGAGCACCGAGCCCGGCACCGGCGGTGGCGGTGACTGCGAGAGCCACTACAGCGGGGTCACCATGGCGCCGACATGGGCGGAGCTGAAGACCAAGCTCCTGGCCTCGGAGGAGTGGGCCCGGACGGCGTCGGCGCGGGTGCAGCACCGAGGCACCGACATCGGCGTGGGCGACGAGGACGTCGTGCGCGTCGTGGACCTGCTCAACGCCCAGGGCCGCCGGGTGGTCCAGCTCGAGGTCTGGCGCACCGCCGACGGCGGCTGGTCCGCCGGCGCCTGGAGCCAGTGCATCGACTAGCTGTTGGTCGAGCTCGTCAAGCCCCCCAGCCTTGTCACAGCTTGTCGAGACCCCCGCAGCCCGCGCACGGCGCTGAGATGTCCGTCGGCCTGCGGGCACGCCCGGCTCGTCGTTGCTGAGGAACGAGGGAGCGTGGTCGCCGTTCGCTGTGGTCACCCGAGGGTGGTCACCGTCCGCCGTCGGGTGGCGGATCGTGGTGGGTTGCTGTGCTGTGGTCGTCGTTGCAGACCCGGGATTCCTCC
>NZ_JANINT010000007.1 GCF_024509035.1 Nocardioides sp. | reverse complement strand
GCAACCGGAAGCAGCCCGCAGCCCGACGTACATCAGGCGCCCTGCGCGCGCTGCGGGGGTCTCGACGGGCTCGACCACCGGCGCCGACCTCGACCACCGGGCCTTCGCTCGACTCACGGCGACGCCTCGCCGAGTTCGACCACCGCGCCGAGCTCGACCAGCGTTCAGTCGTTCAGTCGGCTTCCCAGTACTGCCCGGAGAACGACAGGTCGTCGGGCGTGCCGGTGGTGCTGCGTTGGGGGAGGGCGCGGTCGGTGGCGCACAGCGGGGGCGTGGGGCGGAAGCCGCCGGGGCGACCGACGGGGCGCGACCAGTTCTCCCAGATGTTCTGGAAGTTCCGGTTCCACCGCTTGACCAGCCCGGCGCCGCGGACGCGCATGATCATCTCGTCGCCGCTGATGCCCGAGTGGGTCCAGTTGCTCGACCCGGTGAAGACCAGCGATGCGGACCGGTCCTTGCCGTAGCGACCCGAGATCGTCATGTACTTCTGGTGGCTGTACATGTCGACCTGGTTGAGCTCGTCGCAGTCCGTGTCGTAGCCGTTGGCGTGCCGGGGGACCTGCCCGCGCGGGGTCTTCGCGCCGATCGTCTTCTTCATCGTCGCGCCGCCGAGCGCCCACATCACCTTCACGTCGCAGCCGTCGGCGTACAAGTGCCGCAGGCGCCGCGCGATCCAGGTGCCGCGGTCACCGTTCCAGGAGTGCATCGAGACCCGGATCTTGGTGCGGCCCTTGGTGCCCGTGCCGTCCCGCGCGCCGCGGCACTGCACGGGACGCAGGATCTTCATGATCGGGTCGTTGGCCGCCGTCGTGCGCGGGTGCGGCATCACCCACAGCTGGAAGTCCTTGAGGACCTGGTGCTTGAACAGCGGCTTGGCGGTCTTGTCCCGCTTGAGCTCGCGGAACAGGTCGAGCATCAACCCGTAGAGCCTCGGGACGTCCTTCTTGACCAGCAGGTCGTTGAACTGGTGCACGGTGGAGTTGCGGGTCAGGTTGTGCGATCCCGTCATCACGACGTTCTTCGCTCCGCCGGTGTGCTCGAAGAGGTAGATCTTGTCGTGCAGCACCCCCTGCACGCTGCGGCAGCCGCGCTTGCAGGTGTAGTCCCAGCTCTTCTTCTCGCGGTTGGTGCCGAGGGCCTTCTTCAGCATCCGCATGGCCTTGGTGTACGTGTGGTCGTTGTGGAGCACCTGCACGTGCACCCCACGCTTGTGGGCCTCGATCAGCCGCTGGGCGACGTTGACGCGGTCGAAGGAGTACACCGCGATGCGGATGTAGGAGCCCTTGTGGGCGTGGTTGATCGCCGCCACGATCTGCCGCTCGATGTGGAACTGGACGTCCTTGCTGCCCCACGGGTTGTTGAAGAACCCCCCGGTCGGGGGTTCCCACCGCTTCGCCTTCGCCGCCTGCGCCGGGCTGCCTCCGGGGGCCGCTCCGAGCAGGGTCACCATCATTGCGAGCGCGCCGAGCACACCCATGAACTTCAACCGCACGCTTGCACCCTTCGTTCGCGGTCGGCCCGTACCCGAACGGGGGAGCCTCGAACGTCGGCGAGGATAACAACCGCACCCTGGGGTACTGCCCGGCGTGACCGCCGACCTCGTGTACGTCGTCGCCGGGGGCAGCCTGCTCCTGGCGATCGTGCTGCCTGCGCTGCTCGACCGCTGGGCGGTCTCCGCACCGATGGTGCTGGTGGCGGTCGGCTTCGGTCTCGGTCTGACCCCGCTGCCCGACGGATTGCCGCTGGACCCCCAGGCCAACCGGGCCACGATCGAGCACGTCACCGAGCTCGCCGTGCTCGTCGCGCTCATGGGCGTCGGGCTCGCGCTCGACCGGCCGCTCAACCCGCGCAGCCGGGCGTCGTGGCGACGGTGGAGCACGACCTGGCGGCTGCTCGGCATCACGATGCCGCTGTGCATCGGGGCGGTCGCACTGATCGCCTGGGGTGCCGGCATCGCGCCCGCGGCGGCGCTGCTCCTCGGGGCCGTCCTCGCCCCGACCGACCCCGTGCTGGCCTCCGACGTGCAGGTCGCAGGCCCGCAGACCGGCGATGAGCACGAGGTCGACGAGTCCGACGAGGTGCGGTTCACGCTGACCTCCGAGGCGGGGCTCAACGACGGGCTCGCGTTCCCGTTCGTCTACGCCGCGATCCTGCTCGCCACCGAGGGGTCCTTCGGGGGCTGGGCCCTGGAGTGGGTGGGCTTCTACCTCGTCGCCAAGGTGCTCATCGGGGTCGTGGTCGGCATCGTCATCGGCCGGGTGCTCGCCTGGGTCGCGTTCCGCTCGGCGAGCCCCTCGCTGCGGGTCGCCGAGCGCGGGGAGTCGTTGCTGGCGCTCGCGGCGCTGGTGACGGCGTACGGCGTCGGGGAGGTCGCCGGAGGCTACGGGTTCTTGTCGGTGTTCGTGTGCGCGATGACGTTCCGCTCAGCGGAGCGCTCGCACGACTACCACGCGGCCATGCACGAGGTCGCCGAGCGCCTCGAGCGGCTGCTGACGCTGTTCGTGCTGCTCGTGCTCGGCATCGCGCTGAGCCGCGGGCTCCTCGGCGGCCTGGACTGGCGCGGCGTCACGATCGGGCTGGCCCTCCTGCTCGTGATCCGTCCGGCGGCCGGCATGGCCGGGCTCGCGCCGTGGGCGTCGCGCGAGCAGCCGTCGCTGACCCGGGGCCAGCGCTGGGCGGCGGCCTTCTTCGGCGTCCGCGGCATCGGCTCGATCTACTACCTGGCCTATGCCGCCGGGCACGCCGAGGAGCTCGGCACGGACTGGCTGTGGTCGACGGTCGCGTTCACCGTCGTCGCGTCCGTGCTGCTTCACGGGGTGCTCGCCTCACCGGTGATGAGCCGGGTGGGCGACCCCGACACGACCTGATCCGCCCGCCGACCAGGGGTCAGTCGGCTTCCCAGTGCTCGCCCGAGAACGCGATGCCGCGGCGCGGCTGGACCGATCGGTAGTAGTAGTACGGGCAGTACGGCGCTCCCGGGCGGAACCCGCGGTCGCCGCCGACCTCGCGGGCCCGGTGCCGCCAGATGAAGTCGAAGTTGTGGTTCCACTGGCGCACCAGTCGCAGCCCGCGGGCGCGGAGGATCATCTCGTCGCCGCTGATGCCCTGGGCGGTCCAGTTGCTCGAGCCGGTGAAGACGTACGACGCGCGCCGGTCCTTGCCGTAGCGCCCCGAGATCGTCATGTACTTCTGGTGGCTGTACATGTCCACCTCCTGCAGCACGTCGCAGTCGGTGTTGTAGCCGTCGGCCCGCCGGGGGACGGTGCCACGACGCGTCGGGGTGCTGATCGCGCGCTTCATCTCCGCCCCGGCCAGCGACCACATCACCTTGACGTTGCACCCCTCGGCATAGAGCTGACGCAGCTTGCGGGCCAGCCAGGCTCCGCGCTCGCCGTTCCAGGAGTGCATCGAGACCCGGATCTTCGTGCGGCCGTCGACGCCGGTGTTGCCGCGCGCGCCGCGGCACCGGACCTGGCGCAGCACGTCCATCACCGGGTCGTTCCAGCGCGTGGTCCGCGGGTGCGGCATCGCCCACAGCTCGTAGTCCTTCAACGCGCGGTGCACGAACAGCGGGTCGGCGGTGCGGTCGCGACGCAGCTGCCAGAACAGGTGCAGCAGCACGTCGTGCAGGCGCGGCGCGTTGCGCTGGACGAGCAGGTCGTTGAACTGGTGGGCGGTCGCGTTGAGCGTGAGGTTGTGCGACCCGGTCATCACGACGTTCTTGGCCCCGCCGGTGCGGTCGAAGAGGTAGATCTTGTCGTGCAGGACGCCCTGGACGCTGCGGCAACCGGTGCGGCAGGTGTAGTCCCAGCTCTTCTTGCCCCGGTCGGTCCCCAGGGCGCGCCGCAGCATCCGCATCGCCTCGGTGACCTGGTGGTCGTTGTGGAGCACCTGCACGTGGACGCCGCGCCGGTGCGCCTCGATGAGCGCCTTCGCCACGTTGACCCGGTCGAAGGAGTAGACCGCGATCCGGATGTGCGAGCCCGGGCGCGCGTGCCGGATCGCCTCGACGATCTGCCGCTCGATGCGGAACTTGCCGCGCCGCCCACCCCACGGGTTGTTGAAGAACCCGCCCTCGACCGGCCGCCACGGGGTCGCGTGGTGGTGCCGGTCGGCCGCGGGACCGTGGCGCGGCGCGGCGACGGCCGAGGGGGCGGCCGCCGCCGCGCCGGCCTGCGCTCCGAGGGCCAGGCCCGAGATCAGCAGGATGAGGGCGCACCCGAGCACCGCGAACGTTCTGCGCACGGCACCGGAGCGTACCTTTCGTCACTCTGGTCACATCGGCACCACGCGGCGCCGGGCTCAGCCTCGACGCGGTGATGCGAGGCTCAGCGCAGGTGGATCGTCCGCGTCTCGTGACCGGCGCGCGTCGTCACCACCAGCCGGGCGCGGTCGATGCGACCCTGCCGCAGCGCCGCCCGGGCGGCTCCGGTCGCCACGAGCCGGACCGTCGGGCTCGCGGCGGTGACGGTCGTGGCCCCGCGGGCCAGGACCGTGCCGCGCGCCAGGCCCGCGACCCGGTGCGGCGCGACCAGCGTCAGCCGCACCTGTCGGCGTACGTCGCTCGCGAGCCGGACCCGGACGCTCGTGCGACCGGCGGCGGTCGTGACCCAGCCCGATCCGGGGACGTCGGTGCCGGTGGCACTGACCGTGACGCTCGCCGTGGAGGTGTCGTCGAACACCGCCGTGTCGGGGCTGCTGGTCGAGACGGTCGCGGTGTTCTCCACCCGTCGCTCCGCGTCCTCGGCGGGGCTGGTGCGCACGTCGACGCACAGCAGTCCGTAGTCCACGGTGAGCACGCCGGCCGAGGGGTTGTAGAAGCGGAAGACCCGGGTCACCGGCTGCGGGTCGTTGCCGAGCGGCAGGGTGCCGTGCGGGTCGACCCACGCCACGATGCCCTTGGCGCCGTCGCGGCAGGTCAGGCTGCGCTCCGCGACGGTGCCCGGCGCGACGTCCACCTGGCCCGAGCGCTGCGAGGTGAGCAGCTCGTGGGTGTGGCCCTGGGTGACCCCCAGCGTCGTGCGCAGGCACCGGGCCGTCAGCGTCACCAAGGCGTCGGTCGTGACGTCGGCGGTGAACCGGCGTCCCTCGGCGGTCGGGCGGCTGTAGACCACGCCGTCGCCGGCGAGGAACGTGAAGCCGGGCGCGATGGCGACGGCCCCCGGCCCGCAGGACAGGTCGGCGCTGTGGCTGCCGACGGCCCAGGCCTGCGTCGTGGTCAGCACGTCGGAGACGACCAGCGGGTGGGTGTGGTCCTCGCCGGACACCGTCCGCTCGCTCGTGCAGACCACGTTGACCTTGGCCTGCACCTGCCCGGTGGCCTCGTTGCGCACGGTGCCGGTCCAGCCGCGGCCGTCGGCGGTGCTCGTGGAGACGAGCACGGCCGCGTCCGTCCAGGTCCCCGTGCCCTGGTCGACGTGGTCGAGCCGCACGCTCCCGTCGGTGGCCAGGTAGCCGGTCGGGCACGCCGTCGTCGCCGATGCGGTCTGGCCGGCCGGGACGGAGAGGTGGCTCTCGACCTTGGTCACGTCGACCTGGTGGTCGTGCGTGGTCACGGCGCTCGGCAGCAGGTGCACCCGCACCGTGATCGTGACCGAGCGCTCCTGGCCGGGCCCGATCGTGCCGAGCGAGCACACGACCGCGCCGGACGAGAGTGCGCAGCCGGAGCTGGCCGACACGAACGTGGTGCCGGCCGGCAGCACGTCGGTGACGACCACGTCGCGAGCCTCGCCCGGGCCGCTGTTGACCGCGCGCAGTGTGTACGTCACCGCGTCACCGGGAGCGGCGAGGGAGACGTCCGCGGTCTTGCTGATGCCCAGCCCGGCGGGGAGCGGCTCGCCCGCGCCGGTGTCGATGGTGGCGTCGTCGGAGTCGGACACGTCGGGCCCGGCCGGCGGCGTGCCGGTGGCCGTCGCCAGGTTGTGCACCCGGCCGGCGGCCACGTCGGCCGCGGTGACGACGTACGTCGGCGCGCTGAGCAGCGGGCAGGTCGTCGACGCGCCGGGGGCGAGCGTGGCGACGCAGGGTGCCGCGACGAGCCCGAGGAGCTCGTCGGAGATCGTGACGTCGGTCAGTGGGGTGTTGCCGATGTTGGTGACGGTGAAGCCGTAGGTCAGCAGCTCACCGAGTGAGCCGACGGAGTCGGCGTCGGCGGAGTCCGAGACGGTCTTCTCCAGGTGGATCGCCGGCTGGGCGGGCACGACGGGGTCACAGCCCTCGACCCAGAACACCTTCGACTTCTTGTCGTTGCCCTGGGAGCCGGGCGTGTGGACGGTGAGCTTCACGTGGTAGCCCTGCTGCGGGTGGGGATCGCCGTGGAACGCGAGCGTGTAGGTCTCCCGGCCGTCGAGCCCGGTCGCGGTGCCGGCGCCGCTCGCGGGGTCACCGCCGACGAAGACGGCCGACGGGCCGGTCACGTCGAGGACGACGTCCTTGGTCGGCGCCTGCATCTCGAAGTCGACCTCCGAGATGATGTCGGGACCCTGGTCGAAGCCGTACCACTCGACGGTGAACGTGCAGCCCACGTGGGGGTCGTTGTCGGGCGCGCCGTCGAGGTCGCCGTGCTCGGCGATCTTGACGGTGCCGTTGTTGCCGGGCGGGTTGCCGCCGGCCTGTGCCGGCGCCGTGAACGGCGTCGCCGGTACGAGCGCGAGCGCGAGCGCGACGGCGGCGCTCAGGAGCGCGCTGACGACGACGTGCGAGCGCGTGCTGGAGACGATGCGGTGAGCAGTCATGACCGGGTGGACCCCCTCGTTCCATCGGTGACGACGGGACGAGGTGTCGACGAGATCGGTGTCATGACCCCCCGGCGCACGCATGCGGCGCCAGGACCCCCCGTCCTGACCTCGTCAGGCTACGCGCGCTCGACCCCGGCGTCCTCGGAACGCCCGGAGTGCCGGGACCGGTGCAGACCTGTGCTCCAGGCCACTGCCTCCTGCGCGCAGGCACCGCCCCGTAACCTGGATCGGTCATGCTCTGCTCCCACTTCGACGCCGGCCGCTGCCGCTCGTGCACCTGGCTCGGCACGGCGTACGCCGAGCAGCTGGCCGAGAAGCAGCGCCTGGTCGAGGACCTGCTCGCCGCGCACCCCGACACCGTCTGGCTGCCGCCGGTCGCGAGCGCCCAGCTGGGAGTGCGCAACAAGGCCAAGATGGTCGTCAGCGGCACGGCCGAGGAGCCGGTGCTCGGCATCCTCGGCCCGCTCGGTGCCGGGGTCGACCTGCGCGACTGCCCGCTGCACACGCCGGGCATCCAGGCGGCGCTGCCGGAGCTCGCGGCGTTCGTGACCCGCGCCGCGCTCACGCCGTACGACGTCGCGCGGCGTCGCGGTGAGCTGAAGTTCCTCCTGGTCACCGAGTCGCCGGACGGCGAGCTGATGGTCCGCTTCGTGCTGCGCTCCCAGGAGCCGGTGGCGCGGATCCGCAAGCACCTCCCGGCGTTGCTCGAGCGGGTGCCCGCCGTCGTGGTCGCGTCGGTGAACCTGCAGCCCGAGCACAAGGCGGTGCTCGAGGGGGAGCGCGAGATCCTCCTGACCGACGAGGAGGCGCTGCGGATGCGCCTGGACCGGGTGACCCTCCGGCTGCGCCCGCAGAGCTTCTTCCAGACCAACACCGCGATGGCGGCCGAGCTCTACCGCCGCGCGCGGGCATGGGTCGACGAGGTCGCGCCGCGCACGGTGTGGGACCTCTACTGCGGGGTCGGCGGGTTCGCGCTCACCCTGGCCGGCACCGGCCGGGAGGTCACCGGCGTCGAGATCGGCCGCGAGGCCGTCGTCAGCGCCGAGCAGACCAGTGCGGACGCCGGCGTGGAGGGTGTGCGGTTCGAGGCCGGCGACGCGACGGCGTACGCAGCCGCCCAGCCGGCGCCGCCGGACCTCGTCGTCGTCAACCCACCGCGACGCGGCCTCGGCCCTGAGCTCAGCGGCTGGCTCGAGGCCTCGGGCGTGCGCCACGTCCTCTACTCCAGCTGCAACGCGCAGTCGCTCGCCCGCGACCTCCAGACGATGCCGAGCCTGCGGCCGGTGCGCGGCCAGCTGCTCGACATGTTCCCCAACACCGCGCACTACGAGGTGCTCGTGCTGCTGGAGCGGGCATGAGCGGGCCACGCGACCGGCTCGAGGACGAGCGGCGGCGTACGACGGCGCGGCTCGCGACCCTGCGCGGCGACTACCGCGGGTTCGTGGACGCGTCCCGCGACACCAACGCCGACGACGAGCACGACCCCGAGGGTGCGACGATCGCCTTCGAGCGAGAGCAGGTCGCGGCGCTCGTGCGCCAGGCCGAGCAGCACCTCACCGAGGTGGAGGCGGCGCTGACCCGCCTCGACGCGGGGACCTACGGCCGGTGCTCGCGATGTGGCCGGCCGATCCCGGACGAGCGGCTCGAGGTGCGCCCCACCGCCACGACCTGCGTGGTCTGCGCCTGACGCGGACGCCCCGTCACTTCGGGGGCAGCGTGCGCGCCCAGCCGGCGCCGACCTCGACCCAGCGCTCCAGCGCGTCCTCGTCCGCGACGCCCGTCGCCTCGACGCGCAGCCAGCCGGCCATCTCGCGGTCGTTCATCACGAACGCGTCGGTGTGCGGCTCGGCGAGCAGCTCCTCGCGCCGGTCGGGGTCACAGCGCAGCAGCAACCCTCCCTGGCTGCTGGCGGCGACAGCCATGTTGCCCTCGATGAGGAACGCCAGGCCGCCGAACATCCTCCGCTCGCTGAGGCCGGGCTCGCCGGTGAGGATCTCGCGGAGCCGGCCGGCGAGCTGCTCGTCGTACGTCATGGACGAAAGTCTGATGCCTCGTCCTCGCCGACGGGACCAGACTGGCTCCATGCGTCTTCCTCGGGTGCTTCCGCTCCTCCTCCTCGCCCTCGCGACGCTGCCGCTGGTGGCCGTCGCCGCCCCCGCGTCGGCCGTGCCGCCCACCGAGCGCACGATCGAGGACCCGGTCGAGCCCGGCAAGGCCTTCGACGTCGTGTCGGTGCGGATCTCCGCGGCGCGGACGGAGAGCCGCAAGGCGCGGATCGTGATCCGCCACGACCGCCCCGTCGACGTGGGCGACGCGATCGATCTGTGGGTCGACACCGACGACGACCGGGTGCCCGACCTGTTCGTCACCGGCCCGGCCTACTCCGAGTACGCCGTCTTCCGCACGCACTCCTGGACCGCCCACGGTCGCAACATCTCCGACCAGGGGTGCGCGTCGCTGAAGATGGTCCAGGCCCGCTCGGTCGTGAAGATCGACCCGAGCTGCCTGGCGCCCTCGACCCGGTTCGCGGTGTCGGTGCGCTCCTACGTGCTCGACGCGCCGGCCCGCACCGACGACTACGTGCCGGGCAGGCACCGGCTCTCCCAGCGGGTGCTGTCCTTCGCGCCGAACTGACCTGCCTGCATCCGGCCCTGGCCCGCGTGCCACACTCGCGAGCATGGAGCAGCGCACGTTGGGCAGGACCGGCCGTCCGGTCTCCGTCGTCGGTCTCGGCACCTGGCAGCTGGGCGCCGACTGGGGTGAGGTGTCCGAGGACGACGCCCTCGCCGTGCTGTCGGCCTCGACCGATGCGGGTGTCACGTTCTTCGACACCGCCGACGTCTACGGCGACGGCCGCAGCGAGCAGGTGATCGGCCGGTTCCTCCGCGACCACCCCGAGGTCACGGTCGCGACCAAGATGGGTCGGCGGATGGACCAGCTGCCCGAGAACTACACGATGGACAACTTCCGCGCGTGGACCGACCGGTCGCGGCGCAACCTCGGTGTCGACACGCTCGACCTGGTGCAGCTGCACTGCCCGCCGAGCGCGGTCATCGACGCGGACGCGACGTACGACGACCTCGACACGCTGGTCGACGAGGGCGCGATCGCGGCCTACGGCGTCAGCGTCGAGACCGCCGACCAGGCGCTCTCCGCGATCGCGCGACCCAACGTCGCCTCGATCCAGATCATCCTCAACGCCTTCCGGCTCAAGCCGCTCGACCGGGTGCTCCCGGCCGCCGCCGAGGCCGGTGTCGGCATCATCGCGCGGGTGCCGCTGGCGTCCGGCCTGCTGTCGGGCCGCTACGACGAGCACACGACGTTCGCCGCCGACGACCACCGCACCTACAACCGCGACGGCAGCGCCTTCGACGTGGGGGAGACCTTCTCCGGCGTGGACTTCGAGGCCGGCGTGCGCGCCGCCCAGGAGTTCAGCGCGCTCGTGCGCGACCTCGGTGTGACGCCTGCGCAGGCGGCGCTCGCCTGGGTCGTGCAGCAGCCCGGCGTCACCACGGTCATCCCGGGTGCCCGCAACGCCGACCAGGCCCGCGCCAACGCCGCCGCCGGCAGCATCGACGCGCTGCCCGCGGACGTGCTCGAGGGCGTGACCCGGATCTACGACACCTACTTCCGAGCGGCCATCCACGACCGCTGGTAACAGCCGAAGACGTTGACCCGCCCGAAACTTTCGGGCGGGTCAACGTCGTCTCAGGCCTGGGCGGCGTCGGCGAACTCGCAGAACGCGTCGTAGGCGCGGGGGCCGTAGATCGTGGCCGGGCCGCCCTTCATCAAGAACGTGACGCCGATGGCCTCGGCCGCCTCCTGCTTGGTCGCGCCGGCGCGGACCGCGGCCTGCGCGTGGGAGGCGATGCAGCCGTCGCAGCCCTCGACGACGCCGATCGCCAGCGCGATCAGCTCCTTGGTGCGCGTGTCGAGCGCGCCCGCGGCGAACGCAGCCTTGTGCAGCTCGCCGAACCCCTTGTAGACGTCGGGGACGGCCTGGCGCAGCTGGCGGTGGAGCGGGGACAGGGCGTCGAGGACGTCCTTGCCGTGGGGGTGCTCGGTGGTGGTGTTCGTCATGGTCGCCAATATACCCCCGGGGGTATCAATGACCGTCATCGGGGACGTCGTCGACCTGCTCGGCACCGAGCTCGTGCTCGAGCATCCCGACGACCTGGTGGTCGGTCAGGTGCCACGGCTCGCCGTCGTCCTCGGGGGCGCCCTCGCGGGCGTGCTCGAGGTCGGTTGCGCGGTCGAGGTCGTCGCCGTCGCCCCTGTCGAGCAGTGGGCGGAGCTTGTCGAGCCAGTGCCGACGCTGCGTCTCGAGCTCCAGCTCCTCGCGCAGGTCGATCTCCTCGGCCTGGGGCACCAGGTCGTAGAGCGCCTGCAGGCTGGTCGCGGGCTCCTCGGCGGACATGGGCTCGAGCATAGGCACCGCAGGCCCGCCCGGAGCCGTCTCAGCCGAGGATCTTGCGCAGGCGGGCGTGGCGGTGGAACCGGTCGCGGCGGCGGCGCCGGCTGTCGCGGTCGCCCGCGAAGGTCTGACCGAGCTCGTCGACGCGCAGCTGCGTGAGCATCAGGGCGGCCACCGGGTCGGCGATGGAGATCGAGGCGATCATGAGGTACTCCTGGGGGTGGGAACGGCTGGTGCGCCCACGCTCCGCGCCTGAGGTAGGGGCAGGCATCGGACGGCCTCCCTAGTTGCCGCCGCCGGCTACCTCAGATCCGGTGCCCGACGCCCCTGGTCATACCCGCAGGGGGTATGTTACGTTCTCAGGGTCAGATACCCCCTTGGGGTATCAATTCCGATCAAGGAGAGAGCCCATGTCCACGACCCACGTCTACCGCGTCAACGGGATGACCTGCGGCCACTGCGTCGGCGCGGTGACCCGCGAGGTGTCCGCCCTGGAGCCGGTGACCGACGTTCGCGTCGAGCTCGAGACCGGCGACGTCACCGTCGAGTCCGAGCGTCCGCTGACCCACGACGAGATCGCCGCCGCCATCGACGAGGCCGGCTACGAGCTCGTCTCCTGACACTGCCTGACCACGCTGCCCCGACCACGCTGCCCCGACCACGCGCAAGGAACCGAGACCATGAGCACGACGACCCCGGCCGCCACCCCGGCCACCACGGAGAGCACCCTCGACATCGAGGGGATGACCTGTGCGTCGTGCGTGGGCCGCGTCCAGAAGGCGCTCTCCCGGGTGGAGGGTGTCGTGGAGGCCTCGGTCAACCTCGCCACCGAGACCGCGTCGGTCACCTACGACCCCGCGGCCGTCGACGCGGGCGCGCTCACGGCCGCGGTCGAGAAGGCCGGGTACGCCGGCACGGTGCGCCCCGCGCCGCAGCCTGCCCGCGAGCCGGAGGGTCGGGCGGACGTGCCGTCCCCGGAGCGCCCCGAGGCCGACCCGGTCGCTGAGCTGGACGCCCGGCGCGACGTGGAGATCGCGCGGCTACGTCGCAAGTGGCAGGTCGCGCTGGTCGTCGGGCTGGCGCTGATGGGCGTGATGTACGTGCCGGTCAGCCTCGACACGATGGACTGGCTGATGCCGCTGCTCCTCGTGGTCGCGACCGTCACGCAGTTCTGGGCCGGACGCGAGATCTACGAGCGGGCGTGGCGAGGCGCCAAGCACGGCTCGTCGAGCATGGACACGCTGGTCGCCCTCGGCACCGGCGTCGCCTTCGGCTACAGCGCGTTCGTCACGCTGTGGCCCGGGCCCGCCGAGCGCTGGGGCCTGCCGCTCCACCTCTACTACGAGACCGCGCTGATCGTGCTCGCGCTCGTGCTGATGGGCCGGTGGTTGGAGCTCAAGGCCAAGAAGCGCACGGCCGCGTCGATCAAGGCGCTGGTGGGGCTGGCGCCCACGACGGCCCGGGTGCTGCGCGACGGCGCCGAGGTCGACGTGCCCATCGGCCAGGTCGTCGTGGGTGACCAGGTGCGCGTCCGGCCGGGGGAGAAGCTCCCGGTCGACGGCGTGGTCGTCGAGGGGCGGTCGGCGATCGATGAGTCGATGCTGACCGGCGAGAGCGTCCCGGTCGAGAAGGTTGCCGGCGACGCCGTGATCGGAGCCACGGTCAACACCACCGGCACCCTCGTCGTACGCACCACCGCCGTCGGTGCCGACAGCACGCTCGCCCAGATCGTCCGTCTCGTCGAGCAGGCCCAGGGGAGCGCGCCGCCGATGCAGCGGCTCGCCGACCGGGTCTCGGCGATCTTCGTCCCGGCCGTGCTCGTCGTCGCGCTGGCGACGTTCCTCGGCTGGCTGCTCCTCGGCCCCGAGACCGACCGGCTCGTCCTCGCGATCGGTACGACGGTCGCGGTGCTGATCATCGCGTGCCCGTGCGCCCTCGGGCTGGCGACGCCGACCGCCGTGATGGTCGGGACCGGCAAGGCGGCGGAGCTCGGCATCCTGGTCGGTGACGGTGCGGCGCTCGAGACCGCCCGCCGGCTGACCGCCGTCGTGCTCGACAAGACCGGCACGATCACCCGCGGTCGTCCCGACCTCACCGCGGTCACGCCGGTCGCCGGGTGGGAGCCCGACGAGCTGCTCACGCTCGCCGCGGCCGCCGAGGTCGGCAGCGAGCACCCCGTCGGCGAGGCGATCGTCCGTGGTGCGCAGGAGCGCGGCCTCGCACTTCCGGCCGTCACCTCCTTCGACTCCGTGCCGGGGCACGGGGTGGTCGCCGAGATCGCGGGTCGTCAGGTGCTCGCCGGCAACGCGGCCCACCTCGCCGAGCACGGCATCGACGCCGCGGCCACCGCCGCGCTCGGCGTCGCGGCCGTCTACGTCGCCGTCGACGGCGCACTCGCGGGCGCGGTGCAGGTGGCCGACACCGTCAAGGAGTCCTCGGCTGCCGCCGTGGCGGCGCTGCAGGACCTCGGCCTCGAGGTCTGGATGGTCACCGGCGACAACGCCGAGACCGCTCGCGCGATCGCGGCCCAGGTCGGGATCGAGCACGTGATGGCCGACGTACGACCCGCCGACAAGGCGCTGCGGGTCGCCGAGCTGCAGGCCGCCGGGCAGGTCGTGGCGATGGTCGGCGACGGTGTCAACGACGCGCCCGCCCTCGCCCAGGCCGACCTCGGCATCGCGATCGGCACCGGCACCGACGTCGCGATCGCGGCCTCCGACATCACGCTCGTCGGCGGCGACCTGCACGGCATCGTCTCCGCGATCGAGCTGTCGCGGCGCACGGTGACCACGATCAAGCAGGGCCTGGTGTGGGCGTTCGCCTACAACGTGCTGCTGGTCCCCGTCGCCGCCGGTGCCCTGTACTGGTGGGACGGGCTGCTCCTCGACCCGGTGCTCGCGAGCGCCGCGATGGCGATGAGCTCGGTCAGCGTCGTCACCAACGCGCTGCGGCTGCGCAAGCCGGCCAAGAAGTCCTCGACCTGGGCGCGCGTGAGCGACTGGGGCTACCTGGCCGGCATCGCGGTCGTCGCGATCGCCGTGGGCGTCGGGTTCACCTGGCTCAGCCGCACCGACCAGGCCGAGCGCGGCATGAACGGCGTGCTCGGCTGGCAGGAGGGCATGGGCATGCCGATGCGTCC
>NZ_JANINT010000006.1 GCF_024509035.1 Nocardioides sp. | reverse complement strand
GGGATCGTCTGGCTCCACACCGTGGAGCGGAAGATACCGGAGATCATGTCGGCCGCCCCGGCGAACGCGAGCGCGAGCGCCACCAGCCAGATGTTCGGCATCAGGCCGGCCAGCGCGATGCAGCCGCCGTACGCCGCCGCCGCGACGACGATCGCCCGGCCGTGGTGGTGGAAGCGCGAGGTCCAGCCGCTGAGCGCGGTCGCGACCATCGCGCCGATCACCTCGGCGGTGTAGAGCATGCCGAGCAGCTCGGGCCGGTCGAAGACCTCCTCGACCAGCGCCGGGAACAGCACGACCGGCATCGCCAGCAGCATCGCCGCGATGTCGACGAAGTAGGTGCCGAGCAGGTCGCGGCGTCCGAACGCGTAGCGCATGCCCTGCGCGATGCCCGACAGGCTCGGTGGAGTCGTCTCCTCGCGGTGGGCGTAGGGGCGCATCAGGACATAGAGGTACGACGCGATCACCAGGCCGACCACGTCGATGACGAAGCACCAGCCGATGCCGGCGTAGGCGACCAGCACCCCGCCGACGGCCGGGCCGGCGAGCAGGCCGGTCTGGATGCCGAGGCTGCCCAGCGCGTTGGCGGCCGTCAGCTGGTCGTGCTTGACCGTGCGCGGCAGCAGCGCCTCGCGCGAGGGTCGCTGCAGCGCCGAGCAGGACGCGAGGAACACCGCGACCACGAAGATCACCCACACATCGGGGTCGTCACGGAACGCGTTGAGCGCGAGCAGCGCGGTGAAGACCGCCTGCGCCAGGCCGGTGCCGATCAGCAGCTTGCGCCGGTCGACGTGGTCGGCCAGCGCGCCGCCATACAGCCCGAAGACGATGATCGGGCCGAGCTCGACCAGGCCGATGGCGCCGACCGCGAAGTTCGAGTCGGTGAGCGTGTAGATCTGGTACGGGATCGCGACGTAGCTGACCATCGCGCCGAAGTAGAAGACGGTGCCGGCGAGGAACAGCAGCCGGAAGTCGCGGGACTGCCGCAACGGCGTGGTGTCCAGCCGCAGGCGGCGCAGTCGGTCGATCACAAGGTGCGATCGTCCCAGCGGGCGACCGCCCGCGGACAGCGATTTATCGAGCCGTGACCCGGATGCGTGCGCCGTGGCGCGGCACGCTGGTGATGTTGCGGACCTTCGGCTCGTCGGGGCCGACCGCGCTGACGTCGTACGCCGTGAGCACCTCGCGCAGGATCGCCACCCCCTCCATCAGCGAGAACCCGGCGCCGATGCAGCGGCGCACTCCCCCACCGAACGGGATCCAGGTGTTGGGCGGCGGGTTCTGACCGACGAACCGCTCGGGCCGGAAGACCTCGGGATCGGGATGGTTGTCCTCGCGCTGGTGGGCGATGATGATCGACGGCCCGACGGTGGTGCCGGCCGGCAGGTCCCAGCCGGCGATCGTGGCCGGCTTCATCAGCGTGCGCACGACCATCGGGATGATCGGGTGCAGCCGCATCGACTCCTTGAGCACGGCCTCGAGCAGCTCGTCACCGTCCGCGTCGCCGGTGGTCGCGGCCTGCTGGCAGCGGGCGAGCAGGGCGGGGTCGCGGCCGAGCTCGTGCAGCGCCCAGGCGAGCGCGGACGCGGTGGTCTCGTGGCCGGCGAGCAGCAGCGTGACGAGCTGGTCGCGCAGCTCGGTGTCGTCCAAGCGGTCTGCACCCTCGCCCTGGAGGATCAGCCGCGAGAGCACGTCGGTGCGCTCGGCGAGGTCGGGGGCGGTACGCCGCTCGCGGATCTCGGCGTACATCAGCCGGTCGAGCTCGCGCTGGTTGTCGACGGTGGCCTTCCAGGGCCCGTACTTCTGCAGCCAGGGGTAGCCCCAGCCGAGCAGGATCGCGGGGCTGATGTTGACGGTCTTGTGGACCCGGGGGCGCAGCGCGGCCAGCCGGCGCTCGTCGGTGACGCCGAAGACCACGCGGAGGATGACCTCGAGGGTGAGCGCGTTCATCCGGTCGAGCGCGCGGAACTGCTCGCCGTCACGCCAGCCGACCACCTCGGCGCGCGCGACCTCGGTGACGAGGTCCTGGTACTCGCGCAGCGCGTGGCCGTTGAACGCCGGCATCAGCAGCTTGCGGGCCCGCTTGTGCTCGGCGCCGTCCTGGAGCAGCAGCGAGTGCTCACCCATGATCGGGCCGAGGATGCCATTGGCCTTGCCGGCGTGGAAGACCTCGGGGTCGCCAGCGAAGATCTCCTTCGCGTGCTCGGGGCGGGTGAAGAACACCAGCGGCCGGCCGCCCGGCGCGAGCCGGACGGTGAAGGCGTCGCCGTACTTGCGGCGCATGTAGGGGTGGAAGCGGTGGCGGAACCGCAGGAGACCGGCGGTCTGCACCAGCACCGGCCACCTCGGGCCGGGCGGGAGGCCGGTCAGGTCGACCGGCGGTAGCTTGCCGTGGTTGCCCGGACTCATCCGTCGCATGCGCTCGTCGGTCAGCCCGCTCACGTCGTACAGCGTCGCCATGGACCGACTCTAGGTCGCATCCGTCGAATTGAATAGGTGTCAATAAGGTGCTGTTCGGGCGGCCCCGCCTGTCCGACTACGACCCGGCCACCCGAGGCGAACGCGTCTCAAGCCAGCCCGACCTCGGACCGGGTCCTCGGACCAGCGAGTTCGGTTGGCTTCAGGCCCTGGCTCGTCGCGCCGACGGCAAGGGGCGGCCGCCGCTGCTGTAACGCCCGTTTACGCCTTCTTCCCTCCCCGTCGCAGCAGGGTGGGATGAAGGGGTAACACGGCGTTACAGCCGGCAGACCGAGCCGCGGACACTCAACCCGCGCGCTCGATGACGAACGAGGTCAGGAAGCCGACGGTGGCGATCAGGCCGGTGAGGAGGTGGGCGCGCTCGAAGGCCTCGGGGATCATCGTGTCGGCGATCATCGCCAGGATCGCCCCGGCGGCCAGCGCGGTGATCGCGGCGACGGCCTCGCCGGAGGCCCCCTGCAGCGCGAGCACGCCGAGCGCGCCGGCGACGCCGCTGGCCACCGCGATGCCGATCCAGACGCCGAACACGTAGCCGGCGCTGCGGCCGTTGCGCTTCATGCCGGCCGAGCTCGAGAGCCCCTCGGGCAGGTTGGAGATGAAGATCGCCGCGAGCACGGGTACGCCGACGCCACCGCCGCCCAGCAGCGAGAGACCGAGCACCACCGACTCCGGCACACCGTCGAGCAGGGCGCCGACCGCGATCGCCGTACCGCTGCCGGCCTGCTCGTCCTCCGAGGGCTGCTCGTCACCGGCGCGCTTGCGGTGCCGGGCACCGCGGCGGGCCAGGTAGGAGTTCGCCGCGACGTACGCGATGGCTCCGACGAGGAACCCGACCGCGGTGGCCGTCAGGCCGCCGGTCTGCTCCGCCTCGTCGATCAGGTCGAAGGCGAGCGCCGAGATCAGGACGCCGGCGCCGAACGCCATCACCCCGGCGACGACGATCCGCGGGACCCGCACGGACCAGGCCACGGCGGCCCCGACGACCAGCGCGCCTCCGGCCAGGAGTCCCCACAGCCCTGCTTCCACCCACGTCGGCACGCCGTCCACCTCTCGTCTCGCCCGCCAGGGCAGTACCCATTGCGGTCGCGCAAGGAACGCTGGCGAACGGTCAGGCGGGCGCCAGGTGCCGGGTCAGGAACGCCACCTCGTGCGCGACCGCGGGAGCGTGCCACTCCTTGCCGGGCCACACGTCGAAGTGGTCGCAGGGATAGTGGCGGACCTCGGCGCGGCCCGCGAACGCGGCCTTGGCGGCGGCGTGCGGCGGGGCGCTGCGGTCGAGGTCGGCGATCTGCACGAGCATCGGCGCACGGACGTGCTTGGCCTGCTTGCCCGGTCGGTGGTTGCCGAGCTCGAGCCCGACCGAGGCGTCGATCTCGTTGCGCCACGTCGGGCCCGCGAGTCCCAGGTAGTCCTCCAGGCAGCCCTCGAGCGTCAGGGCCCCGAGCTCGCCGGGGCGCGCGACCACCGGCATCATCCGCGGCGAGCCGACGCGGCTGCGGATGCCCGCCGCGGTCGAGCGCAGCATCGCCGACGGCTTGTGGGAGGCGAGCGCGTGGCGGCCGGCGGCGAGGCCGTCGACGAGCGGTGTCAGCGAGACCACGGCGGCCACGTCGTCGCGGTGCGCGGCGGCCGCCATCACGTGACCGCCGGCGAGCGAGACACCCCACAGCACGAGGCGGGCGGGGTCGGCGCCCGGCAGCCGCGATGCCGCCGCCATCGCCGCGCGGTAGTCGTCGAGCTGGCCGGCCATCGACACCGTCTGGCGCGGCGACCCGCCGCTGGAGCCGAAGCCGCGGTAGTCGAAGGCCAGGACGTCGAGACCGGCCGCGGCCAGCGCCTCGGCGAACGGTCGGAGCCCGGAGTCCTTGGTGCCACCCAGGCCGTGCGCCATCACGACCACCGGCCGGCCGGCGTCGGTGGCCAGCGCGTCGCCCTCGCCGGTGAAGTGCCAGGCGTGGCAGTCGACTCCCCCCGAGGGGAACGTGAGCTCGTCGTACTTCACAGCCCCACTCATGAGGTCCTCCCGTAGATCGCGGCCAGCCAGGTGTGGACGACGGCCTCCACGTGCGCGTCGGCGTCGACGTCGTCCTGCGCCCGCACGATCCGCTCGAGCGTGCGGTCGTTGAGGTCGAGCAGCGCGGTGGCGACCGCGTGCGCGTCCGGTCCCGGCGGCGCCACACCCGCGGCGCGCTCGTCCTCGATCAGCGCGGCGACCAGGTCGACGTACGTCGCCAGGAAGGCGTCCCACTGGTCGCGGACCGCCGGGCTGGCGGCGCGCGCGTCGAGGATCGCGCGGTAGAGGTGGGTGCGCTGGCCCCACCCGTGCACGATGGCCCGGATCGCCGAGGAGATCCGGTCGCGCAGCGTGCCGTCGCCGCCGAGCACCTCGGCCGCACCGAAGCCGTCGGCGTACATCTCCTCGTAGAGCGCCGCGACCGCCGCCGCCTTGTTCTCGAAGTAGAAGTAGAACGCCGAGCGCGTGACCCCGGCGCGACGTGAGATGTCGGCGATGTTGATCTCGTCGAGGTTCGCGCTCTCGAGGTGCTCCTCGAGCGCCGCGAGCAGCGCCGTGCGCCGCTCGTCGCCCTTGGTCGCGCTCACCGGGAGCTCACCTGCGCGCGCCTGCGCCCGGCGGGGATCTCCTTGGCGCGCAGGTCGTGCTCGTAGATGAAGTAGTCGACCTGCTGGGTGTGCCGCGGCCGGTCGAGCACGTGGCCGGTGTACTTCTGCTGGTCCTCGGCGATCACCCGCTCCATCTCCGCGACATCGGGGAGCCGGTAGAGACCGGCGGCGTACGCCGCCACCAGCCGCGCCTGCGCCTCCACGAACGGGAACAGCGTCGGCGTGGCCTGGGCGAAGCCGACGAACACCAGGTCGTCGATGCCCGGCTTGAACATCCGCTTGTAGAGGTCGATCCGGTTGTCCGGCGCGCTGATGAACGACGGGTCGAAGAACGGGAAGGTGATGTTGTAGCCGGTGGCGTAGACGATCACGTCGAAGTCGCTGCTGGTGCCGTCCTCGAAGTGCACCGTCTCGCCGTCGAGGCGGGCGACGTTGCCTTTGGGCGTGATGTCGCCCGACCCGAGCCGCAGTGGCAGCTCGACCGACTGGGTCGGGTGGGCCTCGAAGAACTTGTGGTTGGGCTTGGGCAGGCCGTAGAGCTCGGGGTCGGACCCGGCCATGAACTGCATCTTCTGCACGAACCACCGCTGCCACTTCAGCGGGAGGTACGGCGTGGTCACGTAGTACTTGTCCGCGGGGAGGCCGTAGGTGTACTTCGGCACGATCCAGGCACTCGACCGCGTGGAGAGCGTCACCTCGTTCTGCAGCGACCTCGACGACAGCTCGACCGCGATGTCGGCGGCGCTGTTGCCCAGGCCGACCACCAGGATCCGCTTGCCGGTGAAGTCGAGCGGGTCATGCGGGTCGATGTAGTGGTGGGAGTGGATCGAGACGCCGCTGAACTCGCCGGGGAAGTCCGCGAACCGCGGGTCCCAGTGATGTCCGTTGCCGACGACGAGCAGGTCGAAGCGGCGGGTGCCGGTGCGCTCGGTCTGCAGCTCCCAGCCCCCGCCGGGCAGCCGCTCGGCGTGCACCACGCCGTTCTCGAACTCGATGTGCTCGCGCAGCCCGAACGCGTCGGCGTAGGAGTCGAGGTAGGCCTTGATCTGGGTGTGGTGCGGGAAGTCGGGATAGTCCTCGGGCATCGGGAAGTCCTTGAAGGACAGGCGGTGCTTGGAGGTGTCGATGTGCAGCGAGCGGTAGGCGCTGCTGTGCCCGTTGGGGTTGCCGAACGCCCAGTTGCCGCCGATCCGGTCGGAGGACTCGAAGGTCGTCCAGTCGAGGCCGTAGTCGTCGAGCATCTTGCTCGCGGTCAGGCCGCTGATGCCGGCACCGATCACGGCCACCGTCGGCCGGCTGCTGGACTGCTGCACGCGTCCCCCTGAGTTGACTGAAACCTGTTCTAATCCCGGACCGTAGGTCCTAGATTGACACGCGTCAACTGATCGGGAGGCCGCATGAACCAGGCAACGGACCGCGTCGCGGTCGTCATCGGAGGGGCGTCGGGCATCGGCGCAGCGATCGCCCGCGGGCTGGCCGGCGACGGCTGCCGGGTGGTGGTCGCCGACCTCGACCCGGCCCACGCCGACGTGGCCGTCGACGTCACCGACGAGGCGTCGGTGGAGGCCCTGCTCGACGGGGTGCTCGCCTCGCACGGGCGGCTCGACGTGGTCGTCAACAGTGCCGGGGTCTCGACGCTCGGGCTGGTCACCGACCTGGACGCGGCGGAGTGGCGGCGGGTCGTCGACGTCTGCCTCAACGGCGCATTCCTGGTCATCAAGCACGCCGGGCGCCGGCTCGGCGCGGGCGGGTCGGTGATCTCGCTGTCCTCGCTCAACGGTCGCCAGCCGGGCGCCGGCCTGGCGCCGTACTGCGCCGCGAAGGCCGGGCTCTCGATGCTCACCCAGGTCGCCGCGCTCGAGCTCGGTCCTCGAGGCATCCGGGTCAACGCGATCGCGCCCGGCCTGGTCGTCACGCCGCTGACCGCGCCCGCCATGGAGATCCCCGGCATCGAGGAGGACTACGTCGCCAACACGCCGCTGGGCCGCTCGGGCACGCCCGAGGAGATCGCCGAGGCCGCGGTCTACCTCGCCCGCGCGGCGTGGGTGACCGGGGAGGTCCTCGACATCAACGGCGGCGCCCACCTGATGCGCTACCCCGACCTGGTCGGGCACGTGACGCGGGCCTTCGGCTAGCAGCCCGCGACGGAGCCCTAGGCTCGCGGCATGGCCCTCCTCCACCACGCGACGCTGACCCCGACGAAGAAGGAGCTGCTCGATGCCTGGCTGCCGAGCCGGGACTGGGCGGCGGGGCTGCCGGAGCTGACGGTGGTGGGCGGCTACCGGATCGACGACCCCGACGGCGAGGTCGGCATGGAGGGCATCGTGCTCAGCCGCGCCGACGGGGGCTTCGTGCACGTCCCGCTGACCTACCGCGCGACGCCACTCGACGGCGCCGAGACACACCTGGTCGGCACCACCGAGCACTCGGTGCTCGGCACCCGGTGGGTGTACGACGCCGAGGGTGACCCGGTCTGGCAGGCGACCGTGACCGCGACGGTGCTCGAGGGCGGGAGCGGCGCGGCGGAGTACTTCGAGGTCGACGGGGTCCGCGAGAGCCGCGAACCGCTGGTCGCGGTGCAGGGCAGCGGCGGACCGGTCGACGAGCCCGTCGCGGTGCCGGTCCACCTGGTCGGGTCGGATGTGGGCGGCGAGGCCTCGCTCACCGGCCGCTGGGCCGGCGGCGAGGGCGTGCTGGTCGTCGTCAGGAGCGCCGGGTCACGCTGAGCAGCTCGTGCCGGGGCACCGGGTTGTCGCGGCGTGCCTGGCAGGTGAGGCGGGTCGCCGTGGCCGGGTCGCTGGTGGTGCGCACGCGCACGCCGTACGTCGCCCCCGCGACGACGAACGTCGCCTCGGCGAGGTCGGCCGATCGCGACAGCGCGGTCAGCACGACGTCCGCCTCGCGCGTCACGCCGAGCTCACGACGCAGGAAGATCTCGGCGGCCTGCACCGGCATCGCCTGCGAGGAGCGGCCGCGCAGGTGGTCGAGGTCGAGCTCACCGGCCAGGTGCGCGCCCGCGGCCGCGAGTGCCGACACCGGGTCGAGCCGCCCGTAGTAGAGCCCGTGCGGCAGCACGACCATGTTGCCGGCGAACCGGTCGCCGCCGATGTGCGAGACCTCCCAGGTCTCCTCGGGGTGCGCCTGGTCGAGCGCCTTCGCGATCGGCCGGCCGCGCTCGGCGCAGCAGGCGTCGTGGCGCCCGTTGGTGCACACGCAGAACAGCGTCCCCTCGTACGCCGGGAGCCCGGTCGTGCCGCCGGACCGGAACGTGCCGAGGTCGAGGTCGAGCACCTCCCGCTCGTCGGCGAGCACGCCGGACTCCAGGCGTGGCGCGACCGGGTCGGCGTGGGCCGCGAAGACCCGCACGCCCTCCCCGTCGGGCTTGGAGCTGAACCGGCGGATCAGCAGCACCTTGGCGCGGTGCTCGCGCGCCAGGCCCTTCAACGTCGGGCCGAGGCCGTCGGGCAGCCGGGCGTCGAGCAGCGCGTCACTGCCCCACGGCCCGGTGTGCTCGAGCAGCAGCCAGGTGCGGACGTGGGTCGCGGTGCCCGCGACGGGCTCGTCGCGCAGCAGGCTGGAGGCCGCGCACCGGAAGGTGCTCACCCGACCTCCAGGAGGCCCTCCCGGACCAGGCGGCGGCACAGGACGAGGTTGCTCTGCGCGTCGAGCGGCAGGTCGGCGGGCGTGAGCTCGGCGCGGGATCGCACCACCTCGAGCGCGGGCCGCACCCAGGCAGGCACGCTCATCGACCGGTCGCCGAGCAGCACCTCGACCCGGTCGCCCCGGTCGAGCAGGACGCACGGGTGCCCGGGCCGGCGGCGCAGCACGGTCGTGTCGGTGATCTCGGCGCGGGCGAGCACGTCGTGCAGGCCGTGCTCGAGCCGCGGCGGCCGGCTGGTGAGGAACCGGCGTACCTCCGTCTCGACCGCGGCGCCCGCGTCGGCGTCACGAAGTGCGGCAGCGAGCCGCTCGAGGCGCTCGGCGAGCGGCCCGGCGAGCACCGACGGGTCGTCGAGGTAGCCGGCGGGCAGGTGCTCGTCGGCGACCTCGCGCACCAGCGGCGCGACGGTGCGCTCGACGAGGCCGCGCCAGGTGAGCTGGTTGATGCCGAGCGTCACGTGCAGGGAGACGGTGTCCTGGGCGCGAGCGGCGTGGGGCGTGCCGGTCGGCAGATACATCGACAGGCCCGGCTCGAGGAGCACCTCCTCGGGTCCGTCGGCGCCGTGGACCTCCCACTGCTTGGAGCCGGCGGTCTGGAACACGAACACGTCGTGGGAGTCGGAGTGCACCGCGAACCCCTGCGACCCCGGCGGCGTCAGGTAGGCGTTGGCCTGGCAGGGGTGGCCCAGCTCGAGCTCGAGCTCGGCGACCAGCCGGGTCAGCGGCGGCCAGTAGCGGTGCAGCCCCTGGAAGACCACGGTCGCGCCGTCGGCGAAGAGCGCGAGCGCCTTGCGGGCGTCGACGAGCCCGGTCAGCGGCTTGCCGGCCAGCGTCGCGCCGCGGGTGTACGCCGACTCGGGCAGCACCGCGCCGTCCTTGGCCATCCGGATGGACGGCGTGCGGATGGCGCTGGCGGTCAGCAGGTGGTCGGCGTCGTCGAGCGAGAGCAGCCCGACCAGCAGGTCGGGGTCGGTGCGGTGCAGGTGCACGCGGGACGCCCAGACCTTCGAGATGAAGGTCTGGGCGTCACCGCTCAGCAGATCGAGAGCGCTCAGGACGCGTCCCCGTCGGTCGTGTCGGTCGCGTCGCCGTCGCTGCCGTCGCTGTCGGTGCCGTCCGCGTCGCCACCGTCGGTGCCGTCGCCGTCGGAGGCGTCGCCGTCGGTGGTGTCAGTGGCGTCGCCGTCGCTGCCGTCGCTGTCGGTGCCGTCGGCGTCGCCGCCGCCGAGGCCCTGGGACGGATCGCCCGCAGGGGCGGTCGTCATGTCGTCGTCGCTCAGGGGCTCTTCAGGCGTGCTGGTCATCGGGTCCTCCTGGATCGGATGCGGTTGTGCCGATCATGTACCCCCGGCACGACGTCGTACACCGCTCGAGCACGCCGCCGCGGCGCGGCCGGCCGTGCGGGGATCGACCCCGGTTGGTCGTCGCGCGACTTTTTCTCTAGGCTCGAGCCGTGGATATTCCCGCGGGACGCCCGGCGCCGATCGAGGAGGCACGGTGAGCAGCGTCGTGACCGAGCCGCGCGCGGTGCGCCAGCTGCACCACGACCCCGGCGACCGGCCGATGATCACCATCTGGGAGGTCACCCGTGCCTGCGCCCTGGTCTGCCGGCACTGCCGGGCCGACGCCCAGACCCGGGCCCACCCGCGCCAGCTCAGCACCGAGCAGGGCAAGGCGCTCCTCGAGGACATCGCCGGCTTCGGCAGGCCCTATCCGATCGTCGTCCTCACCGGCGGCGACCCCTTCGAGCGACCTGACCTGCCCGAGCTGGTGCGGTACGGGACCTCGCTGGGCCTGCACGTCGCCCTCTCTCCCTCGGTGACCCCGCGGCTCACCCCCGACGTGCTCGCCGAGCTGCGCACCGCCGGCGCCGTCGCCGTGTCGCTGTCCCTGGACGGGGCGGTCGCCGCCACCCACGACTCCTTCCGCGGCGTGCCCGGCGTCTTCGAGGACACCCTGCGCGCCGCCCGGTGGGTCAAGGAGGCCGGGTTCCGGCTCCAGGTCAACACGACGGTCACCCAGGCCACCGTGGGCGAGCTGCCTGACGTGCTGCGCACCGTGCTCGAGCTGGGCGCATCGCTGTGGAGCGTGTTCTTCCTGGTGCCGACCGGCCGCGGCACGGCGCTGACCCCGCTCTCGGCCCCGGAGGTCGAGGACGTGCTGCACTGGATGCACGACGTCTCCGACCTCGTCGCCGTCAAGGCGACCGAGGCGCCGCACTACCGCCGGGTCGCGATCCAGCGGGCTCGCGGCGACCACGCCGAGCTCGGCGACCTCCACCGGCGGCTGACGGCGGCGACCGCGAGCCTGCGCGAGGGGCACGTGGAGCAGCTGCGTCGACCGCGGCCGCCGATCGACGTCAACTCCGGCCGCGGGTTCGCGTTCATCGACCACCTCGGCGACGTGTACCCCTCGGGCTTCCTCCCGCAGCGCTGCGGCAACGTGACCGAGCAGGGGTTCCGGCACCTCTACCGCACCGATCCGCTGCTGCGGTCGCTGCGCGACCCGGCGGCGTTCCACGGCCCGTGCGGGACCTGCGAGTTCCGCGAGGTGTGCGGCGGCTCGCGGTCGCACGCGTACGCCGTCACCGGCGACCTGCTCGGCTCCGACCCGACCTGCATCCGCGTCGCCGCGGGCTGAGCGGCCGGACCTAGGGGATCAGTCCTCGCCGCCGGGCGATCGCCGCGGCCTCGGTGCGCCCGGCGGCGCCGAGCTTGCCGAGGATGTTGGAGACGTGCACCGACACGGTCTTGGCACTGATGAACAGCTGCTTGCCGATCTCGCCGTTCGAGCGACCCTGGGCGACCAGCGCCAGGATCTCGCTCTCGCGCGGGGTCAGGGCGTCCGGCGCCGACTCCTCGCGCACCGGTGCGCTGCCGATCGCCCGCAGCTCGTCGAGCAGCGGCTGGGCACCCAGCCGGTGCGCGGCCTCGCGAGCGAGGTCGCCGAGCTCGCGGGCACCGGCCAGGTCGCCGGTGGCGCGCAGGATCCCGGCCAGGGTCGCGCGCACCCGGGCCAGCTCGTGGACGTGGCCGAAGTCCTCGAACAGCACCACCGCGTCGCGCCAGGTGTCGACGAGAGCGTCCAGCGGCGGCGCGTCGACGCCGGCCAGCCAGCGCACCCGCAACGTCTCGGCGTCGAGCCGCTTCATCCAGGCCCGCCCCTCGGGGCCCCAGTGGCCGGACGGGTCGGAGTAGCGGTCGAGCACGACGTGGCCGTCGGCGTGGACACGGTCGACGCGCTCGGCGTACGCCGCCCGCTCCGCCGCCGACAGGCTCGGCATCGCCTGGGCGACCGCGCCGATCGCGACCGCGCCGAACCGGATGCGCGCGCTGAACCACTCGTGCCAGAGGCGCCCCAGGACGCCGACCACGTCGTCGTAGACCTTCAGGGCGCCGGCGGCGTCGCCGACGCGGCCCGCCTGCACCATCTCGAGTGCCGCGGAGTGGATGCCGACCACGCCCTCGCGCGACCAGAAGCGGCGCAGCTTGCGCGCCTCGGCGGCGACGTCGGCACCGCGGCCCTGCTCGACGCTGAGGCGCAGGGCGGTCAGGATCGCCCGCGGGATCGGCGGCGGCGTCTCACCGCGCAGGTCGGTCAGCTCGAGCACGTCGTCCCAGGCGCCGCGCACGTAGCGGATCCAGGACAGCTGCACCCGTGACTCGAGCGCGTACGGCGCCCAGGTGATGTTGTCGGCCGCCGCTCGGTCGATGGCGCTGCGGAACCACTGCTCGGAGTCGTCGAACTCGCCCCAGTCCTCGAAGGACCGGGCGAGCAGCCACCGGGCCCGCAGCTCGGCCTGCAGGGCGCCGGTCTCGGCGGCCCGTGCGACCGCGTCGGTGAGGGCGGCCCGCAGGCCCTCCTTGGGGCCGGCCTTCTTGAGGCCGCTGAGGGTGGTGATCGCCTCGGAGGCCAGCTGGTCGAGGTTGAGCCGCTCGTTGAGGGCCAGCGCCTCCATGCCGACGACCTGCGCCTCGTCGTAGCGGCCCATGCCGGCGAGCACGCGTGCGTGCACGGTGAGGGCGCTCGCGCGCCAGCGGTTCTCGCCCTCGGGGGCGAGGGCCAGGGCCTCGGCCGACACCTCGGTGGGGTCCTCCTCGGTGTCGATGTGGATGAGGATCCCGGCCCGGGTGGCGAGCATGCGCGAGCGCCACTCCGGGGGCGCGTCGTCGGGCAGCCGGTCGAGCTGCTCCTGGATCAGCGCGACCGCCCGCTGCGGGTCTCCGCTCTCGCTGAGCGCTTCCGCGGCGCTCTGCACGAGCGCGGACACGTCGACCTCGGCGCGCTCGCAGCGGCGCGGGTCGGCGAGCAGCTCGAGCGCCTGCTGGTAGTGGTAGGCCGCCTCGTCGGGCCCACCGACGTCCCACGCCTCGCGTCCCGCCTGGATGCTCGCGGTCAAGGCGGTGTCGAGATCGGTGGCCAGGCGCGCGTGGCGAGCGAGCTCGGCGGCCGTGCCGCGGGCCAGCCCGTCGCGGAGCGCTGCGACGTACCGCGCGTGCAGGCGGACCCGCTCGCCCGGCAGCAGGTCGTCGTACACCGCCTCGCCGAGCAGCGCGTGCCGGAAGCTGTAGCGGCCCTCGCCGGCCAGGATGATGTTCATCTCGACCGCGGCGCGCAGGCCCTCGTCGAGCTCGCCGTCGCTGAGGCCCGAGGCAGCGGCGAGCATCTCGTGGCTGACCTTGCGGCCGGCGACGCTCGCGGTGCGGACCACCTGACGGGCGTTGTCGTCGAGGCGGTCGAGGCGCACGAGGAGGACGTCGGCGAGGTCGGCCGGGACCCAGCGGCCCGGACCGGCCGCGGCGCTGGCGAGCTCCTCGACGAAGAACGCGTTGCCCTCGGCACGGTCGACGATGTCGGCGAGCTCCTTCTCGGCGAGGCCCTCGGGGACGAGCTCGGCGATGAGGGCGCGTACGGCGTCCTCGGGCAGCGGCGAGAGCGCCACCCGGTGGACCCCCCGGATGCGGGACCACTCCGCGACCTGGCGGCGCAGCGGGTGGCGCCGGTGCAGGTCGTCGGCGCGGTAGGACGCCACGACCGAGACCGGCCCGTCGAAGGAGCGGGAGAAGAGGAAGCTGATCATGTCGCGGGTCGACTGGTCGGCCCAGTGGGTGTCCTCGACGACCAGCAGGAGCGGCGCCTTCTCGGCGGCGGTCTCGAGGAGCGTGTGGACCGCCTCGAACAGGTCCGCGCGGTCGACGGCGCCCAGGTCGTCGGGTCGCTCGGAGGAGCCCATCATCCGGCGGCCGGGCTGGAGGCGGGAGAGCGCCGGGTGGCGGGCGGCGACCTCGTCGACGACCTCGGGCAGCTCACCCGCGAGCCGGCCCAGGACCTCGGAGAACGGCAGGTAGGGCAGCGCGCTGTCGCCGAAGTCGAGGCAGTGGCCGGCGACGACGCGCCAGCCCTCCTGGACCGCGAGGTCGCGCAGCTCGGTGAGCAGCCGGGTCTTGCCGACGCCGGCGTCGCCGGAGAGGAGCACCATGCCCGTCGTGGAGCCCGTCGTGGAGCCCGTCGTGGAGCCCGTCGTGGAGCCCGTC
>NZ_JANINT010000005.1:13974-14312 GCF_024509035.1 Nocardioides sp. | reverse complement strand
GCCGATGCGGTGGGCGCCGTGGAGCGCCAACGCACGACGGCAGGCCTCGGCACCGGTGGCCACGCGCAGCCCGGAGAACGACTCGACGGCCGCCGTGAACTGCGCGTTGCCCTCGACGCCTCCCCAGAAGGTCTCCGCGCTCATGCCCATCACCAGGTAGTCCGGCTCGGCGGTCAGCACACGCGCGCAGGCGTGGTCGATCTCCTGCCGGACCTGCTCCAGCAGTGCCTCGAAGTGCTCGTTGCTGGACAGCGTCTGGTCGCGGATGTGGATGCGTGCGGTGTGCGCGGTGATGCCGGGAACGGCCATCCGGTAGAAGTCCGGCTCCACGATCGTGT
>NZ_JANINT010000005.1:6737-13964 GCF_024509035.1 Nocardioides sp. | reverse complement strand
GCGAGCGGCTCGACGTCGGCGTACTTGGCCTGGAGGTCGTAGAGGGCCTGACGGTGCGCCCCGGCGTGCCGGTCGCCGACCGCCTCGGTCACGACGATCGGTCGGTAGCCGTGCTGCAGAGCGTCGACGGCGGTCGCGCGGAGGCACCCACTGGTGCTGACTCCGGCCAGCACCACCGTGTCCACGCCGAGCCGGGTGAGCGCAGCACCCAACGAGGTCCCGAAGAAGGCGCTCGCGAACTGCTTGCGGACGACCAGCTCGTCGGCCTGCGGCGTCAACCGATCGTCGAACTCGGCGAGCTCGGGCCGACGCACGAGCTCGCGCAGCGACGGCACCTTGCGGTGGAAGTACCCGCTGTCCCAGTCGGGCTCCCCGAAGGCAAGGGTGGTCCACACGACCGGCACGCGGTGCTCTCGAGCTGCCTCGACCAGTCGGCCACAGGCGTCGCGGACCGGGTCGTACTCCGGCGACCAGAAGGGCTCGCCCTCGACGAGGTAGGCGCGGACCATGTCGACGACGATCAGGCAGGGACGATCGCCGAAGCCGATGCGCCCCCCGAAGCCGGCGGCGGCATCGCCCGGGTCCACCGCCGGTGCGACGCTCGTCTGCTCGCTGCGGTCGCCCGCCGTCATGGAGTCGACCACGCCACGCCGTCGATGACCCCGGCCGCCGCGAGCGACTGGAGCTCGCCGGCGTCGACGCCGAGCTCGGTGAGCACGGTCTCCGTGTCGGCCCCGACCGCCCAGCGCGCGCTGCTGCGGATGCGGCCCGGCGTCCCGGTGAGCCGGGGCACGACCCCGGGGGCGGTCATCTCGCCGTGCACGTCGTCCTGGTGGTTCACGAGCAGCCCGCGCTCCCGGAAGTAGTCGTCGTGGTAGATGTCGGCCGCGGAGTACACCGGAGAGCAGACGACGCCGGCCTCCTCGAGCAGCCGGTCCAGCTCCGCCGCGGTGTAGTGCACGGCCCAGGCACCGATCATCTCGTCGAGCAGGTCCTCGTGCTGACCGCGGGCGTGGTGCGTGACGAACCGGGGGTCGTCGGCGAGGTCACCGCGGTCCATCACCGCGGCCAGCCGCTGCCAGAGCGTGTCGTGGTTGGCGGCGATGACCACCCACTTCTCGTCTCGCGTGCGGTACACGTTCGACGGCGCGATCCGCGGCAGTCGGCTGCCCGTGGGCTCGCGGACCACCCCACACTTCTCGTACTCCACCACGGAGGACTCGAGCATCGCGAAGCAGGCGTCGGCGATGGCCGCATCGACCACCTGTCCCGCGGCGCCCCGGACGTCTCGGGCGTACAGGGCCAGCAGGATGCCTTGGAACGCAGACTGAGCAGCCAAGGTGTCCCCGAGGGAGATGCCCGAGCGCGGCGGCGGCATGCCCGGGTGGCCGTTGATGTAACGCAGCCCCCCGATCGCCTCGCCGGCCGAGGCGAAGCCGGGGCGGTCACGGTAGCGGCCGACCTGGCCGTAGCCGGAGACCCGGGCGTAGATGCAGCGCGGATTGCGCGCGTGGACCTGCTCCGGCCCCAGGCCCCACCGCTCCATGGTGCCCGGGCGGAAGTTCTCGAGGACGACGTCGGCCTCGGCGCACAGCGCGCCCGCCAGCTGCTGCCCGCGCTCGGTCCGCAGGTCGAGCGCCACCGACCGCTTGTTGCGCCCCACGATCGACCACCACAGGGAGTGCTCGTTGTGGCGAAGCCGGCCCCAGTCACGCATGGGGTCACCGGCACCCGGAGCCTCGACCTTGGTCACCTCAGCACCGAAGTCGCCGAGGAGCGTGCCGACGTACGGACCGGCCAGCAGTTGTCCGAACTCGACGACACGCAACCCGGTCATCGGCCCCGCTGGGGTCCCCGGTCCCCCCACCCCGTGGTCGATCTCCATGCCGAGATCCAAGCACACAGGGTGTCGCTCGATCAAGTAGTTGCATACAATTTGAGGAGCGGCGGAGCTTAAGCATGCGGCCGCAGCGGAAAGGAAGTCGCATAATGAATACTTTTCTGGTCGGCCGGTGGTGACGGCCGCAGCGGTGAGGGTCCGTGAGGTCGGGCCTCGAGACGGGTTGCAGAACGAACCGGACGTCCTCGCCCCGACGGTTCGTGCCGAGCTCGTGGACCGGCTCTCCGGCACCGGTGTCGGCCGCGTCGAGGCCGTGAGCTTCGTCCACCCAGAACGGGTCCCGACCATGGCCGGAGCGGAGGAGGTGCTGGCCGCGGTCGAGCGCCGTCCGGACGTCGAGTACTCGGCACTGGTGCTCAACGACCGCGGGATGGACCGCGCCCTGAGCACCCCGCTCGACCTTGTCAACCTCGCCTTCCCGGTCACCGATGAGTTCTGCCGCCGCAACCAGAACACCACCGTCGCCGCAGCAGCGGACTCGGCGACGGCGCTCGTCGCGCGTGGCCACGCAGCAGGTCGGCGGGTGTCGGTCACCCTGGCGGCAGCATTCGGCTGTCCGTTCGAAGGGGTCGTCGACCCCGGGCTCGTCGTCGACCTGGTCGGCGCGATGGGGGCCGCCGGCGCCGACGAGGTGGTGCTCGCCGACACGATCGGCGTCGGCGTCCCCGCCCAGGTGCATCGTCTGCTCCCGGCCGCGAGAGCGGCAGCCCCGTGTACCCCGCTCGGGCTGCACCTGCACAACACCCGCAACACCGGCTACGCCAACGCCTATGCCGCACTCGAGCACGGCATCGAGTCGCTCGACAGCTCGGTGGCCGGCATGGGCGGCTGTCCGTTCGCCCCGCGGGCGACGGGGAACATCGCCACCGAGGACCTCGTCTACCTCCTGGACAAGGAGGGCGTCGAGACAGGGGTGGATCTGGACGCCGTGATCGCGGTGGCCGAGTGGTTGGCTGACATGCTGGCACGCCAGCTCCCGGGTCTGCTGCACCGAGCCGGTCCGTTCCCCGGGCGCGGGTGAGCGCCGGCGACCTGGGTGGTGGCGGGCCGTCAGGACGCCTCGACGGCGGCCTGCCAGCGGGCCACCTCGTAACGCGCGGCCATGATGTGGGCGTGCATCACCGCAGATGCCCACGTGGCGTTGCGCGCCCGGAAGGCGGCGACGAGCTCACGGTGGTGGTTGGCGCTGCGGCGGATCGCCTCGTCGGAGTAGCGGCTGAAGGTCTGCAGGGCGATCGGCATCTGCACCACCGAGCCGACCAGGCCGGGCAGACGGACGCTCCCTGACGCGGCCAGGATGCGGTGGTGGAAGTCGCGGTTGGCCTCGTTGAGGCGCTCGAGCCGGTCTCCGGAACGATCGGTGGCGAGCTCCTCCATCTCGGCGCAGAGCGCCTCGAGCGCGTCGATCTCCGGCTCGTCGATCGCGGGCGCCGCCAGGGCGGCACCGTGGCTCTCCAGCAGGGCTCGGAGCACGAAGATCTCGTCGATGTCCTCAGGGGTCCACGACGCGACGCGGGCGCCCCGGTTGCTCTCGAGCTCGACCAGTCCGTCGGCGCCGAGCCGACGCAGAGCCTCACGGATCGGGGTCCGGCTGATGTTCAACACGGACGCGAGCTCGACCTCCCCCAGGCGCGTGCCCATCTCGAAGTCGCCCTGCAGGATCGCCCGGCGCAGGGTCTCGTAGGCGCGGTCACTGGCGGTCGCCACGACGTGGGAGCCTACATCCCGTGGTGCCCCCGCGGGTCCGGTCGCCTCACAGGCGCGCGACCTCGTCGAGGTAGTCGGCGGCCAGCTCCTCGCGCCGCGGCAGCCGGCGCAGCCAGCGCAGTCCGGCGTCGGGGATCGCGACCAGCTCGGCCAGCAGCGCCTCGACCCGCTCGTCCAGCTCATCGGGCGCCACGAGCTCGGCGAGCACCCCCAGCCGGTGCAACCGCTCGGCGGCGATCGGGGCGCCGGTCGCGAACGCGTGCGCGACCACCGCCGCTGGAAGCAGGTCCGCGAGCAGCGATCGGCCCAGGCGCAGACCGACCCGCAGCTCGGGGAACGCCAGGCTCGCGGCCGGCGTGCCCAGCACGATGTCGGAGCAGGCGACCAGCAACGCCCCTGCCCCCACCGCGGGCCCGTCGAGTGCGGTCAGCACCGGCACGGGGCAGCGAGCGGCGGCAGCCACCCCGCGCGTCGCTCGGCGCAGGTACGCCGAGCGGGCGTGGTCGTCCACCTGCTCCCTCAGCTCACCCAGGTCCTGGCCGGCCGACCACACACGGCCCCGCGCGCGCAGGAGCACCACTCGCGTCGCGCTCGGCACCTCGAAGGCGGTGGCGAGGGCGTCGTACTCGACGAGGGTCAGGGCGTTGACCGGCGGCCGGTGCAGCGTCACGCGGCGGACGCCGCCGGTGTCCTCGACCGCGACGGTGTCCTGCATCAGTACGACTTCGGCAGCCCGAGCTCGTGCTGGGCGATGTGGTTGAGCGACATCTCGCTGCTCACCGGTGCGATCCGGAACAGCCGGACCAGACCGTGCAGGGTCGCCAGGCCGTACTCGGTGGCCATCCCGTTGCCACCGTGGGCCTGCATCGCCGCGTCGAGGGCGCGGGTGGCGGCCTCGGCCGCCGCGAACTTGGCCATGCTGGCCGCACTGCCCGCCTGGGGCAGGCCGGCGTCGTACATCGCTGCGGCGCGGGCGGTGAGCAGGCGGGCCGCCTCGAGCTCGACGTGGGCGCGGGCCAGGGGATGCGCGACGGCCTGGTGGGCACCGATCGGCACCCCCCACACCTCGCGCTCGCGGGCGTACCGCACGCCCTTGTCGAGCGCGTAGCGGGAGATCCCGTTGAGCAGCGCGGCACTGCCGATGCGCTCGGGGTTCAGGCCGCTGAACAGGGCCGCGAGCCCTCCGCCCACCTCGCCGACGACGGCGTCCGCGGGCAACCGCACGTCGTCGAAGGTCAACACGAACTGTCGCTCCGGCGAGACGACCTCGACGGAGATGGCCTCGGCGGTGATGCCCGGGGCGTCACTGTCGACCACGAAGAGCGAGAGCTGCGCCCGACCGCGTGCATCGGGCTCGCCGGTGCGGGCGACGACCAGGATCGCTTGTGAGTTGTCGACGTGGGAGACGTAGTACTTGCCTCCGTCGAGGCGCCAGCCGTCGGCGTCCGGGGTGGCCGTGGTCCGGGTGCGATGGGTGTTGGACCCGGCATCGGGCTCGGTGATGGCGAACGCCATCACCGACTCGCCCGAGGCCAGCTCCGGAAGCCACCGACGCTGCTGGGCCTCGCTGCCGTGCTTGGTCAGGATCGTCGCGCACACGGCCGGGGACAGAGCGAGCAGCATCAGCGGCAGCCCGACCGCGGAGAGCTCCTCGGTCACGACCGCGAGGTCGGACATCCCGGCCCCGCCACCGCCGTGCTCCTCGGGGATGTTGACCCCCAGGAGCCCGGCCGAGCCGAGCTCGGTCCACAGCTGCGTCGGGTTCGCGTCGGCGCGAGCGGTGCGCACGAAGTACTCGTGGCCGTAGCGCGTGCCGATCGCCCGTACCGTCTCTCGCAAGGCCACCTGCTCCGGCGGCTCGACGAGGGGGAGGCTCGCCGGTGTCACGCCCATGCCGACACGACCTCGTCGGTGCTGGTCAGCCAGCCGAAGGCGAATCCCATCGTCCCCAGCGCCACCTCGTGCCGGGTCTGGTCGTACTCCGCGCAGGCGTCGCCCACGACGTGCACGCGGTAGTCGCGCTGTCCCGCGTCGCGCGCGGTCGTCTCCACGCAGATGTTGGTGGTGACGCCGCACAGCACCAGCGACCGGATGTCCTGGCTCGTGAGGACCGGCTCCAGCTGGGTGCCGTAGAACGAGCTGGGACGCGACTTGTCGATCACCACCTCCCCATCGGCGGGGGTGAGCGACGGCACGATCTCGGCGTCCCACGTGCCGTTGATGAGGGCCTGCGCCTCAACCATCTGCGGGACGAGCTCGGTGGGCAGCAGCCCACCGTCGGCGTACCCGGGCTGGTAGACGTAGCGCGTGTAGATGACCGGCACCCCGGCCTTGCGAGCGGCCTCCACGAGGCGCTCGCACCCGGCCAGGGCCGGCACGAGGGCGTCGTGCGGCATCCCGATCCGGGCCATCGAGCCCTGCTCGTCGAGGAACCCGTTCTGCATGTCGATCACCAGCAGCGCGGTGCGATCCTTGGGTACGTCCATGATCCGTCCTTCTCTCTCAGTTGACCGTCGGAGTGATGGCGCAGACACCGCAGTCGTCGATCCACATCGACTCCTGCTGCTGCGCGACCAGATATGCCTCGACCACGTCGCCGGCCAGCCCGCTGTGCCGCACCGCGCCGGTCCGGGACCGCGGCGGCGTCGGGTCCGTGGCGGCCTCCTGGGCGGCGGCGAGCCCGATCGCGGAGGGGTCGAGAACGGGTACGCCGAGCCGGTCTCGCAGTGCCGCGGCCACCGGTGACATGCACGTGCAGCCGAGCAGCACCGCCTCGGAGCGGTCGCGCTCCAGCGCGCTGCGGCACAGCGCGGCGAGCGACTCGACAACCTGGTCCTCGCGCCGACCCATCCGGGCCTTGACGCCGTCGCTGCGGCCGACGCGGTCGAGCTCGTCGTCCTCGGAGAGGTGGTGGAGGCCTCGGCAGGACCGGCCACCGGGGGTCGTGCTGAGCCGCTCGTCGTAGAGGTAGCCCATCGAGGCCGGCCACACCGTCACGATCGAGTACGACGCGTGCTCGGCTGCCGCGTGCTGGATGCTCGCAGCTCCGGCGCCGACCACCGGGCGGGGGGTCAGCGCCCTGATCCGCTCGACCGCGTAGTCGCCGAAGGTGTCGACGTAGACCACGTCGCAGCCGTCGGCCAGCGCCCGCTCGGCGGCCTCGAGGGTCCCGATCTCGGTGAACAGGTGCTCGTACGGGGTCCGGGCGAGCACCCGGAGCCTCAGCTCGTAGAG
The DNA here is from genome assembly GCF_024509035.1 of Nocardioides sp. Taxonomy (GTDB): domain Bacteria; phylum Actinomycetota; class Actinomycetes; order Propionibacteriales; family Nocardioidaceae; genus Nocardioides. The sequence continues at coordinate 7,123 of NZ_JANINT010000005.1, read as the reverse complement.
CCGGGTGATGACCCCGGGTGGGTCCGCTGCGACGGGCGCAGACTTGCCGTCGGAGTTGATCATCGCGATGGTGCGCGTCGTCTGGGTCATTGCTCACCGTCCAGGAAGTCGAGGATCACCTGCGCTGCTGCGTCGGTGTCGTTGTCGAGGAAGCCGTGCGTCCACTCCGGGTGCTCGACGACCCGGCCGGTCCGCAGGTGCGGGGTGACGCGGCGCGTCTGCTCGCTGAGGTCGTCGGCGATGTTGAGCACCAGCACGGGGTTGCGGAGCCGCTCGAGCCCGGCGAGGAGGTCGTACTCGAACGCCGCGCGGTGACCCCACCAGTGCCGCTCGCCCCCGGAGAGGCGCGCGTGGAAGATCCGGGCCGCCTGCGCGACGGAGTTGCC
>NZ_JANINT010000005.1:2724-6727 GCF_024509035.1 Nocardioides sp. | reverse complement strand
ATCGGCTCCGGATCGTAGACACCACGCAGACGTTCCAGCTCGGCGGGCGTGAACAGCGGGAGCGAGACCGTGACCACGCGCCGGACGAGGTCGGGGCGGGCGCCGGCCAGCTCGACGGCGGTCAGTGACCCCGTGTGGTACCCGAGCAGGTCGACCGGTGCGCCTAGACCAGCGGCCTCGACCACCTCGGCGACCACGCGGGCGTAGTCGCCGATCGTCGGGTAGGCCGGCAGCGGGTCGGACGCGCCGTAGCCTGCGGTGTCGGGAGCGACCACCGTGCGGCTGGCACCGGCCACGCCCGCGAACCGTTCGTAGACGAGGCCGGACGCCGGGCTCATGTGCAGGCAGACCAGCGGAGGACGGGTGGTCGGGCCGGGGTCGGCGACCCGGAGGTGCACCTGCCCGTGTGCGACGTCGACGTAGGCGCGGCGGACACCGGTGGTCGGGGTCGGGGCCGTGGGCGCGGTCATGGGCGCGCCTTGAGCATGCCGCCGCCGAGCAGGCTCTGTCCGGCATCGACCGCGAGCACGGTGCCGGTGATCCGGCGTGCCTGGTCGCTGAGCAGGAACCGCACGGCGGCCACGACGTCGGCGGTCGTGGTCTCCCCCGCGAGCGGGACGTCGGCGATCCGCTCGTGCTCGAGGTCGTCGAGGTCGTGCGCCCCGAGGTTCGCGGTGAGCAGCCGGGTGCCGCCGACCTTGCCCGGCGCCACGGCGTTGATCCGGACGCCGTGGCGCGCCAGCTCGACGGCAGCGGTCTGCACGAACGCGACCAGTCCCGCCTTGGCCACGCCGTACGCCACACCCCCGGGGGCGGCGAAGGTGCGCAGGCCGTGCACCGAGGACGTGCCCACGATCGCGCCGCCTGCGCCCATCAACGGGACTGCGGCGCGCACGGTGTGGAAGAACCCGTCGAGGTTGACGGCGAGGGTGTCTCGCCACTCCTCCGGGGTGAGGTGCTCCACGGGCGCCATGGTGCCGAGCATGCCGGCCGCGGCGTACACCGCGTCGAGGCCGCCGAGCAGGCCGGCCGCCTCGGCCAGCGCCGTCTGGGTGCCGCCGGCGTCGGTCACGTCGCAGCGCACGAAGTCGACCCCCTCGAGCGCGGCCATCCCATCGGGGTCGGCCAGGTCCAGGGCGACCGCGCGGCCTCCCTCGGCGACCACGGTGCGGACGACCGCGGCACCGATGCCGCTGGCACCGCCGGTGACCACCAGACGTCGGCTCATCGTTCGGTCTCCCGGTTCGCGGCGGCCAGGCGGTCGACCACGGCCGCGAACTCCTCACCGGCGAAGCCGAGGACCTCGACCGCCAAGGAGGCGTCGAAGGCCGGCACCGCGGGCTGGTACCAGCTGTTGAGGGTCTTCTTGGTCCAGCGGACTGCATCCGGCGGGGAGGAGGCCAGCCGCGCCGCGATCGAGCGCGCCTCGGCGCGCACCCGATCGTCGGCCACGACCCGGGAGACCAGCCCGATCCGCTCGGCCTCCTCGCCGGGGATCTCCTCACCCAGCAGCAGGTGGTACTTCGCCCGGGCCATGCTGGTGAGCAACGGCCACACCAGGGCGGCGTGGTCACCGGCAGCCACACCCATGGGGACGTGCCTGTCCAGCAGCGTGGTGCCCGTGCCCACGATCGAGATGTCGGACATCAGCGCGATGACCGTGCCCTCGCCGACCGCCCGGCCGCACACGGCCGAGACGATGGGCTTGGCGCAGCGGACCATGCCGAGCACGAAGCGGCGGTGCTCCTCCATCCGGAACCGTGCCCGGGAGCTGGCCACCAGCTCCTGGGCCAGCGGAAGCGACCCTCCGAGCAGGAAGCCCTCGTCGTTGGGCCCCTCGACCAGCACGACGGACACGTCGGGATCGCGGTCGAGATCGTCCCAGACGGTGGCCAGCTCGGCGTGCAGCCGAGCGTCCACCGACTGCGTCTCCTCGCCGGGTCCGAGCACCAGCGTGGCCACCCCGTCGCCGCCCCGTCGGACGACCAGGCGCTCGCCCAGCGAACGCTGCGCGTCTGGCGCAGCGTCGCCAGGATCCGTCCGTCGGCGCCGAAGGCGGTCACCTCGTCGACGCAGTGGTCACGGGTGACCCATCCGCTGCCGTGGTCGAGCCGCACCCAGTCGCGAGCCGATCCGGGGACCGGCGGTGCCAGGTGGACGGTGTAGTCGAGGGTGGGCACGAAGGCCGCCGGCTCGGGCAGCCCGAAGAGTCCCGGCGTCGGCATGTCCAGCAGCGCCGCCACCAGGGCCTCCTCGGTGACCATCCCCGGATCGCCGGCCTCGGGTCGCAGCCGCACCCAGCAGGTGGCCGGCGCGTCGATGCGGGGCGGGGCCGCGGTGCGCATCTCCACCATGTCGTCGAACGGCAGCCGGTCGCGGCCGAGGCCGGCACTCGCTGCCGGTGCGGCGGTGCCCTCGCTGCGCCGCACCCACAACGGCTCGGGATCCTCACCGACGGCCACGAGCTCGGCGTGGCCATGCACCCGAGCGCGACCGGCCTGCCCCAGCGTCAGTCGGAGCAGCTCGCTGGACCGGCCCCGGTGGATCCGGTCGACCGCGATCTCGACGTCGTCGACGCCCAGGCGGGAGACGAAGTTCACCGAGATTGACGCCAGCCGGTAGGCCGAGAAGCCGAGCGCGGCATCGACCAGCAGGCCGACGACGTACCCGCCGTAGAACCCGTCGACACCCGCCCACCGCCGGTCGATGGCGACCGGCTCCACGGTGCTCACCGCCGCTCCCTGCGGGCCAGGTCACCGCTCTCCGGTGCCGGCTCGGCGCCCCGGGTCCACCGTGAGAGGTCGGCGGAGACCACCTCGACCTCACCCTCGCCAGGCGGGACCGCGCCCCGCCGCCACACCGACACCGGTGAGACCGGGAGCGCCTCGCCGCCATCGACGCGGACCGTCCGGATCTGCTCGGCGCACGGCGGCAGCGCGTCATGGGGGAGGAACTCCGGCAGGCCTCCGAACCAGGCCAGCACCAGGGCCCCCTGGGGTGAGCGCATGTGGGTGCGTGGGTAGCCCGCGGGGACGACGCTCAGCGTTCCCCGGCCGAACAGCTCCCCCTCGAGCTCGAGCTCCCCGTCGAGCACCACGAACTCCTCGGCGGCGAGGTAGCCGCCCGGCACCGACCGCTCGAACCCGGCCGGGAACCGACCGAGGATGCGCCGCACGCCAGGTCTGGTCGAGATGGAGGTCGAGCTCGGTGCGCATCAGGCACCGCCCTGGTCGCGGGTGGCCCGCTCGTGCAGCTCGAGCACCCGCCTGGCGCCCAGCACCACGGCCGGGTCGATCAACCGCCCCTGGGCGTCGAGCGCCACGCCCGAGCCGCGCGCCTCGGCGTCGGCCAGCAGCCGCAGCGTCTCGGCGGCCTCCTCTACCTCCTCGGGCCGGGGGCTGAACACCGCGTGCACCACCGGGATCTGCGCGGGGTGGATGCAGGCGCGGCCGACGTACCCGAGCCGGGCGACCCGGCGGGTCGACTCGGCCAGCGCCTCGAGGTCGGCGGTGATGCGCGAGACCGGGCCCAGCGGTGGCGCGATCCGGGCGGCTGCGCTCGCGAGGACGACGGTGGTGCGGATGCCCACGAGCTCGACCTCGTCGGGCCCGGGGGTGATCCCGGCCTCGCCGGTCAGGTCCACCTCGCCGACCTGGATGCGCTGCACCCGCGGTGCACGTGCGATCGCGAGCGCGTCGAGCACCGCCGCAGGCGTCTCGATCATCGGCATGAGGTGGGTGGTGCGGTCCCCGCACTCGTCGAGCAGCGCCGCCACCTGGGCGACCGTCACGGCGTCCGCCTTGGCCAGCGCGAGACCCGTCAGGGCGGGGATCCCGGCCAGCCGGCGTACGTCGTCGCGGCCGAGCGTGCCGGGGTTGACCCGGACCCACAGCTCGATCGGTCCTCCGGGCGGCTGTCCCTCGAGGAAGACGGCGACGTCCTCACGGGCACGCTCCTTCTCGGACACCGGCACGGCGTCCTCCAGGTCGAGGAGCAGGGCGTC
>NZ_JANINT010000005.1:1493-2714 GCF_024509035.1 Nocardioides sp. | reverse complement strand
AGCTTGCCGGCGGCGTTGCCGGGGACATAGAGGTAGGAGCGCGGGAGCCCCGGGAGGGGACTCATCCGAGGACCGTCTCCCCGCGTTGCAGAGCCTTGGCGACCACGGTGCGGAGGATGTCGTTGGTGCCCTCGCCGATGCTCATCAAGATGGCGTCGCGGTAGAGCCGCTCCACCTCGAACTCCGTGGAGTACCCGTACCCGCCGTGCACCTTCATCGCGTCGATCGCGGCATCCAGAGCCACCTCGGAACAGAAGATCTTCGCCATGCCGGTCTCCGCGTCGGCGCGGCCGCGGCGGACCGCGTCGGCGCTCCAGTAGGCCATCAGGCGGGCCGCCTGCAGGTTCGTCGCCAGCGTCGCGAGCTTGAGCTGGATCGCCTGGAAGTCACCGATCGGCTGGCCGAACGCCTTGCGGCTCTGGGCGTAGGCCAGCGCCTCCTCGTGAGCCCGCTGGGCGATGCCGACCGAGCGGGCGGCGATGTTGACCCGGCCCCACTCGAGGGCGGAGAGGACGTGCTGCATGCCTCGTCCCTCGACCCCGCCGAGCAGCTGGTCGCGCGGGACCCGCACGTTGTCGAGCACGATCTCGCACGACTCGGTCCCCTTGTACCCGAGCTTCGGGATGTCCTTGGTGACCTCGAACCCCTCGAGGTGGGGATCGACGAGCAGTACGCTCATCCCGCGGTGAGCCGGCGTGGCGCTCGGGTCGGTCTTCACCAGCACCGGCAGCGGGTCGGCGTACCGCGCGTTGGTGATCCACATCTTGGCGCCGGAGACGACGTAGTGGTCGCCCTCGAGCCGAGCCGTGGTGCGGATGCCCTGCAGGTCGGTGCCCGCGTCGGGTTCGGTGAGGCCGATGCCCGTGCGCCGCTCGCCCGTGGCGAGGGCCGGCAGGTAGGCCTGCTTCTGCTCCTCGGTGCCGTGCATCGCGATGAGCCGGCAGGAGAGCGAGTGGCTCCCGAGGATGCCGGCGACGCCCATCCAGCCGCGCGAGATCTCCTCGAAGACGATCGCGAAGGAGACCGGGTCGAGGTCCAGCCCGCCGAACTCCTCGGGCACGGTCATGCCGAACAGGCCCATCTGCGCCATGCCCTCGACGATCTCGGTCGGGTAGCGCCCGGACTGCTCCCACTCCCGGGCGACCGGGATGATCTCCTTGTCGACGAAGGACCGCAGCAGGTTGCGGAACTCGCGTTGATCCTCGGTGAACTGGAAGTCCA
>NZ_JANINT010000005.1:1232-1443 GCF_024509035.1 Nocardioides sp. | reverse complement strand
GCGTGTACGGCGTGGCGACCTCGGGACGCGGGGCCCGGTGGACGACGGTCCAGGAGTCGACCGTGCCGCGTCCGGAGGCGTCGGTGAGCTCGAGCCCGTCCATGGCCGAGCAGCCGGTGCACACCGCGCGCGGCGGGTGCTGGGCGTGAGCGCAGTGGCGGCACGTCTGCACCACCAGCCGGTGCTCACGGGTGGCGTCCCACCAACCGGC
>NZ_JANINT010000005.1:0-1163 GCF_024509035.1 Nocardioides sp. | reverse complement strand
TGGGCGGACAGGATGCCGCCGGTGCCGTGCGCCACCGCGATCTCCGCGTCCGGGACCTGGCGCTCACCGCACTCGCCACGGAGCTGGCGCACGGCCTCGACGAGGAGCAGCACGCCGTACTGACCGGGGTGGCAGTAGGACAGCCCCCCGCCGGAGGTGTTCAGCGGCAGCGCGCCGCCGGGCCGGATCCGGCCGTCGGCGATGAAGTCGAGGACCTCCCCGCGGCCGCAGAAGCCGAGCCCCTCGATCGAGAGCGCGGCGGTGATGGTGAAGGAGTCGTAGACCTCGAGCACGTCGACGTCGGAGGGCGTGATGCCGGCCCGGGCGAACGCGTCCGCGCCGGCGCCGACCGCGCCGGTCGTGGTCAGGTCGTCGACGGCGGTCATCGATGCGTTGGTGGCCCGCTCGCCGTACCCGAGGACCACCACCGGTTGCTTGGCGAGGTCCCGCGCCCGGTCCAGTGAGGTCAGCACGACCGCGCCGCCGCCGTCGGTGACCAGGCAGCAGTCCAGGGCCGTGAGCGGCGAGGAGATCATCGGGCTCTCGAGCACGTCCTGCGCACTGAGCGGGCCGGCCCCGTGACGGAAGGCCCGGGGGTTCAGCAGGGCCCACTCGCGGGCAGCGACCGCGATCTCGGCCAGCTTCTCCCGGGTGCCGCCGAACCGGCCGAGGTACTTCTGGGCGGCCATCGCGTAGTAGCTGAGGGGGTGCAGCGGGTCGTACGGAGACTCGAACTGCGACTCGGGCGTGCCGTCGAAGACCACCCCGCCCAGCGACCGGGACCGTGCGGAGCGCTGGTTGGAGGCGAAGCTGATGACGATGACCCCGGCCTGGCCGGCCTCGATCGCCTGCGCGGCGCGAGCGACCATCATCTCGTAGGCACAACCGCCGGCGAACGTGCTGTCGGTCCACACGGCCTCGACGCCGAAGTAGTCGGCGAGCTGGGTGGCGGAGAACCGGGAGACGCCGGTGGTGGCGAACCCGTCGACGTCGCGCAGCGTCAGACCGGCGTCGGCGAGCGCCCGGGTGACAGCCTGGGCCTGCAAGGTGAGGACGGACTTGCCGGTGGTGCCGAGGTCGCACTCGGCGGCACCGACGATCGCCACTCCGCGCGGGCCCGTCATGCCGCCGGCCCGTCCGCGCGGCCGACCAGGACGACGGCG
>NZ_JANINT010000004.1 GCF_024509035.1 Nocardioides sp. | reverse complement strand
CCTGGACGGTCAACCTGGCCTGGGTCGTCATCGTGCTCGTCGTCCTCTACGGCGCGCTGCGCCGCGAGCGCACGATGCGCGCCTGGGCCCTGCTGTCCGGCTACCTCGGCGTCCTCTGCGCCCTGGTCGTGGTCGCCCGGGTCGCGCCGTTCGGCGCCGCGATCGGGCGGGAGTACCGCTACCTGACCGACGTGGCCTGCGTCCTCGCGCTCTGCGTGGGCCTGGCCTTCCTGGACCTGCCCGGAGCCGAGGGGTCGAGCACGCCGCGACGTCGCTCGCGCCTCGACCTGGTCGTGCCGGGGCCCGCCGTTGCGGTGGTGACCGCCGTGGTCGCGATCTCGGGCGTGGCCAGCAGCCTGACCTACGTCGGATGGTGGAACGACCAGGACGGCGGTCGCACGTTCCTGGCGAACCTCCGCGACGACGTCGCGGAGACCGGCACCGTCGCCGTCGCCGACCGGACCCTGCCCGAGGACGTGGTCTCCGGGCTGCTCGCGCCCGACAACAGGCTCGCGAGCTTCGCGCCGCTGGTGACCGACAACCTGCGGTTCCCGACCTGGTCGGAGGACCTCAGCGTCGTGACCGACGAGGGCCGGCTGCAGGAGGCCTGGATCGAACCGAGCGTGACCTCCCGGACCGGTCCCGACCCCGGTTGCGGTTGGCTGGTCCGGTCGCCCGGACGGTCGGTCCCGCTGCGGAGCACGGCCTTCGAGTGGAGCTGGTGGATCCGGATCGGCTACCTCGCGTCGGAGGACTCCACGATGACCATCAGCGCCGGTCGCTCCACCGAGGAGGTCCAGGTCGAGCGCGGGGTCCACTCGCTCTACGCCCAGGTCGAGGGCCGGTTCGGCACCGTACGGCTCAGCGGCCTCGACCAGGGTGCCGCCGTGTGCGTGGACTCGATCGAGGTGGGCCAGCCGTCCACGGAGGAGGAGAGCCGTGGTGACGGCTGAGGACAGGTCGCGCGGGGTCGAGGTCGCGCCGGAGTTCCCGGTGCTCGACTCGCTGCGCGCGGTGGGCGCGCTCGCGGTGCTGACGACGCACGTCGCGTTCCAGTCGGGCGCCTACGTGCGCAACGGCAGCTGGGGCGACCTGCTCTCGCGCCTCGACGTCGGCGTCGCGATCTTCTTCGTCCTCTCCGGCTTCCTCCTCGGCCGGCCGCACTTCGCCCGCCGGATGCTCGACGTCGCGCCGCCCCCGACCGGGCGCTACTACTGGAAGCGCGTGCTGCGCATCTACCCGGTCTACGTCGTCACCGTCGTGCTCGCGCTGTCCCTCATCCCCGAGAACCGGTCGGCCGGGGTGGCGGAGTGGGCACGCTCGCTGACCCTGACCGACATCTACCTGACCGGATCCCTGCCCCAGGGGCTCACGCAGATGTGGAGCCTCGCGGTCGAGGTGTCCTTCTACGCCGTGCTCCCGCTGCTGATGCTCCTCGCCCTGGGGCGCACGCACCGGCGGCTGCGACCGGCCCGCGTCGGGATCGTGCTGGCCGCCATGGTCGCCGTGAGCTGCTGGTGGCACCTCCAGCTGGTCGCCACGCTCGGCACGCACAGCGACGGCTCCCCGGCCCAGTGGTTGCCGGCGTACCTCAGCTGGTTCGCGGTCGGCCTCGCGCTGGCGCTCGCGGATGTGCTGCGCCAGGCCGGCCCCACCGCCGGCGGACCGCGGCGCGCGACGCGGCTGCTGGAGGCGCTGGAGGGGTCGCCCGGGGTCTGCTGGGCGCTGGCGCTCGGGCTGATGCTGGTCGCGTCCACCCCGGTTGCCGGCCCCACCCTGCTCTACGTCGCCACCGACGCCGAAGCGCTGACCAAGAGCCTGCTCTACGCCGTCATCGGCGGCCTGGTGGTCGTCAGCGGGCTCCGGCCGCCCGCCGGCGGCTACGCGCGGCTGATGTCAGCCCGCCTGCCGCGGCACCTGGGCCACGTCTCCTACAGCGTGTTCTGCCTGCACCTGCCGATCCTCTACTTCGTGATGGAGGGCATCGGCTTCGAGCTCTTCGGCGGGCACACCTGGCAGATCTGGGCGCTGACGGTGACGCTCAGCCTCGCCGCCTCCGAGGTCGCCTACCGGGTGGTCGAGCGGCCGGCGATGCGCCTGCGCAACCTCGGTCGCCGCGGCTCGAGCAGCGCTCCAAGGACGAGGCACAGGGCCGCCACGACGAGGTAGTGCGGCCAGGCCAGCGAACCGGCCCACCCGTGGGGGCTCGCCCAGGGGCGCCAGAGGTACGCCGCTGCCGCCGGCGCCATGGCGAGGATGACCAGCATCGTCGCGAGCCCCGCACGTCGTGCGGAGGCGGCCCCGGCCGCGATCGCCAGGGCGCCGACGGCCAGGCCCACCCCTCCGGCCAGCACGCCGGCGGCACCGAGACCGACGACCGCGAGGACCGCCGCGGGGATCCGCCCCGGGGCGAGCGCCGGGCGCGACGCTCCGACCCAGAGGCGCCGCGACGGCACCAGGGCGAGCACCAGGAGGAGCAGCAGGGCCGCAGCGCCGCCCAGCAGACCGGCCCGATAGGCGCGGTCGGGCTCGAACCCGGCTCGGACCTCGCCGTCGCCCGCGAGCTCCCAGCCCTGCTGCCACCCGTCGACCTCCACCGACGTGAGCGGCTCGCCGTCCTGGAGCGCCGCCCAGCCGGGGTTGAGGTTCTGGTGCACCGTCAACAGGCCACCCGACGCGTCGGGGCGCACGCGGAGGTCGACCGGCGAGGCCTCGTCGACCTGCGCCGCCGTGGTGCCCGAGAGCCACGCGAGGCCGTCGGAGAGCACGAGCGAGTCGGGCGTGAAGAGCTCGGACGCGGTCACCGACACCGTGCTCTCGCCCGTCGGCAGCTCGACGGGAGCGGTGTCGCAGATCCGCGCGGGCACGCTGCGGCCCTCGAAGATCGCCGTGGCCGTCGTACGGACCCGGGTGTGGAACGTGGTGCCGTCGATCGTCACGTCCGGTCCGTCGCCGCAGCGGGTGCGGACGGTCCGGTCGGCCAACGGTGTCGGGAAGGTGGGCACGCCCAGCACGCGCAGCTCCGAGATGCCGATCGGGACCGGCGAGGCCGACCGGTCGAAGTCGAGGTCGACCGCGGGGTCGGCCTCCTCGACGCCGATCGTGAGGCGGTCCGTGCGGATCGGTGGGAACCGGACGTCGCCGTCGTCGTCGACACGGACGGTGCGCCGGCCGCCGGGCCAGGTGAGGACGAGCTCGTTCGGCAGGCGGGCATCGGCGTCGAGGAGCAGCCGCAGCGACAGCCCACGCACCGTCCGCTCGCCCAGCCAGCGCAGGTCGAGCTGCGGGTGGAGGTCCGAGAGCGCGGCGGACCAGGTCGTCCCGGGATCGCCGTCGATCGCCGCCAGCGCCGAGGACCGGAGATCGGGGTTGCTGCTCGACGAGGCCGTCATCACCCCGAGCTCCCGCTTGCCGAGGAGGTCCAGCAGCGCCGGCCCCACCCGCCCGCTCACCCGGAGCCGGAGGCGGTCGTAGGTCGCCGGTCGGGGCAGCGTCACGACCCTGCGGAAGCCGAGCGGCTCCTCACCGACGACGTCGCGGCCGGGCACGCAGCGGACCGAGCCCTCGAGCTCGACGCAGCCGGTTCGGGCGTCGGAGCCTGCGTTCAGTGCGATCCGCGCCGGGGTCCCCCACGCCTCGGGGACCGGCGGCAGCACCAGCGACCGGGTGGCGGTGACGCCGGGGAGCCTGACCTCGGCGAGCGACATCCGGTGGCCGCTGCGCCCCGAGGCGTCGACGACCCGCACGGCCTCCGCGTCCGCCGCACCCAGCCGGATCGTGCGTCGCGAGCCCGCCGGGACCGTGACCGGGTCCGACGTGACGTCCCCCGCCTCCACCCGGACCACCTCGCGGTCGTCGGGGCCGGCGGTCACGGTCACCTCGCCGACGTAGCGGGGGGCGGACAGGTCGACCTGCCACCAGGTGTCGGTGCCTGGCGTCGCGGCCTGCCACCGGGTCTGCGGCGAGCCGTCGAGCGCGGCGAAGGGCAGCTCGCCGCGCTGGACGGCGCCCGGGCTGTTGGCATCGGCACGAGAGGACGACGCGGACACGGTGGCGATGCCGTCGTAGCGCGCCCAGGTCACCCAGGGGTCGGATCCCTCGGGGAGGTAGTCGCGGGTCGGGTTGCCGAGACGACGGGGGTCCCCGGGGGCGAGCGTCGCCGACGCGCCGTCCTGCAGCCGGCCGAAGTGGCGCTCGACCGCCCGGAGCCCGTCGGTGAGCACCACAGGCGCGCCCGGGTCCTCCTCCGTCGGCACGTCGAAGGCGAGCCGGGTCGGCTCGTCGTGGAGCACGCCGAGCTCGGTCAGGTCCAGCAGGTCCTCCGGGCCGCCGACCACGACCGGCGCCACCCGGCTGGTCCGGGCCGTGCCGGAGGTCGCGCCGCCGGCGACGGCGTACACCTCGATCGCCGGGTAGCTGGACTGCCAACCGCCGTTGACGACGATGCGCGAGTCGTCCTCGGTGTCGATGTGGCCGGACCCGCCGATCTCGGGTCCGAACGACGTCACCCGGAAGATGCCCTCGGACTGCGCGAGCGCCTGGTGGACCAGCACCGGGTCGGCGACGTCGCCGCCGCGGGTCAGGTCGTTGCGGACCACGAGATGGGTGACGCCGGCGCGCCGCAGGTAGGACGCCAACGCCGGAGAGCCGTAGCCCTGGGTCAGCCTCGCCTCGATGGCGTCGAGCATCCGGATGTTGCCCGGCGGCGTCAGCGGGACGGCGTTGCGGACCGCCCACGGGCTCCGGGCCAGGGACTGGAGCGGCTCGTCCTGCGGGAACCCCCAGACGTAGTCGCCGAACGACGAGCCGGGCAGCAGCAGCGCGGTCGCGGCGCGCTGCTCCAGCCAGTCGGCCGTGTCGGTCCAGTAGTCGGGAACGGCGACGAAGCCGCCCGTGGGGGTGATCCGGCCCAGCGCTGCCGGCAGCGCAGCCCCGGCGACGGCCGCCACGGATGCGAGCACGAGCCCGAACGCCGTCACGCGGTCGAGCGCGGCGGTGGTGCGATCGGCGTCCGGTGCCGGCGCCTGCCGCCGCTTGTCCACCAGCGCGTCGACCGCCCACGCGAGGCCCAGCACCAGCGGCAGCCGCACCACCGGGTCGAACTTGTGGACGTTGCGCAGCGGGGCCAGCGCACCGTCGAGCGCGGACTGCAGGTCCTGGGCGAACCAGCCCTGGACCGCGCCGGTGTGCCCCATCGTCACCATCGCCATGCCGAGGAGCACGCTGAGGCACAGGAACACCCGCTCCGGGTTGCGCCGCTGGAGCAGGCCCACCAGTCCCAGGACGACCACGGCGGCGCTGTTGACGATCGCGACCGGGTCGCGGATCAGGTCGTTGCCGGCGCGCGACGTGCCGCCGACGTACACCACCCAGTTGGACGTGCCCCGGAGCGCGTCGTACAGCGTGGTCGGGAAGGTCGTGTTGGAGGCGGACTCGATGAAGTCCAGGAACGGCGGGCTGTAGGCGCCCAGCACGAACAGCGGGACGAGCCACCACAGGGTGCCCAGGACCGTGAACACCGGCCACCAGAGCAGCAATGTGGTGCGTCGACGGCCGCGGCCGCGGGTCAGCAGCCAGACCACACCGAGCGGGATCACGGCGAAGGTGGCGGCCGCGTTCACCCCGCCCACCATGACGACCGCGAGCGCGGCCCACGCCGCGGCCCGCCGCGCCGAGCCGCGGGTCGAGCCGACCACGAGCGGCAGCAGCACCCAGGGCGCCATCGCACTGGGCCAGGCCTCGATCGAGATCTGGCCGAGCGTGCTCAGCATCCGCGGCGACAACGCGTAGGCGAAGCCGCCGAGGAGGCAGGCCAGGTCCGAGCGCACGCCGAGCTCGCGGGCCAGCCGGGCAGCGCCGACGAACGCGACGCACAGGACCAGCGCGAGCCACAGGCGCTGCACCAGCCAGGCAGGCACGCCGCTCTCGATGCCCCCGAGGAAGAACGGGCCCATCGGCCACAGGTAGCCGTAGGCCTGGTTCTGGAGCTGGCCCAAGGCGCCCATCGGGTCCCACAGGTGCACGGCACGGAGGAGGAAGCGGCCGGGCGACACCGCCAGGTCCAGCTTGGTGTCCGCCACCAGCAGTCCCGGCGACTGCACGAGGGCAAGCCCGACCAGCAGCACACAGCTCGCGGCCACCCGGAGCCGGAACCGCGTCACCGCGCCGAGGGGCGCCGGCTCGGTCAGCGCTTCCTCAGCACCAGGGCGAGGTTCCACGTCACCACCTCTCGGAGGACCGGGACCCGGGACATCCAGTAGCTCCACCGGGGGTTGTAGCGCGGGATCACCGCGAGCACCTCACCCGCCTGCTGGCGCCGCGCCCAGGCGACCCCGTCGCGGACGGTGACGGGGAACAGCGACTCGCCGTACTTGTTCTTGGGCTCGTGCCCGTGTCGCTCGCGGTAGCGACGACGCGCCCGCGCACCGCCGAGGTAGTGCCACGGCGACGTCTCGTGCCCGCCCCACGGCCCCCACCACAGCGTGTAGGAGATGAAGACGATGCCTCCGGGCCGGGTGACCCGCAGCATCTCCTCGGCCATGTCCCAGGGACGCGGCACGTGCTCGAGGACGTTCGAGGAGTAGCAGACGTCGACCGAGCCGTCCTGGAAGGGCAGGTTCATCCCGTCGCCCACCACGGTGCCCGCGGCGATCTCGCCGGTGCCCGACAGCTCGCCGACGTCGGCGTCGAGGGCCCAGTACGTCGCCCCGGCCCGGCGGAACGCGTCGCGGAAGTAGCCCGGGCCGCCGCCGACGTCCAGGACGGTCGCACCCGCGAGGTCCCGGTAGCCCGAGAGCTGGCCCACCGAGTCCTCGGCGAGGGCGGAATAGAACCGCGCGGGGTCGCTCTGCTCGACCCGGAAGTCGGAGAAGAGGCGGACGGACCGACGAAGATCGGCGGTCCATGGCATGTCGCGCACCATATCCGAACTACCCGGTAACCTCGCCGGGTGCCGACGTCCGAAACCATCGCGGGGCGCCACATCGTGTTCCTGAGCTGGCGCGACACCCGCAATCCCGAGGGCGGCGGCGCGGAGCGGTACCTGGAGAAGATGGCCGCGGGGCTCGTCGCACGCGGCTGCCGGGTCACGATCTTCTGCGTCGCCTACGCCGGCGCGGCGCCCGACGAGGTCGTCGACGGGATCCGGTTCGTGCGTCGCGGCGGCAAGCTGTCGGTCTACGCCCTCGGCATGTGGGCGCTGCTGCGCCGCCGGCTCGGCCGGGTGGACGTCGTGGTGGACGTGCAGAACGGCCTGCCGTTCTTCACCCCGCTCGTGACGCGCAAGCCCGTGATCGTGCTGGTGCACCACGTCCACCGCGAGCAGTGGCCGGTCGTCTACCCGGGCCTGTCCGGGCGGGTCGGCTGGTGGGTCGAGAGTCGGCTCGCTCCCCGGCTGTACCGGTCGCGCCAGTACGTCGCGGTCTCGCGCGCCACGCGGGCCGAGCTCCGCGAGCTCGGGGTGACCGGGCCGCGCGTGGCGGTCGTGCACAACGGCACCGACCCGGTGATGCGGGTCGCTGCGCGCAAGTCGCCCCACCCCTCCATCTGCGTGGTGGGCCGGCTGGTCCCGCACAAGCAGGTCGAGCACGCCATCGACGCCGTCGCCGCGCTGCTCGAGGAGTTCCCCGACCTGCGGCTGCGCGTGGTCGGCAGCGGCTGGTGGGAGAGCGAGCTGCACGCCTACGCGGCGCCCCTGGTGGCGCGAGGAGCGGTGGTCTTCGAGGGCCACGTGTCGGAGGTGCGCAAGCAGGAGATCTACGAGGAGTCCTGGTTGATGGCGCTGCCCTCCCTCAAGGAGGGGTGGGGTCTCGTGGTCGGCGAGGCGGCCGCGCACCACACGCCCACCGTCGCCTACGCCAGCGCGGGCGGCACCCGCGAGTCGATCGTCGACGGGGTGTCCGGCGTCCTGGTGGACTCCCCCGCCGAGCTCACGGCGGCGATCGGCGCGCTGTTGCGGGACCGGCCCGGGCGCGAGCGACTCGCCGACGGCGCGTTCCGCCACAGCAAGGGCTTCACGTGGGCGCACTCCCAGGCCGCCTTCGCACACGTCGTGGCGGAGGCGCTGCAAGGCGTCCTGGTCAACGACCAGGACGCCACGGACGACTGAGCGGCGAGCGCCGGCTCAGGTCACTTGGTGGCGCCGTACTCCAGCACCGGGTTGGAGACGTTGGCCGGGGAGTTCTCCGGGGGCGCGGTCTGGCTGTTCACGAGCCCCACGACCGTCGCGCCGGCGAGACCGCCGCCGACGATCACGCTCGCGAAGGTGATGATGAATGCCTGCACGTGTGTTCCCTCCCTAGGACACCGCAGACCGTATCACCGGTCCCGCGGTCGCACAGCCATTCTAGGCGCAACACGTCGCACCACGCTCACGAGCGCCACCGCCGCGACACCGGCGTAGGCGGCCCACGCCGCGAGGAGGGCGGCCCACCACCCGATCGGCGTGTCGCGCCCGTCGACCGGGGCCTCGAGGAGGGTGACCTCCACGCCGTCGCCCCGGTGGACCACCGTGCCCGCCACCGACGCCTCGTAGCCGGGCACCGGATGGGAGCGATCCCAGACCACCGCGCCGATGCCGAGCGCGCCCAGGGCGTCGGCGCGCTCGCCCGGGCCGGGGAGCGCGAGCGCGGCCAGCACGTCGGGGACCCGCGGGTCCTCGCCCGCGATGATCCGGCCGTCGACGGCCAGCTGGTCGTTGACGACGTAGTTCGGCTCGAGGAACCGCGGCAGCGGGTCGAGCACCTTGTGGTCGTGGTTCCAGGCCGGCTGCCGGTAGCTCGTGAACGGCAGCACCAGCAGGTCACCGCGGCCGTCGCCGAGCTCGGAGCGCGCCACGGCCCACTCGTCGGGGTAGTCGACAGCACGCAGCGTGCCGCCGACGCCCCAGGCGGCGTCAGGCATGAATGCGAGCGGCACCAGCGCCGCGGCCAGCGCGAACCGGCTCGGGACCCGACCGACCCACCGGGTCGCTCCCTCGGCCACCGCTACCGCGGCGAGCGGCGCGCAGAGCGCCAGCCAGCGGCTGCCGTCGCGCAGCAGCCCCCCGGCCGGCAGGGTCTCGGCGAACCACCCGAGGAGACCCGGCGCCGCCCACGACACCACGGCCACGGCGTACCCGGCCGCCCACAGGGCCACCAGAGCCGTCGTCGTACGCCGACCCAGCCGGCGGGCCATCGGCCGGCACCCGGCCACGGCGAGCGCGCCGAGCACGAGGGTGAGCACCAGCGGCAGGAGGAGCTGCGTGCGGGAGTCGGGCACCACCTCGGCGTTCCAGATCCCACCGGAGGTGAGCGCGGCGACCGGCGCCGGCAGGGGTCCCTCGGCGTCGAGGCCGAAGACCGCGCCGGCCGAGCTGCTCCTCGCGTCGCCGACGTGGAGGAGGCCGGCGACCAGCCACGGCGCGTTCGCCGCCAGCACCAGCGCGACCAGCCGTGGCGCCGAGCGTCGGGTCGCGCCCACCGCGAGGAGGGTGGCGGCCGCCATCAGGCCGGCATTCGCGCTCAGGCTGCCGACCAGCAGCCAGACGGGCAGCGCGGTGCCGATGCGGGGATCCTCGCGCAGCCGGACGCCCTCGCGGACCAGCCAGGGCAGCGCCGCCCAGCACAGCAGCAGCGGCCAGTGCCCGATCCAGAGCCGTTCGACGACGAAGGGGCTCCAGACGTAGACGCTGACCGCGACGAGTCGGGCCGCCAGTGAGGAGCCGACGAGGGCCGCTGCGCCCACGCCACCGCTCACGAGTGCACCGAGCAGCACGAGCTTCTGCAGGAGCATGCCGGGGACGACCTCGTCGAGGACCGCGACGACGGCATCGGACGGGACCGCCCGCGGCAGGGCGGTCCCCAGACCGAGGAAGTCGCTGCGCAGGGCGAGGTCGGGCACCCAGACCATGTCGTAGGTGAGGAGGTAGCCGCGGCCGAGAGCAGGGCCCAGGAGCAGCACCGCGAGCACGGTCGCCCAGGCGGCGGGAGCGGCTCGCCGGAGAACTGCCGTACCACCGCCGGTCACGGCCGGGAGTCTCGCATACGCTTCCCTCCTGTGGCCTCACCTACCCGTCGGCTGACCGAGCTGCTCGGCGGCGGCGGCGTCATCGCCGTCGCGATGGCGGTGATGAACATCGCGACGTACGGCTTCACGATGATCGCCGCACGGATGCTCGGCCCGCGCTCGTACGGCGCCCTGGCGAGCCTGATGGCGACGCTGCTCGTGGTCACCGTGCTGCAGCTGGGCCTGCAGGCCACCGCCGCTCGCCGCATCGCGGCGGAGCCCGCGCACGTGGCGCAGATCGAGAAGACGATCCTCGGGGTCACCTACCGCGCCGCGGCGGCGCTCGGCGTGCTGCTCCTGGTCATCTCACCGCTGCTCAACATCGTGCTGCGGCTCGACAGCCTGCTCACCGCCGCCCTGGTCTCGGTGGTGTCCGTGCCGTTCACGATCATGGGCGCCCAGGCGGGCATCCTGCAGGGTGAGCGGCGCTGGCACGCCCTGTCGGTGCTCTACGTGCTCAGCGGCGTGCCCCGCATCGTCATCGGCACCGCCCTCATCGCCTGGGAGCCCAGCGAGCTGTCCGCCCTGGTCGGGACCGGTCTCGGCGCCTGCGCCCCGGTCGTCGCCGGCTGGTGGCTGCTGCGCCGGCCCCGCGACCCGGGTGTGGCCAGCCAGGAGCACGGCTTCCGGCGGGTGATCCGCGAGTCGGTGCTCAACTCCCAGGTGCTGCTCGCGTTCTTCGCGCTCTCCAACGCCGACATCGTGGTGGCCCGCAACGCGCTCGACAGCCACGACGCGGGCCTGTACGCCGGCGGCCTGATCCTCACCAAGGCCGTGCTGTTCCTTCCGCAGTTCGTCGTGGTCATCGCGTTCCCGTCGATGTCGACGATGAGCGAGCGGCGGCGAGCCCTGACCGGGAGCCTCGGGGTGGTCGCTGTGCTCGGCGCGGCGACCACCGCCGGCGCCCTCCTGCTCCCCCAGCTGGCCCTGGTGTTCGTGGGCGGCGACCGCTACCGGGAGATCGCCGACCATCTCTGGATCTACGCGATCCTCGGCACCGTGCTCTCGATGCTCCAGCTGCTGGTCTACTCCGTGCTGGCCCGCCAGGGGCAGCGCTCGGTCTACCTCGTGTGGGCCGCGTTCGTCGCGATGGTCGGCCTCGGCCTGGCCACCGACACGCTCCGCGGGCTGCTGACCGTCGTGATCGCGGTCGACGCCGTGCTGTTGGCCGCACTGCTGGCGGTGAGCCTGCACGTGACGAAGCCCTCCGACGAGCCCGATCCGGAGCCGGCTGCCGCGGGCTAGCTGCCGGTGCGGGTTGGGGCTGACACGTCGGCGACTCGGCCGGCTCAGCGCCAGCCCAGCGCCGGCGCCAGGTGGGTGACCACGCTCTCGAGGACGTGGGCGTTGTAGTCGACGCCGAGCTGGTTGGGGATGGTGAGCAGCAGCGTGTCCGCGGCGGCGATCGCCTCGTCCTGGGCGAGCTCCTCGACCAGGCGGTCCGGCTCGCCGGCGTACGACTTGCCGAAGCGCGCCACGCCGCCGTCGATGTAGCCGACCTGGTCCTGGCCGCTCCCCTCCTGGCCGAAGTAGGCACGGTCGAGGTCGTTGACGATCGGGAAGATGCTGCGGCTGACCGAGACGCGCGGCTCCCGCTCGTGACCCGCGGCCTTCCAAGCGTCGCGGAAGCGCTGGATCTGCTCGGCCTGGAGCTGGTGGAACGGCACGCCGGTGTCCTCGGTGAGCAGCGTGGAGCTCATCAGGTTCATGCCCTGCTCGGCGGTCCACTCGGCGGTGGCCCGGGTGCCGGCGCCCCACCAGATGCGGTCGCGCAGACCGGGTGAGTGCGGCTCGACGCGCAGCAGACCGGGTGGGTTGGGGAACATCGGGCGCGGGTTGGGCTCGGCGAACCCCTCGCCGCGGAGCACCTCGAGCAGCACGCGGGTATGCTCGCGCGCCATCGCCGCGTGGTCGGAGCCCTCGGCCGGCTGGTAGCCGAAGTAGCGGTAGCCGTCGACCACCTGCTCCGGTGACCCGCGGCTGATGCCGAGCTGGAGCCGGCCGCCGGAGATGAGGTCGGCGGCGCCGGCGTCCTCGGCCATGTAGAGCGGGTTCTCGTAGCGCATGTCGATGACGCCGGTGCCGATCTCGATCCGGCTGGTGCGAGCTCCGATGGCCGCGAGCAGCGGGAACGGCGAGGCGAGCTGCTGGGCGAAGTGGTGGACGCGGAAGTAGGCGCCGTCGACGCCGACCTCCTCCGCCGCGACCGCCAGGTCGATGGACTGCAGCAGCGTGTCGGACGCCGTTCGCGTCTGCGAGTGCGGGGTGCTCGACCAGTGGCCGAACGAGAGGAAGCCGATCTTCTTCATGTCCACCTCAACAGGTTGAACGCTCAATCTCTTCCCGGGTCGCGTCAGTGCGCTGCCTCGTGCCAGCTGCGGCCGAACCCGACGCTGACGTCGAGGGGTACGGCGAGGTCGGCCGCGCCACCCATCTGCTCGCGGACCAGCGACTCGATCGCGTCGCGCTCCCCCGGCGCGACCTCGAACACGAGCTCGTCGTGCACCTGGAGCAGCATCCGCGAGGACAGCCCGGCCTCGGTGATCGCCCGGTCGACGTTGAGCATCGCGATCTTGATCAGGTCGGCGGCGGAGCCCTGGATCGGGGCGTTCAGTGCCATCCGCTCCGCCATCTCGCGACGCTGGCGGTTGTCGCTGGTGAGGTCGGGGAGGTAGCGGCGCCGGCCCTTGATCGTCTCGGTGAACCCCGTGCGCCGGGCCTCCTCGACGACGCCGCCGAGGTAGTCGCGGATGCCGCCGAAGGTCTCGAAGTACTCGTCCATCAGGCCGCGGGCCTCGGACGGCTCGATGCCGAGCTGCTGGCTCAGACCGAAGGCCGACAGGCCGTAGGCGAGGCCGTAGTTCATCGCCTTGATCTTGGCGCGCATCTCGCTGGTGACGTCGTCGGCGGGGACGTCGAAGACGCGGGCGGCGGTGATCGAGTGGAAGTCGCGGCCCGAGCGGAAGGCCTCGATGAGCAGCGTGTCCTCCGAGAGGTGGGCCATGATGCGCATCTCGATCTGGCTGTAGTCGGCCGTCATCAGCGACTCGTAGCCGGCTCCCACGACGAAGCCTTCGCGGATGCGGCGGCCCTCCTCGGTGCGGACGGGGATGTTCTGGAGGTTGGGGTCGGTGCTCGAGAGCCGGCCGGTCGCGGCGATCAGCTGGTTGAACGTGGTGTGGATGCGGCCGTCGCCGGCGACGGTCTTGAGCAGGCCCTCGATGGTCTGGCGCAGCCGGATGACGTCGCGGTGGCGCAGCAGGTGGAGCAGGAACGGATGCTCGGTCTTCACGTACAGCGCCTGCAGCGCGTCGGCGTCGGTGGTGTAACCGGTCTTGGTGCGCTTGGTCTTGGGCATGTCGAGCTCGTCGAACAGCACGACCTGGAGCTGCTTGGGTGAGCCCAGGTTGATCTCCTTGCCGATGACCGCGTACGCCTCCTCGGCAGCGTTGCGGACCTCGGTGGCGAAGTGGCTCTCGAGCGCCTCGAGGTGGTCGGTGTCGACGGCGATGCCGGTCTGCTCCATCTTCGCGAGCAGGTCGACCAGCGGCAGCTCGATGTCGTTGAGCAGCCGGGTGCCGCCCCGCTCCTCGAGCTCGTCGTCGAGCGCGGCCGCGAGGTCGAGCACGGCCCGGGCGTGGAGCATCTCCACCTCGCCGACGTTGCCTCCGTCGAGACCGTCGAGGCTCAGCTGCCCGTCGTCGGCGCCGCCCTGCTTGAGCTCACGCTTGAGGTAGCGGACGGTCAGGTCGGCCAGGTCGTAGGAGCGCTGGTCGGGACGGGCGAGGTACGCCGAGAGCGCGGTGTCGCGGTCGAGCCCGCTCAGCGGCATCCCCCAGGCGGCCAGGGCGAGCATCGGCCCCTTGGCGTCGTGGAGCACCTTGGGCCGGGCGGGGTCGGCGAGCCAGCCGGCGAGGGCCTGCTGGTCGGCCGCGTCGAGCTGGTCGGCGGCGATCCAGGCGGCGGTGCCGTCGGTGGTCGCGAGCGCCAGCGAGGTGACGTCGCCGGTGCCGGCACCCCACCGACCGACCACATGGAGGCCGACGCGCTCGCCCGCCGTGGTGTGCTGCTCGAGCCACGCCGAGACCTCGCCGGTGGCGAGCACGCTCATGGCGACGTCGAAGCCGGAGTCGTCGATCTCCTCCTCCGAGGTGAGCGTCTCGAACAGCCGCTCGCGCAGGACCCGGAACTCCAGGCCGTCGAAGAGCGTGTGCACCTCGTGGCGGTCCCAGGGGCGCAGGGCGAGGTCCGCGGGAGCCAGGTCGAGCGAGAGGTCGACGACGAGGCGGTTGAGGTGACGGTTGCGGATCACGTCGCCGAGGTGCTCGCGCAGCGCCTCGCCCTTCTTGCCGGTGATCTCGTCGGCACGGGCGATGACGTTGTCGAGCCCGTCGAACTGGTTGATCCACTTCGCGGCGTAGCCCTGGCCGACGCCAGGCACGCCCGGGAGGTTGTCGGAGGTCTCCCCCACGATCGCCGCGAGCTCGGGGTAGCGGGCGGGCGGTACGCCGTACTTGGCCTCGACGGCCGCCGGCGTCATGCGGGCCAGGTCGGAGACGCCCCGCATCGGGTAGAGCACGGTGGAGCGGTCGGTCACCAGCTGCAGCGAGTCGCGGTCACCGGTGAGGATCAGCACCT
>NZ_JANINT010000003.1 GCF_024509035.1 Nocardioides sp. | reverse complement strand
GGCGAGCACCTCGGCGATCAGCTCCTCGTCGACCTCGGCGACCTCGTCCATGTCGCCCGCGCGCCACTGCTTCTCGCGCTCGGACTTCTTGAGGATCAGCTGCTTCTCCTCGTCGCGCAGTCGCGCGGCGGCCTCGAAGTCCTGGCCGTCGATCGCGGCCTCCTTGCGCTGGCGGACCTCGCCGATCTTGTCGTCGTACTCACGCAGGTCGGCGGGCGCTGTCATGCGGCGGATGCGCAGCCGCGAGCCGGCCTCGTCGATGAGGTCGATCGCCTTGTCCGGCAGGAACCGGTCGGAGATGTAGCGGTCGGCGAGCGTCGCGGCCGAGACCAGCGCCTCGTCGGTGATCGTCACACGGTGGTGGGCCTCGTAGCGGTCGCGCAGGCCCTTGAGCATCTCGATCGTGTGGGCGATCGAGGGCTCGGCGACCTGGATCGGCTGGAAGCGGCGCTCGAGCGCGGCGTCCTTCTCGAGGTACTTGCGGTACTCGTCGAGGGTGGTCGCACCGATGGTCTGCAGCTCACCGCGCGCCAGCATCGGCTTGAGGATGCTCGCCGCGTCGATCGCGCCCTCGGCAGCACCGGCGCCGACGAGGGTGTGGATCTCGTCGATGAACAGCACGATGTCGCCGCGGGTGCGGATCTCCTTGAGGACCTTCTTCAGGCGTTCCTCGAAGTCACCGCGGTAGCGGCTGCCGGCCACCAGCGCGCCGAGGTCGAGGGTGTAGATCTGCTTGTCCTTGAGCGTCTCGGGCACGTTGCCCTTGACGATGTCCTGGGCGAGACCCTCGACGATCGTGGTCTTGCCGACGCCCGGCTCTCCGATGAGCACCGGGTTGTTCTTCGTGCGGCGCGACAGGATCTGCATGACGCGCTCGATCTCCTGCTCCCGGCCGATGACCGGGTCGAGCTTGCCCTCGCGGGCGTCCTGGGTGAGGTTGCGGCCGAACTGGTCGAGCACCAGCGAGGACGACGGCGCGTCGCCGCCGGAGGCTCCGGTGGCCGCGGCCGCGCCGGCCGACTCCTTGCCCTGGAAGCCCGAGAGCAGCTGGATGACCTGCTGGCGGACCCGGTTGAGGTCGGCGCCGAGCTTCTGCAGCACCTGGGCGGCGACGCCCTCGCCCTCGCGGATCAGGCCGAGCAGGATGTGTTCGGTGCCGATGTAGGAGTGGCCGAGCTGCAGTGCCTCGCGCAGGGACAGCTCGAGGACCTTCTTGGCGCGCGGGGTGAACGGGATGTGGCCGCTGGGGGCCTGCTGGCCCTGGCCGATGATCTCCTCGACCTGGGCGCGGACCGCCTCGAGCGAGATGTCGAGGCTCTCCAGCGCCTTGGCGGCCACGCCCTCGCCCTCGTGGATGAGGCCGAGCAGGATGTGCTCGGTGCCGATGTAGTTGTGGGAGAGCATGCGGGCCTCTTCCTGGGCCAGCACGACCACCCGGCGGGCTCGGTCAGTGAACCGCTCGAACATGCGCATCGCTCCTACAAGCTTGTGGGGCCTCTCCCCCGTCGTCTGGAGGGGAGGTACGAGACAACTAACCCCGCTGACAGCCTACGCGTTCCCCGATCAGGCCCCAGTCAGTCCGCTGAGAGCGAACAGCGCCCGAAATCGCGTTGACCCGCCCGAAAGTTTCGGGCGGGTCAACGAGGCATCGCTCAGTGGGCGGCGTCGTAGGCCTCACGGACCTCGGCGGAGACCCGGCCACGGTCGGGTACGTCGTGGCCGTTGGCGCGGGCCCAGTCGCGGATCTCCTTGGCGCTCGGCCCGGAGCTGGCGGCGGCACTGCTGGAGCGGCGGCCGCGACGCGGAGCCGCGCCGACCTTGCGGCCGTGGCCGATGTAGCCGGCGAGCGCCTCGCGCAGCGCCGCGGCGTTCGTGTCGTTCAGGTCGATCTCGTACGACGTGCCGTCGAGGCCGAAGGTGACCGTTTCGGTCGCCTCACTGCCATCGAGATCGTCGACGAGAACGATGTTGACCTTCTGGGCCATGTGTCGCCTCACTTGAATTCAGACGGGGGATGAATACAGCTTCAACTCACTATGCCATAACGGAAAAGAACCCGTATCCCCATATTCGAGGACGCGTCAGGAGTTGCGCTCGAACACGAGCTCCAGGCCCCGCAACGTCAGCCAGGGAGCGTGCTGCGTGAAACAACGGCATTCGTCGAGCACGACCGGAGCAAGATATCCGGTCGCAATGACGTGCACGTCGGCGGGTTCGACATCGAGCTCGGCGATCATGCGCTCGACAATTCCCTCCACCTGCGCGGCGACCCCGAAAACCATTCCCGACTGCAGCGCCTCGACGGTGTTCTTGGCAATGACCGAACGCGGTCGCAGCAATTCGACTTTTCGCAGCTGCGCGCCGCGACGGCCGAGCGCTTCGAGCGAGATCTCGATTCCGGGCGAGATGGCGCCGCCGACATATTGACCCTGGGGACTGACGACGTCGAAGGTGGTCGCCGTACCGCCGAAGTCGACGATGATCGCGGGCCCGCCGTACTCGTGCACGGCGGCCAGCGCATTGATGATCCGGTCGGTGCCGACCTCACGCGGGTTGTCCATCAGCACCGGCACGCCGGTGCGCACCCCCGGCTCGACGACCACGCGGCTGACCGAGGCGAAGTGGCGCGTCAGCATCTCGCGCCACTCGTGCAGGACCGCCGGCACCGTGGCGCAGACCGCGATGCCGTCGACCTCGTCGAGCGCCGCGCCCAGCAGGCCACGCAGCAGCACCGCCCACTCGTCGGCCGTGTTGCGCTCATCGGTGGCGACCCGCCACTCGGCCAGCACGACGCCCTCGGCCACCAGCCCCAGGACCGTGTGGCTGTTGCCGATGTCGGCGCAGAGCAGGGGCACGCCTCAACCCTCGCTCAGGTCCAGGCCCAGGTCGAAGACCGTGACCGAGTGCGTGAGCGCGCCGACCGAGATGAAGTCGACCCCGGTCTCGGCGACCTCGCGAGCGCGCTCGAGGGTCAGCCCCCCGGAGGCCTCGAGGGTCGCGCGGCCGGCGGTCAGGCGCACGGCCTCGGCCATGGTCGCGGTGTCCATGTTGTCGAGGAGGATCTCGGTGCAGCCCACCTCGAGCAGCTCGCGGAGCTGGTCGAGGTCGGTCACCTCGACCTCCACGCTCAGGTCGGGGTACGCCGCGCGGACGGCCTCGTAGGCCGGCACCACGCCCCCGGCGGCGACGACGTGGTTGTCCTTGACCATCGCGCGGTCGCTGAGGCTGAAGCGGTGGTTGACGCCGCCGCCGCAGCGCACGGCGTACTTCTGCAGGGCCCGGAAGGTCGGCAGCGTCTTGCGGGTGTCGAGCACCCGGGCTCGCGTCCCGGCCAGCGCGTCGACCCAGTGCGCGGTCGCCGTGGCCACCCCCGAGAGGTGGCTGGCGTAGTTGAGCGCGGTCCGCTCGGCGGTCAGCAGGCCACGGACCGGCCCGGTCACCCGCATCACCACGTCCCCCGGGGCGACGCGGGTGCCGTCGGCGACCCGGTCGGTGACCTCGACGGTGTCGCCCATGACCTCGTGGAAGACCAGCGCCGCGACGCCGAGACCGGCCACCACCCCTGCCTCGCGAGCCCCGAAGACCGCGCTGCCCCGCGCATCGGCGCTGATCGTCGCGGCGGACGTGACGTCACCGCCCGGGAGGTCCTCGGCGAGCGCCGCGGCGATGTGGGCGCGGATCTCCTCCGGGTCGAGCCCCGCGGCGCGCAGCTCCTCGTCGTACGGCGTGCTCATGCTGCCCCTCGATCGGTCGGCGCGGCCGGGACGAACTCCAGTGTGCTGGCCCCGTCGGCCATCACGACGTCGAAGTGCCCGGCGAAGCCCTCGTCGTCGCGCTCGGGGAAGTCCTCACGCCAGTGCGAGCCGCGGGTCTCCTCGCGCAGGGCGGCGGCGTCGGCGAGGGCGATCGCGATCGTCAGCAGGTTGGTGGTCTCCCACGACTGCTGGTCGATGACCTCGGCTGTCTCGCCGGCGAGCTTGTCGAGCAGGCCGACGGCGTCGGCCAGCCCGGCGGCGCTGCGCAGCACGCCCACCCGGGTCGTCATCGCGTCCTGCAGCTCACGGCGTACGCCGCCGGCGACGAGGCCCGCGGTCCGAGCGTCGGCCACGGGCGGCTGCAGGGGCCGCAGCTCGCCGGGCAGCACCTGGGCGATCCGCCGGGAGAACACCAGGCCCTCGAGCAGGGAGTTGGAGGCCAGCCGGTTGGCGCCGTGGACGCCGGAGCAGGCGGCCTCGCCGGTGGCGTAGAGACCCGGCACCGTGGAGCGGCCCCACAGGTCGGTGCGCACCCCACCGGAGGCGTAGTGGCAGGCCGGCGCGACCGGGATGAGCTCGGTGACCGGGTCGACGCCGTGACTGCGCGTCGTGGCGAGGATCGTCGGGAAGCGGCGCTCCCACATCTCGGCGCCCAGGTGGCGGGCGTCGAGCCACATGTGCGGCCGGCCGGTCTCGTTCATCCGCCGGGTGATGGCCTTGGCGACGACGTCGCGCGGCGCGAGGTCGGCGAGCTCGTGGACGCCCTGCATGAAGCGGTCGCCCTCGAAGTCGACGAGGAAGGCGCCCTCGCCGCGGACCGCCTCGGAGATCAGCGGCTGCTGGCCGAGCGAGTCGGGGCCGAGGTACATCACGGTCGGGTGGAACTGCACGAACTCCAGGTCGCGCAGCACCGCGCCGGCGCGCAGGGCCACGGCCATGCCGTCGCCGGTCGAGACGGCGGGGTTGGTGGTCTGGGAGAAGACCTGGCCGAGCCCGCCGCTGGCGAGCACGACCGCGCGGCAGTGGACGGCGCCGACGCCGTCGCGCTGGCCCTCGCCCATCACGTGGAGGGTCACCCCGGCGACGCCACCGTCCTCGGCGAGCAGCAGGTCGACCGCCAGCGCGTGCTGGATCACCTCGATCTCGGGTGCCTGCTCGACGGCGGCGATGAGCGCCCGCTGGATCTCTGCACCGGTCGCGTCGCCGCCGGCGTGGGCGATCCGGTCGCGGTGGTGGCCGCCCTCGCGGGTCAGCGACAGCTCGCCGTCGGGGTCGTGGTCGAAGTTCGTGCCGAGCGCGATCAGCTCACGCACCGCCTCGGGCCCCTCGGTGACCAGCGCGTGGACGGCGTCGCGGTCGCAGGCCCCGGCACCCGCCACCAACGTGTCCAGCTCGTGCTCGGCCGGGGTGTCGCCGGGCCCCAGCGCCGCGGCGATGCCGCCCTGGGCCCACTGGGTGGAGCCGGCGGCGAGCACGTCCTTGGTGACCACGAGGACCTTGCCGACCTCCTCGCGCAGCCGCAGGGCCGCGGTCAGGCCGGCGATGCCCGAGCCGATCACGACGACGTCGGCCGTCGTCGTCCACCCGGGATCGGGGGCGAGCAGGCGTCCGGGGACCCGGCGGACGGGTGCGTCGATCTCGCGGGTGGGCACGTCGGACACCTCGGACACGCAGCGAGGCTAGCGCTCGACCGGCAGGTCGCCGCGCAGCAGCCCGGAGCCGGCCGGAGCCTCGGCCGGGTCGCTGCCGATGGTCACGACCTTGTTGTCGGCGTCGACGAACACGACGTGCGGCTCGAAGCCCTTGGCCTCGACGTCCTCCATCTGGCCGTAGGCGATGAGGATCACCAGGTCGCCGGGGTGCACCAGCCGGGCCGCGGCACCGTTGATGCCGATCACCCCGGAGCCCCGCGGGCCGGCGATCGTGTAGGTCTCCAGGCGGGCACCGTTGGTGATGTCGACGATGTGCACGAGCTCGCCCGGCAGCAGGTCGGCGGCGTCGAGGAGGTCCTCGTCGACGGTCACCGACCCGACGTAGTGCAGGTCGGCCTGGGTGACCGTCGCCCGGTGGATCTTGCTCTTCATCATGGTCCGCAGCATCAGGAGTCTCCCTGCTCGCTCGCGCGCCCGAGGACGAGCGGCATGTTGTCGATGAGTCGCGTCGTGCCGACGCGGGCGGCGACGAGGACGCGCGCCGCGGTGCCCGGGGGTACGTCGTCGGGCAGCTCGCCCAGGTCGGGGTCGGTGATCACGAGGTAGTCGAGGTCCACGCCGGGCGCCGCCCGCAGCTCGGCGCGCGCCTCGCGCAGCGCGACGCCGGCGCCGTACGCGGCGGCGTCCTGCGCCGCCCGGAGTGCGCGGCTGAGCGCCACCGCGTCGGCGCGCTGGTCGGCCTCGAGGTAGCGGTTGCGGCTGGACAGGGCCAGGCCGTCGGGCTCGCGCACCGTCTCGGCGCCGACGATCTCGACCCCGAGGTTGAGGTCGAGCGCCATCCGGCGGATCAGCGTCAGCTGCTGGTAGTCCTTCTCGCCGAACACCGCCAGGTCGGGACGGACCAGCCCGAACAGCTTGGCGACGACCGTGAGCACCCCGCGGAAGTGGCCGGGCCGGGTCTTGCCCTCGAGGACCTTGCCGAGGGGGCCGGGGCGCACCGTGACCTGGGGCGGGCCGCCGGGATAGACCTCCTCGATGCCCGGTGCGAAGACCAGGTCGGCGCCCTCGCGGGCACAGACCTCGAGATCGGCCTCCAGCGTGCGGGGGTAGCGGTCGAGGTCCTCGTTCGGCCCGAACTGCAGCGGGTTGACGAAGACCGACACCACGACGGGGCCGTCGCCCACGCGCTCGCGCGCGGCGCGGATCAGGCTGGCATGGCCCTCGTGCAGTGCGCCCATCGTCGGCACGAAGCCGACGGGGCGGCCACCGGCGCGCGCGGACGAGAGCAGGGTGGCGAGCTCCTCGCGGGTGGGCGCGAGGACGGGAGTGGAGCTCATCGGCGGCGTGCGGAGGTGCGCGGTGCGGAGGTGCGCAGCGCGGCGGCCCGCTCGGCCTGGTCCAGCACCCGCTGGATCGCGGCCGCGCGGATCGGCAGCACCCGGCCGTCGGTCACGACCCGGTCGAGGGTGTCGCGGGCGAGGGCGACGTAAGACGGCAGCGTGTGCGGCGCGTTCGCGGCGATGTCGGCCAGGTGTGCGCGGACGGTGTTGACGTCACCGCGCACGATCGGCCCGGTCAGCGCGGAGTCGCCGTGGTCCAAGGCGTTGTCCAGCGCGGCGGTCAACAGCGGGCGCAGCGTCCCAGCAGGGTCGTCGGCGCCGGCGGCGGCGAGCAGCTCCATCGCCTGGGTGACGAGCGTGACGAGGTGGTTGGCGCCGTGGGCCAGGCCCGAGTGGTAGAGCGTCCGCATCTCCTCGGGCACCCACATCGGGCGGCCGCGCAGGTCGGCCACCAGACCCTCGACGAACGCCCGCTCCGCGGGATCGGCGGTCAGCCCGTAGACGCAACCGGGGAGCCGGTCGAGGTCGAGCGCGGTGCCGGTGAATGTCATCGCCGGGTGCAGGGCCACGATCCGGGCCCCGACCCGCGCGGCGGGCTCGAGGACGGCCAGGCCGTGCCGGCCCGAGGTGTGCACGACGTACTGACCCGGCCGGATCGCGCCGCTGTCGCTGAGCACGGTCACGACGTTGGCGAGCATGTCGTCGGGGACCGTCAGCAGCAGCAGGTCGCACGAGCGGGCCACGTCGGTGGGCTTGGCGACCGGGCTGACGGGCAGCAGGTCGGCGATGCGGGCGCGCGAGGCGTCGGACTCTCCGGCGGCGGCGACCACGTGGTGGCCGGCGGCCTCGAGGGCGGCGCCGAGGACGGCGCCGACGCGGCCGGCGCCGACGACGCCGATGCGCAGGCCCCCGGCCTGGTGGCCGTGGCGCGCACCGCGCCCGTCAGGGCGCAGGGCAGGGTCCCGGGGAGGGTGCGTCATGAGTCGAACCTTTCGTTCCAGTCCCTCCGACCACCCGTCTGCCGCGATCGGCGGCGTGGCGGGCCGGTGTGGGTACCGGACGGTGTGCTCGTCTGGATGGAACCTGTCGGGAGAGGGTGTTCCCCGGACACGACGAATCTACGCCCCGGTCTGGTCCGGGGAGAACGGCGCCGAGACGTGACCTACCCGACACCGCGGCGCCGGACTCCGGCTGCCTCGCTCGCTGTAACGCCGTGTTACCCGACCTATCCACCGTGGTGCAGCATGGTGGGAAGAGGGGGTAAACGGGCGTTACAGCGAGCGAGGACGACCCCGGGTCAGCCCACCTGCAGCGGCCGCGGGGCGCGCGGGAGCCAGTCGTGGGTGACGTGGTCGACGATGTGGACCCCCGGCGGCGCGGTGATCTCGTGGACGCCGGGCAGCACCCGGCCCTCCTTGAGCGCGTGGAACACCGCCCACTCGCGGCGCTTGCGGCGGTTGCGGTAGCTCGTGGCGAACGACTCGGGGTCGGTCCAGTGCGCGAACTCCTCGCCGTCGAGGTACTTCAGCTCGACGCACAGCCCGTGCGGGAGACCGATCGTGCGGACGTTCTCGGGCGTCGTGCGGATCTCCCACTCGAAGGCCTTGGTGAACACGAAGTCCGGCCCGATCGGGAAGCCCCACTCCTCGGCGTTGCGCCAGCCGAGGTCGAGGTAGCCCTTCGACTCGCTCTCCAGGTAGAGCCCGTGCCGCGGGACGCGGATGATCGACTGCACGTCGCCCACCTGCCAGGCCAGGTCCGCGACCGAGACCTCGCCCTCGGTGGTCAGCACCATGTCGCCGTCCCACTTCCAGGAGTAGCGCGTGGTGACCTGCGCGAAGCACCAGTTGTAGAAGTACGACAGCGAGTGCACGGACAGCTCGTGCTGTGCGAGGTGCTCGGCGCCCGCGCGGGCGACCGCGAAGGGGTACGACGACACCGTCAGCTTGTCCGAGCGGCCGGCACGGGCGGCCGTGTCGCGGGCGACGTCCGGCGTGCCGTCCTCGGAGCCGTTGTCGACGAGCAGCACGTGGTCGCAGGCCCGCAGCAGGGGCGGGAGCACGAACGGGAGCGAGGGCGCCTCGTTCTTGACGCGCAGCACGGCCGTGGACCCGGGGCGCAGACCCTCGGGCCGCGTCCAGGGCCAGGTGATGTCGAACTCGGTGTGGCCCTCGATGTTCGACAGACCGCGCGCGCCGAGGTGGGCGGTCACCGGGTGCGGCCCAACGCCTTGCGCAGCCCCCGGCGCACCGGGGCCGGGATGGCGGCCCGGACGCTGTGCGGGATCTTGTCGGCCGGGTCGACCGGCGCCCCGGGGCCGGGCTTGGCGCCGGGGCCGCCCTTGAGCTGCTTGCGGACCCGCTGCTCCGCGGCCACCACCGAGGAGCGCGAGATCGCCTCGGACTCCTCGTAGAGGTCGACGTACGCCTCGCGCAGCTGGTCGAGGGTCTGGTGCACCGCCGGGGTGTCGCCACCGGGCTCGGCGAGCTTGTTGAGCTCCTCCCAGGTCTCGGCGGTGAGCTGGTGGAGGCGCTTCGGGAGCGCGAGGTCCTCGAGCGTCTGGGTCATCCGGCGCAGGTTGGGGTCCACGAACCGGTGGCCGTCGCGGATCGCCTCGCTGTCGGCGTGCAGCACGTGCTGGAGCTCGAGCTGCTCGGCCGCCTGCATCACCACCCGGGTCCAGTCGTCGAGGAGGTCGGCGTAGCGGACGAACACCCGGCCACCGTCGGCGACGGACTCCCGGGTCGCGCGCTCGGTGTGGAGCAGCATGTTGAGCCAGGAGGCCGCGAGGTGCGCCGAGCCGAGACGGTTCTGGTAGTAGGTCTGCTTGCTGCCCACGACCTCCGCCGGCGGGCGCAGCATGGTCGCGAAGACCGGTGTCGCACCCGTGCGCACCGCGGCCACCCGCCACAGCGAGAGGAACCAGCTCAGCCGCGGGTCCTTGACGACCAGCTCGGGGTTGACCGCGAAGTGGCCCTCCAGCCACTCGGCGGTCTTGATCCGCTCGGGCTCGCGGGTGGAGACCCGGCCCGTCTCGAACCACGCGTCGGGGCGGGCGTCGCTGACCTGGACGCCGGCCTCCTTGAGCAGCCGGTCGTGGTGGGCGACGACCCAGGCGGGCTCTCCGAAGCCCTTGGGGTTGGTCTCGTCGGCCGCGACCTCGGGCTGCGGGACGTGGAGGCCCAGGATCTGCATGAGGCCGGCCATCGTGCTCGTCCCGCTGCGGCCTGCACCGGCCACGAACAGGACCTTGCGGGGGTAGTCGGCGGGATCGAGGTCACTGGGGTCGGCGGGGACAGGCTGGGCGCTCACGGTAGGTGAGCCTAACGCTCAGTACGGTGGCCCCATGAAGCTCGGTCGGCGGCTGCCCGTGGTCAGCGTCGTCGTGCCGGTCTACGACGTCGAGGCCTACCTGCCGGCTGCGCTGGACAGCGTCCTGGCCCAGACCCACCAGGCGCTGGAGGTGGTGATCGTCGACGACGGCTCGACCGACGGCTCCGGCGCGATCGCCGACCAGTACGCCGCCCGCGATCCACGCGTCCGGGTCGTGCACACCGCCAACCACGGCCTCGGGGCCGCCCGCAACGAGGGTGCTCGGCACGCCACGGGCGAGCTGCTGGCCTTCGCCGACTCCGACGACGTCGTGCCACCTCGGGCCTACGAGGTGATGCGACGCCAGCAGCGGCGCACCGGCGCGGACTTCGTCACCGGGTCGGTAGCGCGGTGGGACGGCGGCCGGCTCGAGGAGCTGCCCTGGATGCGTCGACTGCACACCCCGCGTGCGGCGTACTACATCGAGCAGCATCCGGAGATCCTCGGCGACGTGTTCGCGTGGAACAAGCTGTTCCGCCGCGAATTCTGGGACGGCGCCGGCCTCGCCTGGCCGGAGGGGATCCGCTACGAGGACCAGCCCGCCACCACGCGCGCCTACATCACGGCCCGGCGCTTCGCGGTGGTGCCCGACGTCGTCTATCACTGGAGGATCCGCCACGACGGGTCCTCGATCACCCAGCAGCGCTCGTCGATGACCGACCTGCAGGACCGGTGGACGACCAAGCGGATGTCGCTGAGCACCGTGCGGGGCTTCGGCTCGGACAAGGTCACCCGGACGTTCGTCGACAAGGTCCTCGCCGGCGACATGCACCGCTACTTCGTCGAGATCCCCGGGTGCCCCGACGAGTGGTGGGACCTGCTGGTCGCCGGCGTGAGGGAGTTCTGGGGCGAGCGGACGCTGGCCGCCTCCGGCCTGCCGCCCGTGCACCGGCTGACGGGGTGGCTGGTCGGCCAGGGCCGACGCGAGGAGGCCGAGCTCGTGATGCGGTTCGTCGCAGCCCACGTCGGCCCGGTCCCCCAAGTGCCCTCAGCACAAGGGCCGCGGATCGACGTGCCCGGGATCGACCCGGCCTCCGTCGACCCCGCGGCCCTCGCGCTGCGGGACTTCGAGGTGCGGATCTAGTCGAGCAGGCCCTCGTCGACCAGGAACTGGTGGGCGACGTCCTCGGGCTTGTCGCGGTCGACCGCGACCGCGCCGTTGAGCTCGGTGAGCTTCTCGGTAGTGAGCGCGGCCATCAGCTCGTTGAGCACGTCCGCCACGTCGGGGTGCTCGGCGAGGAAGTCGCTGGAGACCGCGGGGACGAGGTTCTGGGCGGGCTGGATCTGCTTGTCGTCCTCCAGCACCACGAGGCCCTGGGACTCCAGCGTCCCGTCCGTCGTGCTGGTCTCGCCGAGCTGCGACTCGCCATCGAGCACGGACTTGTAGGTCTGGTCGCTGGCGTAGCCCAGCGGCAGGACCTTCGTGATGTCGATCCCGTACTGGTCGGAGAGCCCACCCTCGCAGTCGAGCCGGCCCTTGCAGTCGGGCGCAGCAGCGAGCACCACGGACTTGCCCGCGAGGTCGGAGAGCTTGGTGACGCCCTCGGAGTCGCTGAAGTCCTGGGTCACGAAGAAGGCGTTGGTGTCGGTGGCAGCCGAGGTGTCGAGCAGCGTGATGCCGGCGTCGTCGAGAAGGGCCTTCCCCTGGTCGGCGAGTTCTTGGCCGTCGCCGGCGGTGAACGGCTCGGCCTGGGGCCCGTTGGCCTTCGCGTTGAGGAAGTTGACGATGCCGCCGACGTACTCCGGCACCACGTCGACATCGCCCGGGAACGTCGCCATGTAGGCGTCACGGGTGTCGACCAGCTTGACGTCGGTGGTGTAGCCGGCCTGCGTCAGGAGCTCGTCGTACATGGCGGCCACGATCGCGGCCTCGGTGAAGCTCTGACCGGCGATGTGGACCGGGCCCTGGTCGGTGGATGCGGGGGTGGAGCCGTCGTCGGCCTTGGTCGAGTCATCGGACAGGTCGTCGCCGGCACAGCCGGCGAGGAAGAGCGAGCCGACGGCGAGGGCCGCGGCGAGGGAGCGTCGTGCCTGCATGTGCTGTGTCCTTCTGTGTCCCGCGGGGTGGCCCGCGCGTGTCCGGATGCTGCTAGCTGCCGACGTCGCCGGCCTCCTCGGTAACTGTAGGTGGGGCCCCCGACATTCCCGGGTGACGATTCGGTGACGATGCGCGGCGGGTGGGATCGAGGAGGCGCACGCCCGCCGCGGCGACCAGCTCGAGCAGCAGCGCGACCACGGCGACGACCACGGCGCCGGCGATGCCCTTGGCGTAGTTCGTGCGGTAGAAGCCGTCGGTGATCACCCGCCCGAGCCCGGGTCCGGCGACCAGGGCCGCGATCGTCGCCGTCGCCCAGACCTGGACCAGCGCGAGCCGGAGCCCCAGCAGCACCAGTGGTGCGGCCAGCGGCAGCTCCACGCGGACGAACCGCTGCCGGCCCGTCATGCCCATGCCGTCGGCAGCCTGCTTGACCGCGGGCGAGACCTCGCGGATGCCGACGTAGGAGTTCGTGATCACCGGCGGCAGGGCGAACAGCGTGAGGGCGAGGACCGTGGCGAGGCCGGCGCGTCCATAGGGTCCGAGGGTGTCCGTGCCGGGCCAGTCGGCGGTCACGAACAGGGCGAGCAGGGCGAACGTGGGGACGGCGCGACCCACGTTGCTGATGTTGATCGCGAGGAACCCGCCCCGTCCCAGGTGCCCCAGCCACAGGGCGGTCGGCAGCCCGATCGCCGCCGCGAGCACCATGGCGGTCAGGCTGAGGAGCAGCTGCTGGAGCAAGAGCTGGAGCATGCCGTCCTCGCCGGTCCAGTGCCCGGCGGTCACGAGGTAGTCCCAGGTGTCGAGGAGCAGGTTCACGCCCGTGCTCCTCTCGTCCACGGCGTCAGGATCCGTTGCGCCACCACGATCAGCACGTCGAGCAGCACGGCGATCGCCACGCAGAGGATCGCGGCAGTCATGAGCTCGGCGCGGAAGTTCGTCGAGACCCCGTCGGCGATCAGGTTCCCCAGCCCTCCGTAGGAGACCAGCGACCCGACGGTGGTGAGCGCGACCGTCGACACCGTGGCGACCCGCAGCCCGGCCATGATCACCGGCAGCGCGAGCGGCAGCTCGACGAGCACGAGCAGGCGGGTGGCGCCGTACCCGAGACCGACGGCCGACTCGCGCACGTCCTCGGGCACCGAGCGCAGCCCCTCGAGCATGCTGCGCACCAGGATCGTGAGCGCGTAGAGCGCCAGGCCGATCACGACCGTGGTGGCGCTGAGGCCGGTGAACGGCACGAGGAGCGGCAGCAGCGCCAGCGACGGGATCGTGTAGACCGCGGTCGCCGCGCCGACGATCAGCGTCTCCAGCCGGGGGAGCCTGCGCGCGATCAGGGCCAGTGGGAAGGCGATCAGCACGCCGAGGACGACCGAGGCCACGGTGATCTGCAGGTGCTGGACCGTGGCGTCGGTGATCTCCTGGCGGTAGTCGCTGAGGTACTGCGCACAGAACCACTCGTTGGTCAGCCGGCTGTAGCAGCTCGGCTCGCCGGCCGCGGCAGCCGCCACGAGTAGGGTCACCGCATGGACGGTACCGGTTCGGCGGGCGAGGCCTCGATGATCCGGCTCTCGGGCGTGGGCAAGACCTACGACGACGGCACGGTGGCCGTGCACGCGCTCGACCTCGAGGTGCGCCGCGGCGAGCTCGTCTGCCTGGTCGGCCCCTCGGGCTGCGGCAAGTCGACCACGCTGAAGATGATCAACCGGCTCATCGAGCCCACCACGGGCACGATCGAGATCGACGGCCGGGACGTGACCCGCCAGGACCCGGTGCAGCTGCGGCGCAGCATCGGCTACGTCATCCAGCAGGTGGGGCTGTTCCCCCACCAGAGGATCATCGCCAACGTGATGACCGTGCCGCTGCTCTACGGCGAGTCGAAGGCGACCGCCCGGGCGCGCGCCACCGAGCTCCTCGAGCTCGTCGGTCTCGACCCCGCGCGGTACGCCGAGCGCTACCCGAGCCAGCTCTCAGGCGGCCAGCAGCAGCGCGTGGGCGTCGCCCGGGCGCTGGCGGCCAAGCCGCCCGTGCTGCTCATGGACGAGCCGTTCGGCGCGGTCGACCCGCTGGTGCGGCTGCGGCTGCAGGACGAGTTCCTGCGCCTGCAGCGCGATCTGGGGGTCACGGTGGTGTTCGTGACCCACGACATCGACGAGGCCGTGCGGCTCGGTGACCGGGTGGCGGTGTTCGCCACGGGTGGACGGCTCGCGCAGTACGACACCCCGGCGCGGATCCTGGGCCGCCCCGCCGACGACTTCGTCGCGGACTTCGTCGGCTCCACGTCGGGGCTGCGCCGGCTGGACGTGACCCCGCTCGACCCGGCGCACCTCGAACCGCTCGAGGGCGTGCGCGCCGGCGACATCGGGGCCGCGATCGACGTCGACAGCACGCTCGGCCACGCGATGGCGGTGCTGCTGCGCGACGACGCCGGCATGGTCGGCGTACGCGACGGCGCGCGGTTCGTCGGCGTCCTCACGCCCAACGGCATCCACCGGGCGCTGCGGGCCGCACTCGCCGAGATGGCGGACGCGTAGGCGTGAGAGAGACGCCCTAGACCTTAGGGATCACGGGTTGGGGTGACACCCGGTGTGCCTGCGCGTGGGTGTGGGC
>NZ_JANINT010000002.1 GCF_024509035.1 Nocardioides sp. | reverse complement strand
GCGGCGCAGTGCCGGGTCCTGGGTGCCGACGGGCCCGGTTGGCACGTCGTACGAGGTCGAGGGCGTGGTCATGACACGCCCAGCTGTCCCGAGAGGACGAGGACGGCGGCGCCCACCAGCACCACGTCGTCCCCGAGGGTCGAGGTGCGGACGGCGAGACCCGCGGAGCTCACCGGCATGGTGCGCTCGCGGATCACCCGGTCGGCCGCCTCGCGCAACGGCCCGTCGAGCAGCTCGGTCGGGCCGCTCAGGACGAGCTCGTGGATGTTCAAGGTGCCGACCACCGGCGCCAGCGTCGCGCCGAGCCGCTCGCCGACCTCGGTGAGCACGGCCGCGCGGTCGGCGCCGGGCGCGGCGAGGCGGCGGCGCAGGCGGGGAGCGGCGAGGATCGTCTCCAGGCAGCCGCGGCGTCCGCAGGCGCACTCGTCGCCGTCGGGGTCGACGGTGACGTGCCCGATCTCGCCGGCGGCGCCGAGGTGGCCGTGGAGCAGCGAGCCCTCGAGCACCAGACCCGCGCCCACACCGATGCCGACCCGCAGCACCAGCAGGCCCCCGTCACCGGTCTGGCCGAAGGTGTGCTCGCCGAGGACCGCGGTGTTGGCGTCGTTGGCGACGAAGACGGGCAGTCCGAGCGCCTCGGCGAGGCTGGTCGACAGCGGGGTGTCGGTCCACGCCAGGTTGGGGGCGTCGATGACCGTGCCGGCGGCGTCGACCACACCGGGGCTGCCGACACCGACGCCGAGGACCGGCCGGTCGGTCATCGCGATCAGCTCCGAGGCGAGCCGGTGCACGAGCTCGACCGCGTCGGCGCCCTGGGCACCGTCGATCGGGAGCTCGTGACGGGCCTGCACCTGGCCGGCGAGGTTGACGACCGCCCCGCTCATCCGGTCGTCCGCCGACAGGTCGAGGGCCACGATGTGGGTCGAGTCGGCGGCCAGGCCGACCAGCGTCGGGGGCTTTCCCACGCGCGCCTCGGCCGGGGCGCCGAGCTCCTCGACGAGACCCTCGCCGACCAGCTCGCCGACCAGGTCGGAGACGGTGACGCGGGTCAGCCCGGAGGTCCGGGCCAGGTCGGCGCGGCTGGCGGGACCCTCGCGGAAGAGCTGCTGGAGCAGCAGCGAGCGGTGGTGCCTCCGGGCATCCTCCTGGAGGAGCTTGCCGCGGGGCCGGAGCGGCCTCCCCACCGGGGACATCGTCGTCACGTTTGTTAGTTCAGCGCACTTACTTATTCGGTGTCAAGGGTTTCGCGAGAAGTTCGATTCGGGACTTCTGACGCTCGAGTCGGCATCTGTCTCCGGAATGAGCGTGCAGAACTCACGACTCAACGGTCAGGGAGTGAGCGAGGGCTCGTCGGGCGGGGCGAGGGTGAGGATGGCGTCCTCGATCATCGGGTCGCGCTCGATGTCGGCCTCCAGCTCGCGCAGGCGCACGGCGAGGTGGCCCTCACGGTCGTCGCCGGTGAGGTCGACGGCGGCGACCACGAACAGCCGCTGCGGCCCGACGTACTCCACGTGCAGGTAGGTGATCCGCTCGATCTGCGGGTGCGCGAGCAGCTCGGTGATCACCCGGGCGCGCAGCTGCGGGGAGAGCCCCTCGCCGAGCAGGTAGTCCATGTTGCGGCGCATCAGGAAGACCGCCACGAACGCGAGCAGCAGGCCGATGCCGATCGACCCGACGGCGTCGAACTCGGCGTGGCCGGTGAGCTGGTGGAGCCCGATGCCGGCGGCGGCGAGCAGGATGCCGAGCAGCGCCGAGAAGTCCTCGAAGAACACCGCGCGCAGCGTCGGGTTGGACGTGCGCGAGACATAGCTCAGCGGGTGCATCCCCGAGCGCCGCGAGGCGCCGTGCACCTGCCGGGTCGCCTGGGCGAACGAGATCCCCTCGAGCAGGAAGCCGATGCCGAGCACGACGTAGTTCATCGTGTAGCTCGGCGCCCCGGCCTCCTCCACGGTGAGCTCGGTGACGCCGTGCCACACCGACACGACCGCGCCCGCCGAGAACAGCCCGAAGGCCGCGACGAGCGACCAGATGTACGTCGCGCGGCCGTAGCCCCGCGGGTGCTCGTCGTCGCGGGGCCGGTTGCCCTTGCGCTCGGCGACCAGCAGGAACACCTCGTTGCCGGTGTCGGCCCACGAGTGCGCGGCCTCGGCCACCATCGAGGCCGAGCCGGTGACGGCGGCCGCGAACGACTTCGCGACGGCGAGCAGGCCGTTGGCGAGCAGCGCGATCACCACGGTCAGCATCGACTCGCTCGACTGTGCCGAGCCCGGGCGCTCCGCGGAGGTGTCGGTGGTGGCCATGGAGACCCTGTACCCGCCCACGTACGGTCGAGCCATGCGCCGACAGCTTCTGCCCCTGCTCCTGGGGGCCTGCCTGCTCACCGCATGCTCGAGCGGCAGCGACGAGCCGGTCGCCGCCCCGGCCCGCACGACCGGGTCGCCGGCGGCCGCGCCGACGCAGTACGAGCAGTACGTCGCCCTGGGCGACTCCTACACCGCGGCTCCGCTCGTGCCACCGACCGACGTCAGCACGATCTGCCTGCGCTCGGGGGTCAACTACCCCGCGCTGGTGGCCGAGGCGATGCCGGGCACCGAGCTCACCGACGTCAGCTGCAGCGGCGCCCAGACCGCGAACGTGACGGCTCCACAGTCCGGCCAGGGTGGCGGCACCGTCCCCCCGCAGATCGACGCCGTGCGCCGCGGCACCGACCTGGTCACGATCGGGCTGGGCGGCAACGACGAGAACCTGTTCGCCGGCGTGCTGGGCCGGTGCACGCAGCTGGCCCGCACCGACCCGACCGGCTCCCCCTGCCGTGATGCCTTCGTCGAGCAGGACCTGGAGGCCGCGTTCCTGCGGATCCACGGCAACGTCGCCGGGGTCGTGCGCACCGTGCAGAAGAAGGCCCCCGACGCGCGGGTGCTCGTGGTCGGCTACCCGCACATCGTGCCGGCCTCCGGCACCTGCGACCTGCTGCCGCTCGCGCAGGGCGACTACGCGTTCGCCGAGCTCGTGACCCAGGGCCTCAACGACGCCGTGCGGGCCGGCGCTGCCGACGCCGGCGCCGAGTACGTCGACCTGTGGGAGCGCACCGCCGGCCACGACATCTGCGCGGCCGACCCCTGGATCAACGGCCGGATCACCTCGGCGCAGACCGCGCTGGCCTACCACCCGCTCGCGGCCGAGCAGCGGGCGGCCGCGGAGGCGGTGCTAGCGCAGCTCCGCTGAGCCGTGCACGACCGTCCCGTCCACCACGGTCAGGGCCGAGCCGATCAACCGCAGCGCGGCTCCGAGGGCCGCGGTGTCGGCAGGGTCCAGGTCCCGCAGCAGCGGGTCGCGGTCGAGCAGCACCACGTCGCCCCGTGACCCCGGCGCGACGGTCTGCTGCCCGTCGACCGATGCCGCGAGGGCCTCGCGCACCGTCAGCGCCTGCTCGGCGTGCCAGGGGTCGCGCTCGTCGGCGCTGCGGTGGACCGCCGCCGCCATCGCGAGCCACGGGTCCAGCGGGGAGACCGGTGCGTCCGAGCCGAACGCGAGCTCGACGCCGTCCTCGAGCATCCACCGGAACGCGAAGCAGCGGCCCGAGCGCTCGCCCCAGATCTTGTCGGTGAGGTCCCGGTCGTCGAGCAGGTGCGCCGGCTGCACGCTGGCCCGGATGCCGAGCTCGGCCATCCGGCGCACGTCCTCGCGGCGCGCCATCTGGGCATGCTCGATGCTGCCGCGCGCCCCGGTGTCGGCGTACGCCGCCAGCGCCTCGGCCACGGCCGCGTCGCCGATCGCGTGGGTGGCGACCTCGAGCCCGGCACCGTGCGCACGGGCGAGCAGGTCGCGCAGGGCGGCGGCGTCGAGGTTGGGCTGGCCCGCGGGGTACTCCAGCCGGTGGGCGTCGCCGTACGGCTCGCAGCACCACGCCGTGCGGGTGTTCAGCGAGCCGTCGCTGATGATCTTGAGCGGCCCCATCGTCGCGCGGTCGTCGCAGCCCGGGAGCACGTCGCCGGTGCGCAGCCCGGCCGCGATGACGTCGTCGAGGGTGTCGGCGTAGGTCCCCCACCGGATCCGCAGCCGGTCGCAGCCCTGGGCCCAGCGCTCGGCCCACTCCTCGCGCCCGCCGCCGAACTCGAGGTCGACCAGGCCCACCACGCCCTGGGCAGCGGCGGCGTCGAGGGTGCGGCGGTAGGCCTCGGGCGAGGTGCCGTCGGTGCCGACCAGCGTCACCAGCCGCGGGTAGGCCGCGAACCACTCCGTCTCGCGCACCACCGAGTCGCGCACCGGCATCGCGAGGTGCATCAGCGCCGTGGTGTTGAGCCAGGCGTGGTGGCCGTCGCCGCTGATCAGCACCACCGG
This sequence comes from Nocardioides sp., assembly GCF_024509035.1. GTDB lineage: Bacteria > Actinomycetota > Actinomycetes > Propionibacteriales > Nocardioidaceae > Nocardioides. The sequence goes on along the minus strand of NZ_JANINT010000002.1, from coordinate 10,575 downwards.
GGTGCTGCCGGAGACCGCGTCGAGCTCGGAGACCGTGACCTCGCGGTGCCATCCGCCCGAGCGATGCCCCCAGCCGATCACCGGGAGGTCGGGGTACGCCGCGATCCGCTCCGCCACGGCCCGGATCGCGTCCTCGGGCGACCGGGCGCCGGCCAGGTCGAGCCGCTGGGACGCGAGCGTCCACTGGCCGAGGTGGACGTGCTGGTCCCACAGACCGGGCATCAGCCACCGGCCGGCCGCCTCGACGACCTCGGCCCCGACCGGCCGCTCGGCGCCGTACCCCACGGCGGTCACGACGCCGTGCTCGATCGCCACGTCGACCGGACTGTCCGGCACCTGGTCACCGGCCCCGATCGGGACCAGCCGGGCGTTGCGGATGAGGAGGCTGCTCACCTGTCGAACGCTAAGCCACGTCGACCCGCCCGAAACTTTCGGGCGGGTCAACGTGTCAGGCGACCTCGGGGGCGGGCTCGTCGACGACCGACGGAGCGTGGGGGTCGGCGCCCGCCATCGGTTGTGGGCGCAGGAGGAGACCGCCGATGACGGCGGCGGCCAGGGCCGAGATCCCGCCGGCGGCGAACGCGAGCTGGTAGCCGCCGTTGAGCGCCTCGAGGCGGCTCGCACCATCGGCCGTCAGCGACTCGGTGCGCCAGGTGGACAGGCTGACCAGGACCGCGAGGCCGAGCGCTCCGCCCATCATGAACGAGGTGTTGACCACGCCGGAGGCGAGCCCGGACTCGTGCGGCTCGACGTCGCCCATCGCGGCGAGCAGCACCGGGTTGAAGGCGATGCCGGCGCCCGCGCCGAGCAGCAGCATCGAGGGCAGCACGTCGACGAGGAAGCTGCCGTCGACCGGCGCCCGGGAGAACAGGCCGAGGCTCGCCGCGGCCAGCGCGAGGCCGGCCATCAGCGGTCGCCGGATGCCGAAGCGCAGCACCAGCTTGTCCGAGACCCGCAGCGAGCAGTAGGCCATGACGACGCTGGTCGGCACGAACGCGAGCCCGACCTCGAGCGCGCTGTAACCGAGCACCTTCTGCAGGTAGAGCGCGGCCAGGAAGAACCAGGCGAACATCGCGGCCGCCCACAGCACACCGACGATCTGCGAGACCGTGACGTTGCGCAGGGCGAACAGGCGCAGCGGCACCAGCGGGCTCATCGCGCGCGCCTCGCGGATGACGAACGCCACGAGCAGCACGATGCTCGCGCCGAGCAGGCCGAGCGTGCGAGCGGAGGTCCAGCCCGCCTCGTTGCCCCCGACGATGCCGTAGACGGTGAGCATCAGCGACCCGGTCACGAGCACGGCGCCCGGGACGTCGAGGCGACCCGCGCCGTCGACAACCTCGTCGGCCGGCAGCACGCGGCGCGCGGCGATCCACACACCGATGCCGATCGGCACGTTCACGAGGAAGATCCAGTGCCACGAGAAGAGGCCCGTCAGCACACCGCCGAGCAGGACCCCCACCGCCCCGCCACCCGACATCACGAAGCCGAAGAAGCCCATCGCCTTGGCCCGCTCGGCCGGGTCGGAGAACAACCCCATGATCAGGGACAGCGCGACCGCCGACACCGCGGCGCCGCCCAGGCCCTGCACGGCGCGGCCGACCACCAGCAGGCCCGACGACGGCGCGAGCCCGCAGGCGACGGAGGCGACCGTGAACGACACGACGCCGCCGAGGAACACCCGCTTGTTGCCGAGCAGGTCGCCGAGGCGACCGGACAGCAGCAGGAAGCCCCCGAACGTCAGCAGGTAGGCGTTCACCACCCACGCCAGCGCGTCCTGGGAGAAGCCCAGGTCGGTCTGGATGGAGGGCAGCGCGACGTTCACGATGCTGGAGTCCAGCACGATCATCAGGTCGCCCAGGCAGAGCACGTACAGCGCGAGCCAGCGGCTCTTGAGGTCGGTCATCTCGTCTCCTCGGTGGCGGGGGTCACCCTCTCCACGAACGGGGCACTACGAGATCGACAGACCCGACAGGATCCCTCGCCTCATCGTTGAGCCGCCCGAAAGTTTCGGGCGGGTCAACTCAGACGTGGCGGCGGGACTGGACGAACCGGAACCGGGAGGCGACGTAGGCGCCGTCGGTGTACGACGCGGTGGCAGCCGGGTTGGCGCCGGTGCCGTGGAAGTCGGAGAACGCCGCGGACTGGTTGACGAACACCCCGCCGAGCAGGTTCTCCGAGAGCGCCACACCCGCGTCGAGCGCCGCCTCGCGCATCTGCTCGACGACCGCCGTCGAGGTGGAGTAGACCGAGGCGGTCATCGCCCCGTGGGCGATGACGGTGTCGCGGAACAGGTCGATCGACTGGTCGGTGCCGGCGGTCTCGATGAGGTAGGCCACCGGCCCGAAGCACTCGGACTCGTAGACGTCGGAGTCGTCCGCGGTCAGGCCGACGAGCGTGGGCGTGCGCACGGTCGCGTCGTCGTACGCCGGGTGCGCGACGGTCCTCGACGCGACGAGCACGTGGCCGCTCGACGCCTTCTCCAGCCGGGCGAGCACGCCCTCGTCGACCACGCCGCCGAGCAGCTCGACCGCGCGGGCGTCGTCACCGAGCAGCCGGTCGAGCGCCGCGCCGATGCCCGCCGCCACCTCGTCCGGGGTCTTGACGCCCTCGTCGGTGGCCATCCCGGCCGCGGGCACGTAGACGTTCTGCGGGGCCGTGCACATCTGGCCGGAGTAGAGCGAGAACGAGAAGGCGAGGTTCTGGCACATCGCCGCGAAGTCCGAGGTCGAGTCGAGGACGACGGTGTTGACGCCGGCCTTCTCCGTGAACACCACGGCCTGGCGGGCGTTCGCCTCGAGCCAGTCGCCGAACGCGTTGCCGCCGGTGAAGTCGACGAGCCGCACCTCGGGGCGCACCGCGAGCGCGGCGGCCAGCCGGTCGGCGGGGTCCTCCGCGGCCAGGGTGACCAGGTCCGGGTCGAAGCCCGCCGCGGCGAGGACGTCGCGGCACACCTGGACGGTGATCGCCAGCGGCAGCACGGCTCCCGGGTGCGGCTTGACGACCACGGGGTTGCCGGTGACGAGCGAGGCGAACAGCCCCGGCCAGGAGTTCCAGGTCGGGAACGTGTGGCACCCGATCACCAGGGCCACGCCGCGCGGCACCACGGTGAACGTCTTCTCCATCCGCAGTGGCTCGCCCCGGCCGGGCTTCTCCCACACGGCCGTCCCCGGCACCCGGGTCATCTCGGTCCAGGCGTAGGCGATCGCCTCCAAGGCACGGTCGAGCGCGTGCGCCCCGCCGGCCTGGAAGGCCATCACAAACGCCTGCCCGCTGGTGTGCTGGACGGCGCCGGCCAGCTCGAAGATGCGCGCATGCAGCTGGGAGAAGATCTCCAGGCACACCCCCGTCCGTCCGTCCGGTCCCGCGTCCCGCCACTGCCTCATGCCAGCACGCGCCGCCGACAGCAGCGCGTCGACGTCCGCGACGCGGGGGTAGGACACCTCGAGGTCGAAGCCGTACGGCGAGCGCTCGGTCGCCACCCGGCCCTCGGCTCCCGGGGTCTCGAGCGGGAAGGCGCCGCCGAGCCAGGCCTCGAAGGCCGCCTTGCCCGCGGCGGCTGCGCCCTCGCCGTACACCCGCGGCGACGGGGACTCGTCGAACGCCGAGAAGTACTCCCGGCTCGCGCACGCCGCGACGGCGGCGTCGAGGCGCTCGCGGTGACGGGCGAACAGGTCCGCAGCGGTCGTCCCAGCGGTCGTCCCAGCGGTCGTCTCGGTCATGGCGGCCTCCCGGTCTGTGACAGAACCCGGACACTCTGACACAGATCTGTCACATCGCCGAGGGACGACTACCCTCGGGGGCCATGAGGGTGCGGTGGATCGGGCTGACGCTCGCCCTCGCACTGCTCGGCGCGGCCGGCGGCTACGGCCTGGCCACGCTGGACGAGCACGAGCCGGCCGTGATCGCCCAGGCCGAGCCGGTGCCGGCCCAGTCGCCCTCGGTCCCGATCGACCCGCCGCCGACGTTCGCACCCGACATCGACTACCCGCCGCTCTCCACCACGCTGAGCTACCGGACCCACCGGATCGGCAACCCGCCGTTCTTCCTGTGGACGTACGAGGCTCCCGTCGGCTGGGTGCGCACGACGACCGACCAGCCCCAGGAGTACCGCTGGCGGCCCAAGTTCGAGCCGGACGTGGGCGGCTTCAGCCTGCGCGTCAAGATCGTGACCCAGCGCCTGACCCCGCAGCAGATGGTCGACCAGAAGATCGCGGCGATGGAGTCGATCTACGACGACGTCGAGGTCGTCGAGTCCGACGAGGACGAGGTCTACTTCACCTACCGCGACGGTCTCGACCACCAGCGGCACAACCTGTTCCGGTGGGTCGCCGCTCCCGACCAGACGGCCGCGAGCTTCGAGATGAGCGTCGCCGGCCGGGCCGTCGACGTCGCCGGGCTCAAGGCGCTGATCGAGCACGTCGCGGTGACGGTCTACAAGGTGCCGCCGGGCACGCCCGAGTAGGTTCGAGGCGTGATCGAACTCCAACCGGGCCAGGAGATCGACCTGGTCCACGCCGACGGCACCCCCCTCACCCGCCTGCGGATGGGGGTGGGCTGGGACAAGGAGCGCACCGCCGGCTTCATCGGCACCGGCGCCCCCGACATCGACCTGGACGCCTCCGCGGTGCAGTTCAGCGGCACCCAGCTCTTCGACCTGGCCTTCTACAACCACCTCAGCACCCGCGACGGCTCCGTGGTCCACCTCGGTGACAACAAGACCGGCAGCGGCGCGGGCGACGACGAGGCGATCACCGTCGACCTGGCGAAGGTCTATGCACGAGTCGACACGATCGTGTTCCTCGTCAGCAGCTACCAGGGCCACACCCTGGAGTGGATCAACAACGCCTACTGCCGCGTGGTGGCCGAGGGCGTCGAGGGCCCCGACGGTGCCGAGACCGAGATCGCCCGCCTCACCCTCACCGCCGGCGTCCCCGAGACCGGTGTGGTGCTGGCGAAGATCGTGCGCGACGGCGACCGCTGGCGGCTGCGGGCGATCGGCGCCGGGGTGCGCGTGACCAAGCCCAGCGACTCCGTGACGGCCCTGGCCCGCTTCCTCTAGACCCGGCCGGTCCGAGCCAGCAGCTCCTCAGAGCCCGAAGCCGTAGGCGTGCACGTCGTCGAGGACGGCGTTCGCCGTGGCCCGGTCGGCACTGCGCACCTGCACCCACAGCAGGCGGTTGGCGGCGAGCTGGACGACCCGCTCGACGGTCACGCCGCCGGGGCAGCGGGTGTAGACGACCGTGCGGATCGCGTTGTCCCCGATCGTGTCGTCCACGGGGTCCTGCGCCGCCCGGCACTCGGGATGCTGCGGCACCTGCTCGGGCAGCTCGTCGCCCGGCATGATCCCGAGGAAGACGCCCTGCGCGGTCGACCCGACGTCGGTCCAGTCCGGCGTGGTCCCGACCGAGAGGGCCGGGAACTCGCCCCCACCTTCCGGCGCCTTCCAGCCCCGCGAGGAACGGGCACGGTCCCAGTCGCCGGGCACGGTCACCGAGAGGGTGCCGGTGCGGCTGTCGGTGACCGTCACCTCGGCGTCCTGGCGCTGCTCGACGGCGTACCCGGCTCCGGCGCCCGCGGCGAGGGCCGCGAGCGCGGCGACCACCCCGAGGATCCGGCGGCCCAGGCGCCGTCGCGGCGGCACCGGGTCGGGCAGCGGCTGCGAGACCAGCAACGGGCTCGGACGTGCTCCCGGCTGGGTGAGGTCGGGGTCCAGCGGCAGCCACGGTCCCGACGCGTCGACGGTCGCGCCCGGACCCAGCGCGGTCGTGAGCGCCTCGACGTACGTCGTCACGTCGGGCCAGCGCTCCTCGCGGTCCACGGCGAGCCCGCGGTGCACGACCGCCTCGACGGCCTTGGGGAAGACCCGGTCGGGCGTCGAGAGCGGCGGCGGGGCGCCGGGTGCCGCGGCCGCGGCCAACGAGGCGTGGGCGTACGGCGCCCGACCACTGAGCATGAGGTAGGTCAGCGCCGCCAGGGAGTACTCGTCGGCGCGCGGGTCGAGCGGCTCGCCCTGGGCCTGCTCGGGGGCGACGAACGACGGCGTGCCCGCGATCATCGTCAGCCGCGAGGACATGTCGAGCGCCTTGCCCAGGCCGAGGTCGGCCACCATCGCGCGGACCTCGCTGCGCCCGCCCTCCTCGACGGTGCGGAACAGCACGTTGGCCGGCTTGACGTCGCGGTGCAGCACCCCGCGCACGTGCAGCGCCTGCAACCCCGCGCCCACCTGGCGCACCACCTCGAGCGCCTGCCCCGGCGTGAGCCCGAGGATCTCCAGCCGGTCGGCCAGCGTGCCCTGGTCGGCGTACGACATCACCAGGTAGGGGCGGCCGTCGTCGAGCTCGCCGGCGTCGTAGACGGTGACGACGTAGGGCGACTCGACCTTGCGCAGGAAGCGCCCCTCCTCGAGGAACCGCTGCCGCACGGCCTGGTCCTCGGTCCAGTTCTCGGCGAGCACCTTGACGGCCACCGGGGAGTCGAGCTGCTCGTCGTAGGCGAGCCACACGGTCGCGAACCCGCCCGACCCGATGCGTCGGCGCACGGCGTAGCGGCCGAGACGAGCGGGCATGGGCACGGCCCCATCATGTCAAAGGCCGGGGTCGGACCCTGAGACCGTTTCGGGGTCGGCTCAGGGGCGCCGGGTGCCGCTTCCCCGATGTCGGCGACGGCCGTGCGGCGCGAGGGTTGACCCATGATCACGGTCGACTCCCTCACCAAGACCTACGGCGGCTTCACCGCCGTGGACGACGTCTCCTTCACCGCCCGGTCCGGGCGGGTCACCGGCTTCCTCGGCCCGAACGGCGCCGGCAAGTCCACCACCATGCGGATCATGGTCGGACTGACGCCCGCCACGTCCGGCACCGCGCACGTCAGCGGCCGCCGCTTCGCCGACCTGCCCAACCCGGGCCTCGAGGTCGGCGTCCTGCTGGACGCCTCGGCGCAGCACGCCGGCCGCACCGGACGCGAGATCCTCACGATCGCCCAGCGCACGATGGGCCTCCCGGCCCGGCGCGTCGAGGAGATGCTCGAGATGGTCAGCCTGACCGCCGACGAGGCCGGTCGGCGGGTCAGCAACTACTCCCTCGGCATGCGCCAGCGGCTCGGCATCGCCACGGCGCTGCTCGGCGACCCGGAGGTGCTGATCCTCGACGAGCCCGCCAACGGTCTCGACCCCGCCGGCATCCGGTGGATGCGCGACCTGCTGCGCGGGTACGCCGACCAGGGCGGGACCGTGCTGCTCTCCTCCCACCTGCTGCACGAGATCGAGGTCATCGCCGACGACCTCGTCGTGATCGGGCAGGGCCGGATCGTGGCCCAGGGCACCAAGACCGAGCTGCTCGCCGCGGCCGGCACGCTGGTGCGCACCCCCGACCTCCCGACGCTCGCCCGCGCCCTCGTGGACGCCGACGTCGAGTTCACCCGGACCTCCGACGCCTTGCGCGTCGAGGCCGACCCCGACCTCGTCGGCCGGCTCGCGCTGGCCGCCGGCGTCCCCCTGACCGAGCTGCGCGCCGGCGACGGCGCCGGGCTCGAGGAGATGTTCCTCGAGCTCACCGCAGACACCCAGCGCGACGACATCTCCGAAGGAGCAGCAGCATGACCACCCTGACCCTCGAGCACGAGCACGAGAACGAGCGCGCCCACCGCGACGACCTCCTCGTCGCACGCTCCGCACCGGCCCCGATCCCGATGTCGCGGATCGTCGCGGTCGAGCTGCGCAAGTCCTTCGACACCCGCTCGGGCTTCTGGCTGCTGGCCAGCGTCGGCATCCTCGCCACGCTCGCCACCGCCGCCACGATCCTGTTCGCGCCGGACAGCGAGATCACCTACATGACGTTCGGCACCGCGATCGGCGTGCCGATGGCGATCATCCTGCCGGTGATCGCGATCCTCTCGGTCACCAGCGAGTGGAGCCAGCGCACCGGGCTCACGTCGTTCACGCTCGTGCCGCACCGCGCCCGGGTCGTCAACGCCAAGCTCGCGGTCGCGGTCGGCGTCGGGGTCGTCTCGATGCTGCTCGCCCTCGGCATCGGCGCGCTCGGCAACCTGCTCGGCGCCGCGATCGTCGGCGTCGACCCGGTCTGGGACGTCGCCGCCGCCGACTTGGTCGGCCTGCTGCTCTTCCAGATCGTCAACATGCTGATCGGCTTCATGCTCGGCGTGCTGTTCCGCAACTCGGCGGGCGCGATCGTCGGCTACTTCGTCTACTCGTTCGTGCTGGGCACCCTCACCGAGGTGCTCTCGGCCACGCAGGACTGGTTCGAGCGGATCCAGCCGTGGATCGACTTCAACTACACCCAGGGGTCGCTCACCGAGATGTCCGCGATGACCGCGGAGAACTGGGCGCAGCTCGGCGTGACCGGACTGGTCTGGCTGGTGCTGCCGCTCGCGGTGGGCCTGCGGGCGGTGCTCCGCTCCGAGGTGAAGTAACGACGTCATCACCCTTCCCCGCTGCCTGGCTAAGGTTCAGGCAACGGGGAAGGGTGTCTGCGTGATGAGTGAAGCCCACGGGTGTGGCGATGGATGAAGCACTGACGGCCGACGAGATCGACGAGCTCGCCCGGCGCGCCCAGGGCGGTGACCGCGATGCGCTCGAGGCACTGCTGACCGCCATCCGCCCACGGGCGCTCAACGTGTGCCGGGGCGTGCTGCCCCACCTGGCCGACGCCGAGGACGCCTGCCAGGAGGCGCTGATCAACATCGCCAACAAGATCGGCTCGTGGGGCGGTCGCGGTCGCTTCACCACGTGGATGCACGTCGTCGCGGTCAACTCCGCCCGCTCGACGTACCGCCGCCTGAAGAACCAGGCGACCGCGAGCGACCCGCTCGACCACGGCCCGCTCGACCGGCCCGACCCACGCACCACCAGCGTCATCGCCGGCACCCGCCTGGACCTGCTCGAGGCGATGGAGACCATCGAGAAGGACCACCCCCAGTTCGTCGAGCCGCTGCTGCTGCGCGATGTCTACGGGATGTCCTACGAGGAGATCGCCGAGCTCGTCGGCGCGCCGCTCGGCACGATCAAGGCGCAGATCCACCACGGCCGGCGACTCGCCCGACCTCTCCTGCGAGGTGGCGAGTGAGGGCCGCCGCCCTCCTCACCTCCGCGCTGACGTGCGCCGCGCTGCTGGCGGGATGCACGTCCGAGAAGGACACGCCCCCGGCACCCACGCCCGCGCCGTCGCCGGCTACCGGCAGCCCGAGCACGAGCCCGACCGCCAGCGCGTCCGGTCCCTCGAACGGTCCCTCTGACGGTGCCACCGGCGACGCCGCGGACGGCTACAGCACCCCCGTCGAGGACCGGAACTACCCCGACGTGGGCGACCCCGGGGTCGACGCCCTGCACTACGACCTCGACCTCACCTGGCGGCCGGCCACCCGCACGCTCGAGGGCGTGGAGACCCTCGAGCTGCGCGCCACCGAGGACGCCGACCACCTCCAGCTCGACCTCGCCCGGCCGCTCGAGGTCGAGAAGGTCCTGCTCGACGGTGCCCCGGCCGACCACCGCCACCGAGGCAAGGACCTCGTCGTCGAGGCGGACGTCGCGACCGACGAGCTGCACACCCTGGTCATCACCTACGCCGGGCGGCCGCGACCGGTCCCCGCGCCGGTGCAGCGCAGCGACTTCGACTCGACGGGCTGGACGGTGACCCACGACGGGGCGACCTGGACGATGCAGGAGCCCTATGGCGCCTACACGTGGTACGCCGTCAACGACCAGCCCTCCGACAAGGCGCTCTACGACTTCACGCTGCGGGTCCCTGCGCCGTTCGTCGGGGTCGCCAACGGCGCGCTGCTCGAGCGCTCCCGCGCGGACGGCGACACGGTCACCCGCTGGCGACTGGACAGCCCGGCGTCGTCGTACCTGATCACCGTCGCGTTCGACGACTTCACGATGACCGAGGACACCGCGAAGTCCGGCATCCCCCTCACCTACTGGACCCCGCGCGGCCGGCCCGACCTGCTGCGCCGGGTCGAGCGCACCCCCGAGGCGCTCGACTGGGTCGAGCAGCACCTCGGCCCCTACCCCTTCGACACGCTCGGCATCGTCGTCGTCGACTCCCAGAGCGGCATGGAGACCCAGACGATGATCACGCTGGGCGACACCGCCTACGCGACCTCGCCCGAGGTGCTGGTCCACGAGATCGCCCACCAGTGGTACGGCGACGAGGTCACGCCGATCGACTGGCGCGACGTGTGGATGAACGAGGGCATGGCCACGTTCGTGCAGGGTGTCTGGACGGCTGAGTCCCAGGGCGAGCCGGTGTCCGCGGTCATGGACCGCTGGGCGGAGCTCGAGCCCCGGCTGCGCGCCGAGGCCGGGCCGCCGGCGGCCTACGACCCCGACGCGTTCGGCTCCTCCAACGTCTACTACGGGCCCGCGCTGATGTGGGACGACCTGCGTCAGCGACTCGGGGACGCGGAGTTCTGGCGGCTCGCGGCCGCCTGGCCGCGGGCCTACGCCGAGGGCAACGCCGACTACAACAAGATCACCACCTGGTGGACCGAGCACTCCGGTGAGGACCTGACGGCGTTCTTCGCCGCCTGGCTGCTCGGCGAGACCACGCCCTGACG
>NZ_JANINT010000001.1:2585-15011 GCF_024509035.1 Nocardioides sp. | reverse complement strand
CGGCGCCCGGGCAGCGCAACGAGCCCGACACGACGATCCTCGAGGACGACGTGCTGGTGCCGGCCGCCGGCATCCTGGACGTGCTCGACAACTACGCGTTCGTGCGGACCAGCGGCTACCTGCCCGGTGCGGACGACGTGTACGTCTCGCTGTCGATGGTGCGCAAGTTCGGCCTGCGCCGCGGCGACGCGCTCGTCGGCCAGGTGCGCCAGCCCCGCGAGGGCGAGCGCAAGGAGAAGTTCAACCCGATGGTCCGCATCGACAGCGTCAACGGCGCGGACCCCGAGATCGCCAAGGGGCGGGTCGAGTTCGCCAAGCTCACGCCGCTGTACCCGACCGAGCGGCTCCGCCTCGAGACGGACCCCGGCAACCTGATCGGTCGCGTGATCGACATCGCGGCGCCCGTCGGCAAGGGGCAGCGCGGCCTGATCGTCTCGCCGGCCAAGGCCGGCAAGACCATGATCATGCAGTCGATCGCGAGCTCGATCGCCACGAACAACCCCGAGTGCCACCTCATGGTCGTCCTCGTCGACGAACGTCCCGAGGAGGTCACCGACTTCGAGCGCTCGGTCAAGGGCGAGGTCATCTCCTCGACGTTCGACCGGCCCGCCTCGGACCACACGATGGTCGCCGAGCTCGCCATCGAGCGGGCCAAGCGGCTGGTCGAGCTCGGTCACGACGTGGTCGTCCTGCTCGACGGCATCACCCGCCTGGGCCGCGCGTACAACCTCGCGACCCCCGCCAGCGGCCGCATCCTGTCCGGTGGCGTCGACTCGGCGGCGCTGTACCCGCCGAAGAAGTTCTTCGGTGCTGCGCGCAACATCGAGAACGGCGGCTCGCTGACCATCCTCGCGACGGCTCTCATCGAGAGCGGCTCGAAGATGGACGAGGTGATCTTCGAGGAGTTCAAGGGGACCGGCAACATGGAGATCCGGTTGCGCCGCGACTTCGCGGACAAGCGGCTGTTCCCCGCGATCGATGCGGTCCAGTCCGGCACCCGGCGCGAGGAGCTCCTCATGGGGCAGGAGGAGCTGGCGATCGTCTGGAAGCTGCGCCGGGTCCTGTCGAGCCTCGAGGGGCAGCAGGCGCTCGAGCTCCTCCTCGAGCGGTTGAAGAAGTCGCAGACCAACATCGAGTTCCTGATGCAGGTCCAGAAGACCACGCCGACAGCGAACGGCGGCCGTGAGGACTGACTGCCGGACAGGACCGCGTCACTGGCATAGGCTTTCGGCGAGCGCGACGCCCGATAGGCTGCGCACGCACCTGCCCGAGGAAGGGGACCTGAGTGGCTCGGATCCTGGTCGCTGACGACGACGTCGACATCCGCGAGCTCGTCGAGTTCAAGCTGTCGACGCTCGGTCACGACGTGGTGGCCGTCTCCGACGGGGCGGCCGCGATCGAGGCGTGTCAGGCCCAGCGACCCGACCTCGCCGTCCTCGACGTGATGATGCCCGGCGTGTCCGGCCTCGACGCGATCCGGGCGATCCGGGCCGATCCGGCGCTGGCCGACCTCCCGGTGATCCTGCTGACCGCGCGGGCCCAGGAGTCCGACGTCGAGACCGGCTTCGACTCCGGTGCCGACGACTACATCACCAAGCCCTTCAGCCCGCGCGAGCTCGCCTCGCGCGTGCAGGCGCTCTTGACCCGCTCGGTCTGAACGGGCAGGCCCGGCTGCGCCAATCCGGTCCGCCGGACCCTGGTCCGGCGCTACCCTCGGGTCAGCCGTGCGGGGGCACTGCTGGGATCGGCGCGTCCGTGGGGACGTGCGGGGGGTGTGTGGTCGAGCCATGAGCGAGCGAGTGTGCGCATGAGTGAGCGCAGCCAGCGGGCCTTCCAGGGCTGCGTGCCCGCATGAGTGGGGGGCGTCCGGTCGCACGGCTTGTCCAGCCGGTCATCGTGCGGGTCGCGGCGATGGCGGCCCTGATGGCGGTGATCGCCGTCATCGGCGTGCTGCTCTCCACGACCGCGGTCAACCGACTGACCGACGACCTCCAGCCCGCCGCCGCGGCCAACCAGGACGTCTACCAGGATCTCACCGACATGTCAGCGGCCGTGGAGTCGTGGACCGCATCGGGGCAGCAGGCGGCGGCCGATCGGTTCGCCCAGGCGCTGGTGCGCTTCCCGGCCGACCAGCAGAAGGTCCGCCGCTTCGCGGCCGGCGACGACGAGCTGGAGGTGCTCGTGGTGCGTCAGGAGCGGGCCGCTGCACAGTGGATCGAGAAATATGCGCAGCCGGTGATGGACAGCCCGGGGCGCACTCGCCCCACCGCCCAGCAGGCCCGTGCGGGGACCACGAGCTTCGACGCCGTCCGCAGCGCCCACCAGGTGAGCTCGCAGGCCTTCGACAGCCGGGTCCGCCAGGCCCGGACCGATGCGTCCTTCCGGCTCAAGGGGACGGTGCTCGCGGTCGTGCTGTTGGCCGCGGCCGCGTGGTACGTGATCTCGCGGGCCCGGCGCGGGCTGCTGCGCGAGCTCTCCGAGCCGCTGCTCGCCCTCGAGACCGTCGTGCAGCGGATGGCCGGCCAGGATCCCGACGCCCGCGCCGAGGAGCGTGGGCCCAAGGAGGTGCGCGCGGTCGCGTCCGCGCTCAACGCGTTCGCCGACGCCCAGCGGCGGGCCCAGGCGGTGGAGGGCCGGATCCAGAGCGAGCTGCGCAGCCTGGACACGGCGCGCGACGACTTCGTCTCCAACGTCTCCCACGAGCTGCGAACCCCGCTGACGACGATCAGTGGCTACCTCGAGCTGGTGGCCGAGGAGTTCGAGGATCGCATGGAGCCGCGCCACGAGCGGATGCTGGAGGCGACGCGGCGCAACGTGACCCGGCTCAAGGCGCTCATCGACGACCTGCTCGCCCTCTCGCGTGCCGAGGGCCGGGGAAGCGAGATGGAGCCCGTCGACCTCTCGCTCCTGCTCCGGGAGGCGGTGACCGACGTACGCATCACCGCTGCGCGCCGTGGGATCCACCTCACGGTCTCCGGGCCTGACCACGTGGTCCCGGTGCTCGCGGACCGGGCCATGCTGCACCGCGCGTTCTTGAACGTGCTCACGAACGCGGTGAAGTTCAGCCACGACCAGGGCGACGTCGAGGTGACGATGACGGTGCGCGCCCGTGAGGTCGAGGTCGCTGTGAGCGACCGCGGCATCGGGATCCCCGCCGACGAGATCGATCGGCTCGGCACCCGGTTCTTCCGGGCGTCCAACGCGGTCACCAACGAGATCGCCGGCACCGGCCTGGGCCTGCGGATCATGCAGACGATCGTGGATCGGCACTCCGGCGACGTCGTCATCGAGTCGCGCGAGGGCGAGGGCACCACCGTCGTCGTACGACTGCGCCTGCACGGCGAAGGCGTGCCACCGCCGCTGCCGCACGAGATCGTCGAGGCGGAGGCCGCTCAGGCGTCGCAGACCGCCCGCGCGGGGGAACCGGCTCCGGCGGGTGCGCCGCTGCGGGTCGTGCCGGACGAGGCTCCCGAGGACGGTCTCCCGCGCATCGTCCCCGCGTTCCCGCGACGGAGCTGACCTCGCTCGGCGCGACCGGGTGCCTGCGTCGCAGCTCGTGTCGGTGTGGCCCGGTGGCGTCCTCGTTCCTCGGACGCCCGGCTCGCTCCGGCCTGTGATCGGCTCCGCCGCTCTCAGGCCTCCGCTCGGGAACATCCTCGATTACCACGGCGTTGGGAGCCATGACACAATCGTGTGCTGGCTCCGGTTCACGTCACTCGATGGGAGTGGCGACCCGGCGGCCGAGGAGAGGACACCATGAAGAAGGACATCCACCCGGCGTACGTCGAGACCCAGGTGACCTGCACCTGTGGCGCGTCGTTCACCACCCGCAGCACCGCGACCTCCGGCACGATCCACGCCGACGTGTGCTCGCAGTGCCACCCGTTCTACACCGGCAAGCAGAAGATCCTCGACACCGGCGGTCGCGTCGCCCGCTTCGAGGCTCGCTACAAGAAGGCCGCTGACGCCAAGAAGTAGCGTCGTCCAGGCGCCGGTCGCCCCGCTCACGCGCGGGCGGCCGGCGCCTGTGTCTTGTCCCGGGGACCACAGCCGTGGCTCCGGGTGCTTCACCACCCGAAGGAACATCGATGTTCGAAGCCGTTGAAGGGATGCTCGCCGAGCATGCCGCGCTCGAGCAGCGGCTGGGTGCACCCGAGACGCACGCGGACGCCCGGCTGGCCAAGCAGCTCAACCAGCGCTACGCCGCGCTCTCCTCCGTCATCGGGGCCTACCGCGAGCTGCAGCGACTCGACGAGGACCTCGAGGCCGCGCGCGAGCTCGCGGCGGAGGACCCCGGGTTCGCCGAGGAGGCCGAGAGCCTGACGGCGCGACGCCACGACGCCGAGGAGCGGCTGCGCCGGCTGCTGGTCCCGCGCGACCCGGCCGACGACAAGGACGCGATCCTCGAGGTCAAGTCGGGCGAGGGCGGGGAGGAGTCGGCGCTGTTCGCCGGCGACCTGCTGCGCATGTACACCCGCTACGCCGAGGGCCGCGGGTGGAAGGTGGAGATCCTCGACGCCGCCGAGTCCGACCTCGGCGGCTACAAGTCGGTCACGGTGGCGGTCAAGGCGAAGGGCACGCCCGAGCCGGGCGAGGCGCCGTACGCCCTCCTCAAGTTCGAGGGCGGCGTCCACCGCGTGCAGCGGGTGCCGGTCACCGAGTCCCAGGGCCGGGTCCACACCAGCGCCGCGGGTGTCCTCGTGATGCCCGAGGCCGAGCAGGTCGATGTCCAGATCGACGAGAACGACCTGCGCATCGACGTCTTCCGCAGCAGCGGACCCGGCGGTCAGAGCGTGAACACCACCGACTCCGCGGTCCGCATCACCCACGTGCCGACCGGCATCGTGGTCAGCTGCCAGAACGAGAAGAGCCAGCTGCAGAACCGCGAGCAGGCCATGCGGATCCTGCGCGCCCGGCTGCTCGCCGCCGCGCAGGAGAAGGCCGACGCCGAGGCGGGCGAGGCCCGGCGCAGCCAGGTGCGCACCGTCGACCGGTCCGAGCGCATCCGCACGTACAACTACCCGGAGAACCGGATCTCCGACCACCGCACCGGCTACAAGGCCTACAACCTCGACCAGGTGCTCGACGGCGACCTCCAGCCGGTGCTCGACTCCTGTGTCGAGGCCGACCTCGCCGCCCGCCTCGACGCGCTCGAGCAGTGAGCCCAGGAGTGGAACCGGCCGTGAACCAGCGACGGGCCGTCCTGGCGGCGGCGAGCCAGCGGCTGCAGCAGGCCGGTGTCGCCAGCCCCGAGCACGACGCGGCTGCGCTGCTGGCGCACGTCCTCGGCACCACGCTCTCCGGCCTGGCGCTCGTGGAGGACGTCGCACCTTCCGCGTTGGAGGAGTACGACGCCCTCGTGGCTCGCCGCGCGGCTCGCGAACCCCTGCAGCACCTCACCGGCACCGTCGGGTTCCGCTACGTCCAGCTCGAGGTCGGGCCGGGCGTGTTCGTCCCGCGGCCCGAGAGCGAGCTGCTCGCCGGCTGGGCGATCGAGCAGGCCTCGGCGCTCGAGGCGCCCGTCGTCGTCGACCTCTGCACCGGCTCGGGCGCGGTCGCGCGCGCCGTCGCCGACGAGGTGCCGGCGGCGATCGTCCACGCCGTCGAGCTCGACGAGGCGGCGCACCACTGGGCCGCACGCAACCTGGCCGCCACCTCGGTCGACCTGCGCCTGGGCGACATGGCGACCGCCTTCGACGACCTGCTGGGCAGTGTCGACGTCGTCACCTGCAACCCGCCGTACATCCCGCTCGACGCGTGGGAGTCGGTCGCGCCCGAGGCGCGCGACCACGACCCGCACCTCGCGCTGTTCTCCGGCGCCGACGGGCTCGACGCCATCCGCGTGCTCGAGCGTCGGGCGGCACAGCTGCTGCGGCCCGGGGGAGTGGTGAGCTTCGAGCACGCCGACGTCCAGGGCGAGTCCGCGCCCGCCGTGTTCGCGTCGAGCGGTCGCTGGAGCGACGTGCGCGACCACGACGACCTGGCGGGCCGCGCGCGCTTCACGACGGCGCGGCTGGCACGATGACCCGTGTGAGGTCCCAGCAGTGAGCGCGCGCTACGCCACCGGCACCGACGAGGAGCGCGAGGAGGCGGTCGAGGCCGCCAGCCTGGCCGTGCAGCGAGGCGAGCTGATCGTGCTCCCCACCGACACCGTGTACGGCATCGGCGCCGACGCCTTCGACCCCGCCGCGGTCCGCGGGCTGCTCGCGGCCAAGGGGCGCGGCCGCGAGATGCCGCCGCCGGTGCTGATCAGCGCCGCGACGACGCTCGACGCGCTGGCCGTGCGGGTGCCCGGCTACGCCCGCGCGCTGGTCGAGGCGTTCTGGCCCGGCCCGCTCACGCTGGTGTGCCACCAGCAGACCTCCCTGCAGTGGGACCTCGGCGACACCCGGGGCACCGTCGCGGTGCGGATGCCCGACCACGAGGTCGCCCGCGAGATCCTCGAGCGCACCGGACCGCTGGCCGTCAGCTCGGCCAACAAGACCGGGATGCCGGCCGCGACCGACGCCGACCAGGCGGCGGAGATGCTCGGTGACGACGTCGCCGTCATCGTCGACGCCGGGCCCGCGCCCGGCGGCGAGGCGTCCACGATCGTCGACGTGACCGGCACCCAGGGACGGGTGCTGCGGCTCGGTGCGCTCTCCCTCGAGCAGCTCAACGAGGTGCTCGAGCCGCTCGGCGCCACGCTCACCGACGAGGGCTGAGGAAGCGGGGCCGTGCGGGAGTACCTCCTCGTCTTCCTCATCGCCGCTGCGACGACCTACCTGCTCACGGTCATCGCGCGCGAGATCGCCCTGCGGACCGGCGCGGTCGCGAAGGTGCGCGACCGCGACGTCCACGCGGTGCCGATCCCGTACCTGGGCGGTCTGGCGATGCTCGGCGGCCTGGTCGCCGCCTACCTGGTGGCGCGCCAGCTGCCGTTCCTCTCGCAGAGCGACCCGTTCGTGTTCCGCGACGCCGGCGTGGTCCTGATCGCCGGGGCGTTGATCTGCGCCGTCGGCGTCCTGGACGACCTCTTCGAGCTCGACGCGCTGACGAAGCTCGGTGGCCAGGTGCTCGCGGCAGGGTTCCTGATCGCCTTCGGCATCCAGTACGTCTTCTTCCCCGGTGGCGACGGCGTCCAGGTCACCATCGACCCTGCCCAGGGTGCGCTGCTGACCGGGTTCATCGTGGTCGCGACCGTCAACGCCGTGAACTTCGTCGACGGGCTCGATGGGCTGGCCGCGGGCGTGGTGGGGGTGGGAGCGCTGGCGTTCTTCGTCTACTGCTACCAGCTCTCCGACATCAACAACGTGACGCTCGCGACCACCGGAGCGCTGCTCAGCGCCTCGCTCGCCGGTGCGTGCGCGGGGTTCTTGCCCCACAACTTCCACCCGGCGCGCCTGTTCATGGGTGACAGCGGGTCGATGCTGCTCGGTCTCGTGCTCTCGGCCAGCGCCGTGACGCTGAGCGGGCAGTTCGACCCCAACCAGATCAGCGCCGGCGCGGCCGGCTCCCGCGCGAGCTTCGTGCCGACCCTGCTGCCCCTGCTGCTCCCGGTCTCCCTGCTCGTCATCCCGATCCTCGACCTCGTGCTCGCGGTCGTACGCCGCACCCGCGCGGGCCGCTCTCCCTTCGCACCCGACAAGCAGCACCTGCACCACCGGCTGCTCGAGATCGGCCACTCCCACCGCCGGGCGGTGGTGATCATGTGGATGTGGGCCGCCCTCGTCGCGTTCGGCACCGTGTTGATGAGCCTGTACAGCGAGGAGCTGTGGATGTGGGTGTCCGTCTCCGCGATGGCGGCACTCACCGTGGGGGTGACGTTCGTGCTGCCCAAGCTCCATCGTCCGCGGCCGTTCGAGGGGCCGGTCGCGGCGGTCGAACCGGTCGGGCCCGGGGACCCAGGAGAAGGGGTCGGTTGACACGGGCCCTGCCGGACAAGCCACGCGGCCGCGCGGCGCGCGGCGACCGGTGGAGCGTTTGGCTGCGTGTGCCTCGGTCGGAGTGACCCGCCACGCCTTCTCTCGGCAGCCCCGCCACCGCTCGCACCGCACGCCGCTCGCGTTCGCCCGTCGTGTCCAGCAGCGCCCTGGCGGCATTGGATCGTTCCGTTTTCGACGCTCCGGGACTTTGTGTTAGTTTTCACAAGCGTCGCTGCACCGCTCGCGACGGCCCCGAAATTCGCCTCCCAGGACGGCCGCCACCCATGACGACCGAGACGAACCAGGTCACCCGCAACCCGGGGTCCCGTGTGCTCCTGGGCGCGACCGCCGGCTCGCTCGCCGCGGGTCTCGCGCTCGCCGTCGTCGGTGCCCTGGTCGCCGGGTCGTCCGCGTCGTTCGGTGCCCTGGTCGGCACCGCGCTCGTCGTGCTCGTCTTCGCCGGCGGGTCGTTCGCGGTCAACGAGGTGGCCCGGATCCTGCCGGCCGCCTCGCTGCTGATCGCGCTGCTGACCTACACCCTCCAGGTCGTGGTGATGGCGGTGTTCTTCGCCGCGCTCTCACGCTCCGGCGCCCTCGACGACACCCTCGACCGGGCCTGGCTGGCCGGTGCCGTCATCGCCGGCACGGCGGGCTGGATCACGCTCCAGGTCGTGCTCGCGACCCGGGTGCGGATCCCCGTGTACGAGCTGCGCCCGGCGGGCCCCGCGTCCACGGCTGTCCGGGCGGGTGAACGATGACCGGCTGCTGCTGCTATCGTCCGGGGCGCAATGAGTCGACAGGATCCGCCGCCTGGGACTCAGGAACAACCGTCGGGGGACCCCTGGCACGCCTTCGGGTACATCGTGTCCGGGGTCGCGCTGTACGGCTTCCTGGGCTGGTTGGTCGACCGTTGGCTGGGGACGAGCTTCCTGGTCGCGGTGGGCATCCTGATCGGCGCTGGACTCGGCATCTACCTGACCTTCGCCCGGTTCAACCGCGCGCAGCCACACGAGCACGACACGTAGAGGAGAACCGGTGACTTTCGCAGCATCCGTGGTGCGCACCGCCGAGGGTAGCGACGGGTTCACCCCGCCCGGACCCCACGACTTCGACCTGCCGGCGATCGGTGGTGGTCACGACACCTTCGAGATGTTCGGCCAGACCTTCGTGCTCGGCGTGACCAAGCCGATGCTCCAGATCGTCCTCGCGGCGATCCTGGTCTTCGCGTTCTTCTACGCCGCGGCGCGCAAGCAGCAGATGGTGCCGAGCCGGCTGCAGTTCGTCGGCGAGGAGGCCTACGGCTTCGTCCGCAACTCGATGGGCCGCGACATCATCGGCGGCCACGACTTCGCGCGCTACGTGCCCTACCTCTTCACGCTCTTCTTCTTCATCCTGCTCAACAACCTGTTCGCGACGATCCCGTTCATCCAGTTCCCGACGTTCTCGCGATCGGGCATGGTCTACGGCCTCGCGATCCTGAGCTGGCTGATCTACAACATCGCGGGCATGCGGCGCCACGGCGTCCTGGGCTACCTCAAGCTGCAGACGGTCCCCGGCGGCATCGGCGGCCCGATGCTGATCCTGCTGATCCCGCTCGAGTTCATGTCGAACATCCTGGTCCGGCCGGTCACGCTGGCCCTCCGTCTGTTCTGCAACATGTTCGCCGGCCACCTGCTGCTGATCCTGTTCGCGCTCGGCGGCGAGTACCTCGTCACCGAGATGTCGGCCCAGTACGCCCCGGTCGGCGTCCTCGCCTGGCTGCTGTTCATCGCCGTGGCGTTCCTGGAGGTGCTGATCCAGTTCCTGCAGGCCTACGTCTTCGTCCTCCTCAACGCCATGTACATCTCCGGCGCGATCGCGGACGAGCACTGAGCTCCACCGGCTCCACCGGCTCCACCCCAGATCTCCACTCCACCCGAAGTAGCAAGTAACCCGAAAGGAAACTAGCCGTGATCCCTATGGCTGTTGATGGCTCCGCCAACATGATCGGCTACGGCCTCGCCGCGATCGGCCCCGGTGTGGGTATCGGCCTGATCTTCGCCGCCTACATCAGCGGTGTCGCCCGCCAGCCCGAGGCCCAGAGCCGGCTGCAGTCGATCGCGATCCTCGGCTTCGCGCTCGCCGAGGCGCTCGCGATCATCGGTATCGCCCTCGCGTTCGTTCTCTGACCGGTCCGACCACGACCGACACAGGACCGGAAGGACCCGCCATGCAAGCACTGCTCGCCGCACCGTTGGCGAAGGCCGAGGAGCTCAACCCGCTCCTTCCCCACGCGATCGAGATCGTTCTCTCGCTCGTGGTGTTCGGCCTGCTGCTCTTCGCCGTCTGGAAGTTCGTGACGCCGAGGTTCGAGCAGATCTACACCGAGCGCACCCAGGCCATCGAGGGCGGCCTTGCCGCGGCCGAGACCAAGCAGGCCGAGGCTGACGCCAAGCTCGCCGACCTCGAGCAGCAGCTCGCGGACGCCCGCCACGAGGCGGCGCGGATCCGCGAGGAGGCTCGCGAGCAGGGCGCGCAGATCATCGCCGAGATGCGCGAGCAGGCCCAGGCCGACGCCGCGCGGATCGTCGAGCACGGCAAGACGCAGATCGAGGCCGAGCGCCAGCAGGCGGTCACCTCGCTGCGTGCCGAGGTGGGCACCCTGGCCACCAGCCTCGCCGGCCGCATCGTCGGCGAGAGCCTCGAGGACGACGAGCGCTCCTCGCGCGTCGTCGAGCGCTTCCTGGCCGACCTCGAGACCATCGAGGCCTCCCAGGTCTCGGGTGGCGGGGCGAACTGATGGTCCAGCAGCTCAGCTCGTTGCGCGGCTCCTCGGCGGAGGCCCTCCAGGCCCTCGGCGAGCGGGTCGACGGCGACGGGCCCACCCTCGAGGAGTTCGCCTCGCTCGGCGACGACCTCTTCCGGGCCGCGGCGCTGCTGCGCTCCGAGCCCGCCCTGCGGCGGGCGGTCACCGACGTGTCCACCCCGGCGCAGGCCAAGGCCTCGCTGGCCCACGGTCTCCTCGACGGCAAGCTCGGTGCCGCCGCGGTCGACCTCGTGGCGCAGGCGGTCGGGATGCGTTGGGTCGCGGCTCGCGACCTCGCCGACGCCCTCGAGCACCTCGGTGTGGTCGCGGTCGTGCGGTCGGCCGGTCGCCGGGAGTCCACGCGCCTCTCCGACGAGCTGTTCGTCGTCGGACAGGTCGTGGAGGAGGACGCCGATCTGCGGATCGCGCTCTCCGACCCGGTCCGCTCGGTCGAGGACAAGCGCACGCTGCTGCGCAGCCTGCTGGAGGGCCGGGCGCTGCCCGCGACCGTGGCCCTGGTCGAGCAGGCGCTCGCCGGGTCCCACCGCTCCTTCCACGCGGCGATCACGGAGTACCAGAAGGTCGCCGCGGCGACCCAGGGTGAAGGGGTGGCGCTCGTACGCGTCGCCCGTGAGCTCGGCGAGGCGGAGCGCACCCGCCTCGAGCAGGCCCTGAGCACCCAGTACGGCCGGCCGGTGCACCTCAACATCGAGGTGGACCCGGCCCTCCTGGGCGGCATGCGGGTCGAGATCGGCGACGACGTCATCGACGGCACCGTCGCGTCCCGCCTCGACGACGCCCGACGGAGACTGGCCGGCTGAGGCCGGTCAGCACCCAGACCACACCACGAGAGCCCAGGAGAGTAGGGACAGACAAATGACGGAGCTTTCGATCCGGCCCGACGAGATCCGCGACGCGCTGCAGCGGTTCGTCTCCGAGTACCAGCCCGACGCCGCCAGCAAGGAGGAGGTCGGCACGGTCGCCACCGCCGGTGACGGCATCGCCCGCGTCAGCGGCCTCCCGTCCGCGATGGCCAACGAGCTCCTCGAGTTCGAGGACGGCACGATGGGCCTCGCGCTCAACCTCGACACCCGCGAGATCGGTGTCGTCATCCTCGGTGACTTCGAGGGCATCGAGGAGGGCCAGACGGTCCGCCGCACCGGCGAGATCCTCTCGGTCCCCGTCGGCGACAACTTCCTGGGCCGCGTGGTCGACCCGCTCGGCAAGCCGATCGACGGCCTCGGCGACATCGAGGCCGACACGCGTCGCGCGCTCGAGCTCCAGGCCCCCACGGTGATGCAGCGCAAGTCGGTGCACGAGCCGATGGCGACCGGGATCAAGGCCATCGACGCGATGACCCCCATCGGCCGCGGCCAGCGCCAGCTGATCATCGGCGACCGCGCGACCGGCAAGACCACGATCGCGATCGACACGATCATCAACCAGAAGCAGAACTGGGAGTCGGGCGACCCGACCAAGCAGGTCCGCTGCATCTACGTCGCCATCGGCCAGAAGGGCTCGACGATCGCCTCCGTGCGCGGCGCCCTCGAGGAGGCCGGTGCGCTGGAGTACACCACGATCGTCGCCTCGCCGGCCTCGGACAGCGCGGGCTTCAAGTACCTCGCCCCCTACACCGGCTCGGCCATCGGCCAGCACTGGATGTACGACGGCAAGCACGTCCTGATCGTGTTCGACGACCTGACCAAGCAGGCCGAGGCCTACCGCGCCGTGTCGCTG
>NZ_JANINT010000001.1:0-2575 GCF_024509035.1 Nocardioides sp. | reverse complement strand
GGGTGACGTCTTCTACCTGCACAGCCGGCTCCTCGAGCGCTGCGCCAAGCTCTCCGACGACCTGGGCGCGGGCTCGATGACCGGCCTGCCGATCATCGAGACCAAGGCCAACGACGTGTCGGCGTACATCCCGACCAACGTCATCTCGATCACCGACGGCCAGATCTTCCTCCAGTCCGACCTGTTCGCCGCCAACCAGCGCCCCGCGATCGACGTCGGTGTGTCGGTGTCGCGCGTGGGTGGCTCGGCGATGACCAAGGCGATGAAGGCGGTCACCGGCTCGCTCAAGGTCGACCTGGCGCAGTTCCGCGCGATGGAGGCGTTCGCGATGTTCGCCTCCGACCTCGACGCGGCCTCGCGCCAGCAGCTCGACCGTGGCCAGCGGCTGATGGCGCTGCTCAAGCAGCCGGCCTACTCGCCGTACCCGCTCGAGGAGATGACGGTCTCGCTGTGGCTGGGCACCAGCGGCAAGCTCGACCGGGTCCCCACCGAGGACGTGCTGCGCTTCGAGCGTGAGTTCCTCGACTTCCTGCGCCGCTCGCACGACGGCATCCTCGCGGCGATCCGGGAGACGCAGAAGTTCGAGGACGACACCGCCTCCTCGCTGGAGGACGCCTACAACTCCTTCCTCGACCAGTTCGAGACCTCCGAGGGCAACTCGATCAAGGTCGGCCACGAGCCGGACGCCGAGCCGCTGGCCGACGAGGACGTCGAGCAGGAGCAGATCGTCAAGCAGAAGCGGGGCTGAGGTAGCTCATGGCTGTATCGCTGCGCGAGTACCGCGCGCGGATCAAGTCGACGGAGTCGATGAAGAAGATCACGCGTGCCATGGAGCTCATCGCTGCGTCCCGCATCATCAAGGCGCAGCAGCGGGCCCAGTCGGCCGCCCCGTACGCCCGCGAGCTCACCCGTGCCGTGTCCGCGGTGGCGACGTACTCCAACGTCGACCACCCGCTGACCCGCGAGCCGGAGAACCCCCAGCGGGTCGCGATGCTCATCGTGACCAGCGACCGGGGTCTGGCCGGTGCCTACTCCTCGAGCGTGCTCAAGGAGGCCGAGCGCCTCGCCGAGAAGCTGCGCGGTGAGGGGAAGGAGATCGACGTCTACCTGTGCGGTCGCAAGGGTGAGGCGTACTACCGCTTCCGCGGCCGTCCGGTGGTGCGGGCGTGGACCGGGTTCTCCGACCAGCCGTCCTACGATGCGGCGCTGGAGGTCGGCAGCACGCTGATCGACGCGTTCCTCGACGAGGACGGGGAGCACGCGGTCGACGAGGTCCACGTCGTCTACACGCGATTCCGCTCGATGCTCACCCAGGAGCCCACGGCGGTGCGCCTGCTGCCCCTCGAGGTCGTCGAGGGCGAGGAGCGTCCCGCGAGCGACGACGTGCTACCGCTCTACGAGTTCGAGCCGTCGGCCGAGGCGGTGCTGGACAACCTGCTGCCGCAGTACGTCCAGAGCCGGATCTTCTTCGCCTTCCTGCAGGCCGCGGCCTCCGAGCTCGCCGCCCGCCAGAAGGCCATGAAGTCGGCGACCGACAACGCCGACGAGCTGATCAAGAAGTACACACGTATCGCCAACCAGGCCCGTCAGGCCGGCATTACCCAGGAAATCAGCGAGATCGTCGGTGGCGTCAACGCGCTCGCCGACGCACAAGCCGGGAGTGAGTGAAGACATGACTGCAACGATCGAAGAGACCCAGGAGACCGGCTCCGCTGGCGTCGGTCGCATCGCCCGGGTCATTGGCCCGGTCGTCGACGTCGAGTTCCCGGTGGACTCGATGCCCGACATCTACAACAAGCTCGAGTGCGAGCTGACCCTCAGCGGCGAGACGAAGATCCTCTCGCTCGAGGTCGCCCAGCACATCGGCGACGGCATGGTCCGCGCGATCTCGCTGCAGCCGACCGACGGCCTCGTCCGTGGCGCGCAGGTCACCGACACCGGCGGCCCGATCACGGTGCCGGTCGGCGACGCGACCCTCGGCAAGGTGTTCAACACCCTCGGCGAGGTGCTCAACCTCGAGGAGGGCGAGACCTTCGAGCCCACCGAGCGCTGGGGCATCCACCGCAAGGCGCCCGCCTTCGACCAGCTGGAGTCCAAGACCCAGATGTTCGAGACCGGCATCAAGGTCATCGACCTGCTCACGCCGTACGTCCAGGGCGGCAAGATCGGCCTGTTCGGCGGTGCGGGCGTCGGCAAGACCGTGCTGATCCAGGAGATGATCGCGCGTGTCGCCAAGGACCACGGTGGTGTGTCGGTGTTCGCCGGCGTGGGTGAGCGCACCCGCGAGGGCAACGACCTGATCGTCGAGATGGAGGAGGCCGGCGTCATCGGCCAGACCGCCCTCGTGTTCGGTCAGATGGACGAGCCGCCGGGCACCCGCCTGCGGGTCGCGCTGTCCGCGCTGACGATGGCGGAGTACTTCCGCGACGTGCAGGGCCAGGACGTGCTGCTGTTCATCGACAACATCTTCCGGTTCACCCAGGCCGGCTCGGAGGTGTCGACCCTGCTGGGTCGCATGCCCTCCGCCGTGGGCTACCAGCCCAACCTGGCCGACGAGATGGGCACGCTGCAGGAG